>JBBRXG010000010.1:0-46867 GCA_038248655.1 Gaiellales bacterium
AATCCGCGGAGCCGAAACGCAAACACGCGCACCGCGAGATCGAGGAACGGCAGCGATCGGCCGGCTTCGACGGCCCCGACGGCGGTCTCGAGGAGTCCTTCGAGCAGCTCGCCCAGGGACGGCGCTCGCTGCCGCCCGGCACGTTCGTCTTCGTCTGCTCCGACTTCGTCGTCGCGCCGCGGGCCGAGACGTGGCTGCGCGGCCTCGGCTACCGCTGGGATCTCGTTCCGGTGGTGATCCAGGATCCGGTCTGGGAGCAGAGCTTTCCGTCCGTGGACGGGCTCGTCGTCCCCTTTGCCGATCCGGACGGCGGACGCATCGCCAGGGTGCGCCTGGCGCGGGGCGAGTCGCGCGGGCGCAGAGAGGCGAAGGAGGCACGGCTGCAGGCGCTGCTCGCCGAGTTCAAGAGCCTCGGGCTCGACTACGTCCTGATCGGCGACGGGTCGCCGGCGGCCGTGCTCGACGCGTTCGTCGCCTGGGGCGAAGCGAGGCTCGCGATCCGCCGCGGAGAGTGGCGATGACCCGTTTCGTCGCGGTCGCTGCCGTCGCCGCCGCAACGATCGCGCTCGTGGTCGGGCTCGCTGCGGGCTGGTGGCGGGACGGTTCCGAGCTGCCCGCACCCTCGAAGCCGTTCGACGCGACCGCGACCCTGTCGGCGCGAGCGCTCTCCTTCGGCGACCCGGTCACCGCCCGGCTCGACGTGCTGGTCGATCCGGTCGCCGTCGATGCGGCCAGCGTCACCGTCAGGCCGCGTTTCTCCCCGTACCGGATCGTCCGCACCGAGCGGACGACGCGGCGCGGCAGGACGGTGCTGATCTCCTACCGCTATGCGCTCGAGTGCCTGGTCCCGGCGTGCGTCCCGCAGCGAGGCCAGGACGAGCACCGGTTTCTGGCGACACGCGTCTCGTACCGGACTGCGGCCGGGAAGAGAGTCACGCGCTCGGTGGACTGGCCGTCCTATCAGGTCGCATCACGCCTCACGGACGACGACCGGGCAGCGCCCGGCGAGCGGCTGCGAAGCGACGCGCCGCTGCCTGCGGTCTCGTACCGGATCGCGCCCGAGACGCTGAAAGGGCTGCTGATCGCGCTCGCCGTCGTGCTCGCGATCGCCGCCGCCGCGCTCGCGGCGGTTGCGCTCCGCCCGCGGCGTCGGCCGGCCGAGATCGCAGCTTCCCTGCTCTCACCGCTCGAGAGCGCGCTTCGCCGCGTCTACGCCAGCACGGCGAACGGACAGCCGGCCGAACGGCGGAAAGCGCTCGGAAACCTCGGCCGCGAGCTGCGCGCTCTCGAGCTCGGCGACCTCGCCGACGACTGCGGCCGGCTTGCCTGGTCGGCGCCGGAGCCGACCCCCGAGGCGACGACGAGGCTCGCCCGGCACGTCGAGGCCTCCTCCGGAGAGACACGATGACGAAGCGGTCGTCGATCCCGCTCGCCGATCTCGACGCGCTGGCCGGACGTGCACGCAGGACGCTCGTCGTGCGCATCGCTCTCGCCGCGGCGCTGGCCGGCGCCCTGCTCGCCGCCTTCCTCAGCTCGGGCCAGACGAAGAAGGGCGGAGTGCTGCTTCCGGCCGGGCGCAGCCCGGTGGTCGCCCTCGATCTCTCCTGGAGCGTGTCCTACGACAACTCGCTGCTGATCGAGCGGACGATGCACGACTTCGCCGAGTCGGGTCGGCGCGTCGGCCTCGTCCTCTTCTCGGACATCCCGTACGAGGCGCTCCCGCCCGGGACGCGAGCCTCGGCACTCGCGCCGTACGTGCGCTTCTTCTCCGGCCGCGGATCGCCGAACCCGTGGACCCAGACCTTCTCGGCCGGGACGCGGATCTCGGGCGCCCTCGACCTCGCCCATCAGCTCCTCGAGCGCGACCGGATCACCCACGGAACGGTCGTCCTGATCAGCGACCTCGCCGACGCCCCGAACGACCGTGCCGAGCTCGCGCGCTCGCTCGTCGCCTATACACGGGATTCGATCCCGATCCAGATCGTCGCCGTCGACCCGACGAAGGAGGACGAGCAGCTCTTCCGCGGCGCGCTCGACTCCGGCGGCGGATCGGTGACGACGCTGAGGCCGACGCCCAGGCGCGACACCCTTCCGCGCTCCGGGCCCTCGTTTCCGCTCGCGGTCGTGATCGCGGTGGGACTGATCGCTCTCTTGCTCGCCCTCAACGAACACGCCCTCGGCTCGCTCAGCTGGGGCCGGAGGCGAGCGCCGTGACGCGGCTGCGAGCAGTCCTCCTGGGCGCCGCGGCCTGCTGTCTCGCCGCAGCAGTGCTGCTCGCTCTTCTCGCCCGTGACGTCGGCGCACAGCAGAAGGCGATGCGCTCGGGCGACCTCGTCGCCGCCGATCCGGCCGCCGCCCGGCCGCCGTCCTGGCAGGCGAGCGAGCTCGTCCCCTTCGGCCTCGGTCGGAAGGTGCTCGCGGTCGACGACGATCTTGCGTTCCGGAAGGCGGTCGCTCTCTTCCGCCGCGCGCACACGGGGATCCCGAGCTTCGAGCTCGGCCTCGAAGGGACCGCGATCCGGGTCCAGGCCGAGACCGCTCTGGCGCAGGTGCTCCACTCCGACCACGATCCCAGCCGCACCTCGGCCGCCGCGAACCTCCTGGGCGTGCTGGCGTACGTCGACGCGACCTCGACCGGCAACAACCAGACGCCTGTCGACCGAAGCATCTTCGAGTTCCAGGACGCGATCCACCTCCAGCCCGACAACGAACAGGCGAAGGCGAATCTCGAGCTCGTCTACCAGCAGTGAGCGTTGCCGAACACGCTTCGCGGCCGTGCACGCGAGACGAGGACGTCGCAGTCGGGCGCCAGCGCTGCCTCGCAGGGGCACGGCTACTGATGGCGGTGCACTTCCTCACGCCGGCCGCGGGCCTGATCGCACTCGCGGGGCTCGTACCGCTCACTCTGTTCGTCGTCGGCGAGCGCCGGGCGCGCGCCCTCCTCGGCCTCGCCGCCCCTGCGCGGGCAGCGCAGCTCGAGCTGCCGCTCGCGCTCGCCGTGCTGGGCGCCGCTCTGGGGCTGGCGGCAGCGCAGCCCGTGCTCCGCTCCGAGCGCACGCGGATGTCCCGTACCGACGCCGAGGGGCTCGTCGCGGTCGATATCTCGCGCTCGATGCTCGCCGCCGGGTCGGCGGGCGGCGAAACGCGGCTCGATCGGGCCAAGGCCGTCGCGCAACGCGTCCGCGCCGCCCTCCCGGACACGCCGACCGGGCTCGCGACCTTCACCGACCGGCCGCTGCCGCTGCTCCTGCCCACGCCCGACACGGAGGCGTTCACGTCCACGCTCGAGAAGGCGGTCGGGATCGAGCAGCCCCCACCGCGGAGTACGGGGGTTACGGTCTCGAGCTTCGATGCGATCGCACCGATCCCCGTCTCGGGTTTCTTCCGCCCGGGCGTCCCGCACCGCGTGCTCGTGCTCGTCACCGATGCCGAGAGCGCCGCTTACGACACCGGCGCGCTGCGCGAGAACTTCTCGCACGACCCGCGAGTCGGCGTGGTCTTGATCCACGTCGGCCGCTCCGGGGAGCAGGTCTTCGGGCCGGGCGGCAGGCCAGAGACCGCCTACATCCCTCCGCCCGCCGGCGGCCAGGCGCTGAAGAGCTTCCTCGAGGCGACGCACGGGCGCACGTTCGGCGAGCACCAGCTGGCAGCCGCCGTGCGAGCTGCTCGGGCGGCGCTCGGGACGGGCCCGAGGCGACGTCTCGGCACGACCTCGAGCCGCACCGACCTCGCTCCGTTTCTCGTTCTCGCCTCGGTGCTCCCGCTCGGGCTCGTCCTCCGACGCCGGAACCTCTAGTCGATCGAGGCGCACGACGTGAGAGGATGCGGCGGCGATGCTCGCCGCCGAGAGCATGGAAGTGACCGGGCTCGACCGTGACGAGCTGGTCTCGATGTACCGGAGCATGCTGCTCATGCGCGGGCTCGAGGAGCGCGGCCACGCCCTCTACAAGCAGGGCGCGATTCCCGGCTCGTTCTACACCGGCCGCGGCAACGAGGCCGCCTCGATCGGCGTCGCCGCGGCGATGGGCCCGGACGACGTCGGTATTCCCCTGCACCGGAACGTCGGCGTCCATCTCGTCCGCGGGATCGAGCCCTGGGAGGTCTTCGCCAACTACCTCGGGCGCGACGGCGGCCCCTCCCGCGGGCGCGACGGGAACATCCACCTCGGCGACCTCGACCGGGGGACGATCTCGATCGTCAGCCACCTGCCGGCGATGCTCCCGGTCGCGGTCGGTTGCGCGCTCGCCTTCCGGATCCGCGACGAGCCCCGCGTCGCGCTCGGCTGGTTCGGCGACGGCTCGTCTGCTCGGAGCGACACCCACGAGTCGATGACCCTCGCCGGAGTGAAGCGGTTGCCGGTCGTCTTCATCTGCGACAACAACCAGTTCGCCTACTCGACCCCGACCCACCTCGAATACGCTTGCGAGCGGATCGCCGACCGTGCAGCCGCCTACGGCTTCGCGGGCGTGGCGGTGGACGGCACCGACGTGGTCGCCGTGCGCCGCGAGGCCGCCCGGGCGATCGAGAAGGCCCGTGACGGAGGCGGCCCGACGCTCCTCGAATGCGTGACGCTCCGGATGGAGGGACACGCCGCCCACGACGACGCCTTCTACGTCCCGACGGAGCTGCTCCGCGAATGGGCTCGGAGCGATCCCCTCGAGCGGTACCGAACCTGGCTCGGCGAGCACGCCGCCTTCTCGGCGGACGAGGAGTCCCGGCTGCGAGAGGAGATCGCAGCCGTGCTCCGCGACGCCGTCCGGCGCGCAGAGGCGCTGCCGCTCCCGGACCCCTCGACGGTGGCCGACGGCGTTCATGCCGAGCCGCCCGGGTAGCGCACCTCCGATCGGCGGGGCGTGATCCCTCCGGCCGTGCCGCTGTTCGTGATCGTTCGCACCCAGTCTCTGAGACCAGGGGTGTGACAAATGCGCGACGATTCGTCCACCGGGAGATTCGCGAGCCCCAGCCCGGCAGGGCGTATCGCGGTCGTGGCCGGTTGCCTCGTCGGCCTCGCGGACATCCCTTCCGGGACTAGACCCGCGCCGGCTCTCTCGCAGGCACCTCGAGCCGCACGATGAAGACCGTCCAGCGGCCAGGCTCGCTCAGGACCTCGACGTCGCCTCCCATCGCCCGGGTGAGCTCCTGCACGATCGCGAGTCCGAGCCCGGTGCCGACCTTCCGCTCGCGGCCGTAGCGCGAATGGAGGTAGAAGCGCTCGAACGCGCGCTCGCAGTCCTCGGGCCGGAGCCCCGGTCCCGTGTCCTCGACCCGCAGCGTCCCGGGCGAGGCGACCACCCGTACCTCGCCCCCCGAAGGGGTCAGCCGGAGCGCGTTCTCGACGAGGTTGGAGACGACCTGGAGCATCCGGTCGGCGTCGCCGACCGCGAGCGCAGGCTCGTCGCTGTCCGCCACCAGCGAGACCCCGAAGGCGGCTGCCTGCTGCTGGTAGCGCCGCGCAGCGTCGGCGGCAACCTCGGCGAGGTCGATCTCGGACGTGCGGACGCTGAAGTCGGTGCGGTTCATGCGCGCGAGGTCGAGCAGGTCGCCGATCAGCCGTTGCAGTCGCTCCGCCTCGAGAACGAGCGTTTCGGCCGCCGCCTCCGGGCTGACCGCTCGCTCGCGGAGCGCCTCTGCATAGCCGGCGATCGCGGTCAGCGGCGTCTTCAGCTCGTGGCTGACGGAGAGCAGGAAGTTCCGCTCCGCCTCCCGGGCGCGGGCGAGCTGCTGCGCGAGGTCGTTGAAGGAGCGCGCGAGCGTGGCGAGCTCGGCGCTTCCCTCGACCGGCACCGGCTCCGGATGCGTCCCGCCGGCCAGGCTGCGACTCGCCGCCGCGACGCGGGCGACCGGACGCACGATCCGGCGGGCGAGGACGTACGCGGCGATCGCCGCCAGCAGGCCCCCCGCGAGCCCGGCGATGACGATGCTCTCGACGAACGGGGTCCAGCGCGGGGTGGTCAGGCTCTTCGGGCGGAGCAGGATCAGGGCACGCCGCCCGACGGGCTCGGCGGCGAAGTAGTAGTCGGTGCCGTCCAGACCGACCGCGCCCGTCGCCGGCGTTCCGGCCGCGAGCCGCTCCTGGGCCGACCGGGGCAGCACCGTCGGGTCGAGGACGTACCGCTCGTGCTGACGGGCGAGGTACGGCCGCAGCTGCGGAAGGTTGGTGAGCGGCGAGAGGGCGGTGCGCTCCTCGCCGACGATCAGCGCCGCCTGATGCGCGAGATCCTTGAGCGTCGCGTCCTGCACCGCCCGGCGGGTGAGGATCAGCCCGAGGCCGAGGGTGATCGAGACGGAGAGGACGACGATCACGCCGATCGCCCGGAACAGGCGTGCCCTCAGGCTCGGCCTGCGTCTCACGCCGGCAGGAGCTTGTACCCGGCGCCGCGCACGGTTCGAATCGCCTCCGGGTGCCGCAGCTTGCGCCGCAACTGGGCGACGTGCATGTCGACGGTGCGCGTTCCGCCGGGATAGGCCATCCCCCAGACGAGGTCGAGCAGGCGCTCGCGCGAGAGCACGATCCCTGCGTGCTCGAGGAAGCAGGCGAGCAGGTCGAACTCCTTGCTCGTCAATTCGATCGGGGCGCCTCCAAAGGTGACCTCGTGCGAGTCGCGGCGGAGGACGATTCCGCCCGCGGCCAGCACCTCGTCGGCCGAGCGCTGATCGGCGCGGCGGAGGATCGCCTTGATCCGGGCGGCCAGCTCGCGCGGCGAGAACGGCTTCGGGACGTAGTCGTCGGCGCCGAGCTCCAGCCCCGCAACCCGGTCCGGCTCCTCGTCGCGCGCCGTCAGCATCACGATCGGCACGTTCGAAGAGGCTCGCATCCGCCGGCAGACCTCGAACCCGTCGATCCCGGGCAGGCCGATGTCGAGCACGACGAGCCGGATCGCGTGACGGCGCAGCTCGGCGACCGCCTCCTCCCCGGAGCGGAGCCAGAGCACGCGCCAGCCGTCCTGCTGCTCGAGGTAGCGCTTGACCAGCTGCCCGATCGAGTCGTCGTCCTCGACGAGGAGCAGAACGCCCCCGGTCGCTCTCGCCACTAGCGTCTGTTCTCCACCTGGATCAGGTTGACGGGCCTGTTCGCCTGCCGGACGACGAGCACGCGCATTCCCGGCCGTAGCTCGGAGACGCCGGCCTTCCGGCCGAGCAGCATGACGCGCGCGTTCGCCGCCACCTGGATCGTGACGAGGGTTCCGTCCCGCTCGCGGAGGCTGATCGAGCCGGGTGCGGCCGAGACGATCTGGCCGCGGTCGATCCGGTAGTCGCGGACGCCGCCGGCGCCCTGGACGACCACCTCGGCCCGGATCATGCGCGGGCCGAAGAACCGGTCGATCAGGTTCTGTGGAAGGGCAAACCCACCCTGGGCGATCCAGAAGAACCCGTTCAGCGCGACGAGCACGACCGCGAGGAGCGCAAAACGGCGGCGGGACACGCCCACATGATCGTTCCCCGATCGGAGGGCTGCGTAAGGGGTCTGTAAAACCTCTCCGGCGGTTTACGCGCGTTTTACCGGGCTCTGACCCCTCTGCGACATCGCTCCGCGATAACCGGGCCCGTCCGAAGTGTTCTCGACAAGGAGGTTCCCGTGCGAGCAAGGTTGCTCTTCATGGTCGTCGCAGCGGCGGGTGTGCTCGCCGCCACGGCGACTGCGGCATCGATGGATCTGATTCGCGGCACCGACGGTTCCGACCTCCTGAGCGGCACCGACGGGTCGGATCTGATCATCGCCCGCGGCGGAAACGACATCGTCCGCGCGCGTGACGGCAACGATCTCGTCTACGCGGGTCAGGGCAACGACATCGTCCGGGCCGGCCCCGGCAACGACATCGTCTACGGCGGTCCGGGCAATGACGTGATCTGGCCGGGCGCCGGCGCCGACGTCCAGTTCGGGGGCCCGGGCAACGACATCCTCCACGCGCTGGCGAACGACAACCTGCGGGACGTGCTCGACTGCGGCCCCGGCTACGACATCGCGTACGTGATCGAGCACGATCCGGTCACCCTCCACGGCTGCGAGCAGGTGATCCGGCTCAGCCCGGAGGACGCCGCCGCGCTCGCCGCAGCCAACGACGACAACGGGTAATCGCACCCAGTTCACCACCGAAGAAGCGTCCTCGCGGACGAGCAGGACCGCCGGCCGATTCGGCCGGCGGTCCTGCAGGCGTCTACTTCCGGGCGAGCCCTCGGCTCAGAAGGCCCTCCTTTCCAGCTTCCTGGACAGACGCGTCCCCGTAGTTCCCGCGATCAGCAACGCGATCGCGAGGCCGAGGACGGCCGGAAGGGCGAGGCCGGTGAACGGAAGCCGTCCCTTCGCCACGACCGTCTGAAGCGACGACGACGCGGCACCTGTCCGGCGTGCGAGGACACCGCTTCGTCGCGGCACGTGGAGCGCGTTCGGCGCCTTTCGCGACGCGGTTGCGGACGGCCCTCTGATCGATCCGGGTGTCGTCCCGCCCCGAGTCGGCTGCTCTCCGAGCGGGCCACCGAGACGAGGACTCACCGGTTCGGCGACGAACGTCGGAGTCGGCGAGCCGCTAGGGCCGCCACCGCCACCAGGCTGGCCGCCTCCGCCTTCGCCTCCGGTTCCACCGCCGCCTCCGGGCCCCGGTCCACCGTCGTCACCGGGTCCGCCGCCGCCGCCCGATCCGCCCCCAGCGGATGGGCCGCCGCCCTGTCCGCCACCGGCGGACGAGCACCGGGCAAGCACACAGACCGGCACATCAGCATCGACCGGGGCGGAAACAGCCGCCGCCGGATCGACCGCAGCCGACCCGACCTGCACCGTCCCGACCGAACCCGCCGCACTCTGAGCCCCGGCCTGGCCCGAACCGGAACCCTGCGACGACGACGTGTCACCCGCCGTCGAGTTGGAATCGCCTGTCGTCTGGGCGTTGCCCCCACTCTTGCAGTCGCTTGCGACGCAGACCGGGATGCCAACGCTTACAGGCGCGTTTGCCGAGCTCGACGGTGCGACCGTCACCGAGCCGACCTGGACCGTTCCGGCCGATTTCTTGGCCGACTCTCCGCCACCGGCGAATGCCGGCGGCCCACTCGCCAGGGCGATCACGAGCACGCCCAGCGTAAGGATGCGTTTCACGGTGATTCCTCCTTTTCATCGAACGTGATTCCGACACGGCCGCCGATCGGTCGGCGGCCTCGGGCGCACTGCGCCGCTCTAGCCGGGTCGTTCGAGTAAGGAGGCGAATGCCGGCGCCCGAGCCAGAGTCACGTCCGGCCGGAGCCAGCGGCCGGCGGACGGGGCGACCAGCATGATGAAAGCGCTCAATGCCGCCAGGAGTCCCGCGGCGAAGCCGATCCCCGCTCCCGCACCGCCGCTTGGAGCGAGCGGGAGGCGAGAATCGGACGGAACGGGCTGCGATCCGGGTTGCGGAGCAGGGATCGCACGTCTCGGCCGCTCGGATGACGGCAGCCGGCCGCGCGTAGCCCTGGACACGGCCGGCAACCGGGCCGGGAGCGCCGGCGTCGGGTCGAACGCCGAAAGAGGAGAGGCTGGATGCATCGCGCGAGCCGCCGGCCGCGGATCGAGGGAGAGCGGGCCGCTCGCAGCACCAGACTCCGACCCGGCGAGGCGGTCGAAGACGCCGCGCGGCGCCGGAACGAGCGCCGGCAGCACCGGCGCGGCGGGAGACGCGACCGTGAGCCCGGGATTCGAGCGTCCGTCGGGCGCGACGGCCATGTGCTTCTTCGTGGTGGCAGGCACCGGAGCGATCGGAGAATGAGCGGGCGTACCGGCTCGGACTGCGATCTTCGCGCCGACGCCGAGCGGCGGCGCAGACACCTCGGCGGTCGCCGTAGCACCCTTCGTTCCAACGGCGACATCCGCGGTCGCGAGCGGCGTCTTTGCGTGCACGCGAACGTGGAGGTCGAGTGGTAGACGGGCGAGGGCCGGCACGGAGACCGAGGGAGCTTCGGCTCGCTTCTTCTTCGAGGGCTCGAGCGCACGCCGGGTCGGATGGTTCGACTCGGCCTGCACAGCCGCGATCTGCACCGTGCCTGTCGCACCCGCGAGAGCGCCTGTTGGAGCCGGTTCTGCCGCCGTCTGCGTCGAGTCGGCGGCGGGAGTGACCGGATTGCTCGTGGACTCGGTCGGGGTCGCTACGGTCGCCGCCACCGAGGCCGTCACGGGGCCTGCCGCGTCGGTCTGCGAGCTGCTGCTCGACGGGGTCGGCGTGCTGACGTCGACCCCGACCGAGACGGGCCCGCCGCCCAGTGAGATCGAGATCCCGTGATCCCGTTTCGGAGCGTGATCGCCTGCCGCCGCGGTTCCGGCGTACACCGTCAGTGCGGCGAGCGCAATGGCGACCGGTACCGCGACTCGGCGTAGAGGCACTCTTCCGCGATCGGCTACGCCCGCACCGGCCTCGATCCCTGAAACGAGTGATCTCCACGACCGGTCGGAGCATGCCTTTCCCGCCGTCGGACGACAGCGGGGGGATCGAGGAGAATGCGCATGAGAGTGGACGGAAAAGGAAGGCGGCCCGGAAGAGACGGGAATGGAGGGTGACGACATGAGAAAGACCCACGGAAGGCGGTTGGCGCTCGGCGGGACCTTCGTCGCGGCGGTCGCCGCCGCCGTTCTCGGAGCCGTCGCGCTGCTCGCAGGCACGGGTGCCGCCGCGAGCTCCGCGAAACCGAAGAATACGACCCGGCCGACCATTTCCGGGATCCCGGAAGAAGGGGAGAAGCTGACGGCCGACCGCGGACGCTGGAGCAACGACCCGACCGATTTCGACTACTTCTGGGCGCGGTGCGACCAGAACGGCGGTGGCTGCGCGAACATTTCCGGGGCGAACGCGAGAACGTACGCAGTCAGCTCGGCCGACGTCGGCCGCACGCTCCGGTTCAGCGTGCGCGCGACGAGCGCCGGCGGAAGCACGATCGTGTCATCGGCGCCGACCGCCGTGATCCGGAAGGCGACGCCGACGCCGCTCCCGGAGCCGACGACCCCGCCGATCGGCAACGGCTGCCCCACGACCAAGGAGGCCACGCACCAGGTGGCCAAGATCTCGCCCCCCGCACGGCTGCTCGTCGACCAGCTGCAAGCCGACCCGCGGGTCGTTACCTCCCGGACGGAGGCGCTCGTCCTGCGCTTCCACGTCACCTCGTCGTGCGGCGCGCCGGTCGTGGGGGCGCTCGTCTACGCAACCGCGACCCCGTTCAATCAGTTCTCGATTCCGGCCGAGCAACCGAGCGCGACCGACGGGTGGGCGACGCTCGTCTTCCGCCGGCTGTCGGGCTTCCCGGTCAACGCCAGACAACAGCTGATCGCGTTGTTCGTACGCGCCCGCAAGCCCGGCGACAACGTGCTCGGCGGGATCTCGACCCGGCGGCTGTTCTCGGTCCGCGTCAGCCTGAACAGGTAGAAACCGAGCTCGAGCAGCGAGCCGACCAAGGAGAGACATGACCGAGGAAGCGCCACTACAGGAGACGCCGGCGGGACTGGAGCCGGCCGGCGACGGCTGGTTCGTCGTCAACGTCCGCGAGACGGCGTGGATGACGCACGACGCGTTCGGCTCGGGATGCGTCTTCGAGAGCCGCCGAAGCACGCCGTTCCCGGAGCTCGGAATCAACATCGGCGTCCTGCAGCCGGGGCAGCCCGCGTGCCTCTACCACGAGGAAGACGCGCAGGAGGACTTCCTCGTCCTCGCCGGCGAGTGCCTGCTGCTCGTGAACGGCGAGGAGCGGCCGCTGCGCGCCTGGGACTTCGTCCACTCGCCGGCCGGGACGGAGCACGTGATCGTAGGCGCCGGCAACGGCCCCTCGATCGTACTCGCTGTCGGCGCGCGGCACGAGCCCGAGCGGCTCCGCTACCCGGTCTCCGAGCTCGCGGCGAAGTACGGGGCGAGCGCCGACGAGGACACGGCGGACCCGCAGGAGGCGTATGCCAGGTTCGATCGCCCGCAGCCGGGCCGTCCCGACTACTGGGACGAGCTGCCCTGGGCGTCTCCGGCAGGATGACCCGCCCGGAACGAAGCGAGCTCCCGCTCCAGGACGGCGAAGGTGCGCTGGAACGCCCGCCCGCCCCCGATGACGAGACGCAGCTCGAGGAGCGCAAGGTCGTCACGGTGCTCTTCGCCGACCTCGTCGGCTTCACGTCACGCGTCGAGCGCATGGATCCGGAGGATGTGCGTTCGCTCCTTCGGCCCTACCACGCCCGCCTCCGAGTCAAGCTCGAGCGCCTCGGCGGTGGTTCGTCGAGCAGGCGTCGCAGCCGAAGAGCAGACATTTCGTCGATGGGCCGTGAAGGATTCGAACCTTCGACCTTGGGATTAAGAGTCCCCTGCTCTACCAACTGAGCTAACGGCCCGCGGGCTGCGTAGTCTAGCCCGAGTGAAAGTGCTGTCGGTCGTGGGGAATCGCCCGCAGTTCATCAAGTCCGGGCCGGTCTCCGTGGCCCTCCGCGAGCGGGAGATCGAGGAGATCGTGGTGCACACGGGGCAGCACTACGACGCCGAGCTGTCCCAGGTCTTCTTCGACGAGCTCGGCCTCGGCGAGCCGCGCTATCGCCTCGAGATAGGCGGCCTACCGCGCGATCAGATGCTGGCGGCGATCCGGCCCGGGCTCGCCGCCGCGATCGACGCCGAACGACCCGACTGGGTGCTCGTCTACGGCGACACGAACTCGACGCTCGGCGGCGCACGGACGGCGGCCGAGGCCGGGGTGCCGCTCGTCCACGTCGAGGCCGGCCTGCGGAGCGGTGACCTGTCGATGCCGGAGGAGCACAACCGGATCGAGACCGACCGGCGCTCGCAGCTCCTCTTCGCCCCCGACGAGCGCTCGCGCGGGATCCTCGAGGCCGAGGGCGTATCCGGACGCATCGAGGTGGTCGGCGACGTGATGATGGACGCGAACCTGCGGCTCGCTCCGATCGCGCGCGAGCGCTCGACGATCCTCGACCGGCTGCGGCTCGAGCCGGGCGGCTACGTCGTCGTAACGCTGCACCGGGAGGCAAACGTCGTGCAGCCACGGCTGGGACGCATTCTCGCGGGATTGTCGAGGCTGGGGGGCTCGATCGTCTTCCCTGCACATCCGCGCACGCGTGCTGCCATCGAACTGCAGGGACAGACCCCGACGGGTCTGTCCCTCTGCCCACCTCTCGGCTACCTGGATTTCGCCGCGCTCGCCTCGCAGGCGCGCGTGATCGTCACCGACTCCGGCGGGCTGCAGAAGGAGGCGTGCTGGTACGGCGTCCCCTGCGTGACCGCACGGCCCTCGACCGAGTGGGTGGACACCGTCGAGCTCGGTGCGAACACGCTCGCCGACGACGACCCCGACCGGCTCGTGCAGGCGGTTCGAGACGCCCGGATGCCGGCGGGGCTCCCGCGGTTGTACGGTGACGGACAGGCCGCGGGTCGCATCGCGGCGGCTCTGTACGCTTCGCGACCGTGAGCTGGGACGTTGCAGTGATCGGCGCCGGCTATGTGGGCATGCCGCACGCGTACGCCTTCGCGGAAGCGGGCAAGCGCGTCGTTCTCGTCGACATCGCCGAGAGCGTCGTCGACGCGATCAACCGGGGCGAGAGCCACATCTCGGACGTCCCCTCCGACCGGCTGGGTCCGCTCGTCGCCTCGGGCGCGATCTCCGCGACCACCGATTTCTCGGCCGTCGCCGACGCGGGCGCGATCGTGATCGCCGTCCCGACGCCCCTCTCCCGGCACCGCGAGCCCGACGTCTCCTACATCGAGAGCGCGGCCCGGTCGATCGCGCCGCACCTCAGGGCGCGGCACCTCGTCGTGCTCGAGTCGACCACCTTCCCCGGCACGACGCGGGAGGTGCTCCAGCCGCTGCTCGAGCGGGGCAGCGGCCTCCGGGCCGGCAGCGACTTCCAGCTCGCCTTCGCGCCCGAGCGCGTCGATCCCGGCCGGAGAGACTTCACGACGAGGACGACGCCGAAGATCGTCGGCGGAATCGACCACACGTCGACCGTGGCGGCCACGCGGCTCTACGGCGAGGCGATCGACCAGGTGATCGCCGTCTCCTCACCGGAGGTCGCCGAGCTGACCAAGCTGCTCGAGAACATCTTCCGGTCGGTGAACATCGCCCTCGTCAACGAGCTCGCGCGACTGTGCGGCCGGATGAAGATCGACGTCTGGGAGGTGATCGAGGCGGCGGCGACGAAGCCGTTCGGGTTCATGAGCTTCGAGCCGGGCCCGGGGCTGGGCGGTCATTGCATCCCGATCGACCCGTTCTACCTGACGTGGAAGGCGCGCGAGTTCGACTTCACGACCGAGTTCATCGAGCTCGCGGGCAAGGTCAACCAGTCGATGCCCTACTACTGCCGGTCGCTGATCTCACAGGCCCTGAACCACGGAGCCGGCAAGTCCGTAGCGGGCTCGAAGATCCTCGTGCTCGGCGTCTCGTACAAGCCGGACATCGGCGACATGCGCGAGTCGCCGGCGTTGAAGATCATCGAGCTGATCCGGAACGCCGGCGCCGACGTCTCGTACCACGACCCGCATGTGCCCGAGCTACCGGGCGAGGGCATGCGCTCCGTGCCGCTCGAGCCCGCAGACTACGACTGCGTCGTGATCGTCACCAACCACTCCTCCGTCGACTACGCGCACCTCGTCGAGGAGGCGAGCCTGATCGTCGACTTCCGCAACGCGACCGGGCGGGAGGCGAACGGGAAGGTCTGGAAGTTGTGAGGGTCGGAGTCGCCGGGCTCGGCTACTGGGGCCCGAACCTCGCGCGGAACTTCGACGAGCTCACCGAGCTGGCCTGGATCTGCGACGACTCCCCGGAGCAGCTGGAGCGGTTCCGCGGCCGATTCCCGCAGGCGCAGTCCACCCCGCGCTTCGACGACATGCTCGCCGACGACGTGCTCGACGCGGTCGTGATCGCGACACCGGTGCCGACGCACTACGAGCTGGCGAAGCGGGCGCTCGAGGCCGGCAAGCACGTGCTGGTCGAGAAGCCCCCGGCGATGCGCGCCGGGGAGATGGACGAGCTCGTCGCGCTGGCCGCCGAGCGGGACCTCGTGCTGATGCCCGGCCACCTGCTCCTCTACCACCCCGGCGTCCAGAAGCTGAAGGAGCTGATCGGCGCCGGCGAGCTCGGCGACGTCCTCTGCGTGTACGGCAACCGTCAGAACCTCGGCGTCGTGCGCGTCCACGAGAACGCGCTCTGGTCGCTCGGCGTGCACGACCTGTCGGTGATCCTCTACCTGCTCGACGAGGAGCCGGAGCTGGCGATCGCCCACGGCCGCGACTTCCTCCAGGAGGGGGTCGAGGACGTCGTCTTCTGCTACCTGCGCTTCCCGTCCGGGAAGATCGCGCACATGCACCTCTCCTGGCTCGACCCGCACAAGATGCGGCGCCTGACCGTGGTCGGTCGCGACCGGATGGCCGTCTTCGACGACATGGAGCTGGAGCGCAAGGTGACCGTCTACGACAAGGCGCCGTGGAAGCGGGCGGAGACCTACGGCGAGTGGCAGACCCGAAGCGGCGACATCTTCATCCCCAAGATCCCGACCTCGGAGCCCCTCCGTCTCGAGTGCGAGCACTTCCTGCGGCTCGTCGGCGGCGAGGGCGACCGTCAGAAGGTGGCCCGGGACGGCGCGATGGTCGTGCGCGCGCTCGAGCGGCTGACCGAGTCGCTCCGTGGCTGACATCCATCCCACCGCCGTCGTCCACCCTGCCACGGTGCTCGGCGAAGGCGTGCGCGTGCTCGAGTACGCCGTCGTCGGCAAGCAACCGGTCCTGTCGCCGCGCTCGACCGCGAAGCGCGAGGACCTGCCGCCTACGCAGATCGGCGACGGCACGGTGATCTCGACCGGGGCGATCGTCTTCGCCGGAGCTCGCCTCGGAGCGAGGGTGATCGTCGGCGACCAGGCGTGCGTCCGCGAGCGGGTCACCCTCGGCGACGACGTCGTCGTCGGCCGCGGCTCGCTGATCGAGAACGACACCGAGGTCGGCGCGCTGACGCGGATCCAGGCGGACGCGTACATCACCGCCTACTCGACGCTCGAAGACGCCGTCTTCATCGCTCCCCGCGTCGTGACGACGAACGACAACTTCATGGGCCGCACCGAGCGCCGGCACGTGTCGATCAAGGGTCCGACGATTCGCCGCGGCGCCCGCATCGGCGGCGGCGCGATCCTCTGCCCCGGGGTCGAGGTCGGCGAGGACGCATTCGTCGGTGCGGGCGCCGTGGTGACGAAGGACGTCCCGGCGCGGACGATCGTGTACGGCAACCCGGCGAAGCCGATCCGAGCGGTGCCCGACGACGAGCTGCTCCGCTGAGCCGGCAGGCGGCGGCTACGTCCTCGACTTCGCGATGTGCAGTCGGTAGCGGCCGGAGCCGGGCGTCGTCAGCTTCACCTCGACGTAGTACCACCCGGTGCGTCGCGCCCGGTGCAGGAAGTGCTCGTTCGGTCCCGCGTGGGCCGAGAGCGTGACCCGGCGCTCCTGGAGCAGGGTCGAGAGCCCTTCGACCCGGGTCGTGCCCGGACGCCAGAGGATCACGTTCGTGTCCGTCCGGGCCGGGCCGCGCAAGGAGAGCGCCATCGTCTGGCCCTTCGACAGCCGGACCCGGTAGACGTCGATCTGGTCGTCCCAGTAGTCGAGCGTCGCCTTGATGTCGATCGAGCGGCCGTACAGCGTGAAGGCGCGGTCTCCGGCGTCGTCGTTCCCCTCGTACCGGTCCGCCGGCGGCACCGGCCCCGCGAGCGCCTGGACGGCGGCAGCGATGTTCAGCTCGCCCCACCCCGAGTACCGATCCCGGAACGCCTCGCACGCCTTGCAACCGGTGGTGGCGTTCACGTCGGTCGCTGTACGCTCGAGGATCGTCATCACCTGGTCCGGCGAGAGCGTCGGCCGGACAGCCAGGAGGACGGCCGCCGCGGCCGAGACCTGCGCCGCCGCATACGACGTGCCGTCGGCCGTCCGGAACTCCGGCGGTCCGCAGATCGAATACCCCTGCTCGAGGCAGCTCGGCCGGGCCGCGGTGAGCGCCCGGGGGAGGGTCGAGACGATCCCGACGCCGGGAGCGGAGATGTCGTTGTAGACGACGTCACGGTTCGAGAACGCCGGCACGGAGCCGTCCTGGGCCAGGGCGCTGACGCCGAGCACGTGCGGCAGGGCGGCCGGGTAGGTGGCGAAGGGCCAGGGGGACCTGGGCGACTGATCGCCGTTTCCGACCGCCGCGACGACGACCGCCCCCCTGGCGTACGCGTACGAGATCGCGTCCTGCTCCACCTGGGAGTAGGTGTCCTGCTTCCTGTTGCGCGACCGGAGCCCGCCGAGGCTGAGGTTGATCACCCGGGCGCCGTTGTCGACCGCCCAGCGGATCGCCTTCGCCTCGACGTCGGGCGCGATCGTCCCGTCGGCGCGCACCACTTTCGCAACGACGAGCTGCGCCGGAAAGGCGATCCCCGCGATCCCCTCGCCGTTCCCGGCGGCGGCGGCGATGATCCCGGCGACGAACGTCCCGTGACCCTGGCGGTCGCTGACGTCACCACCGACGAAGCTCCGGGCGAGCACGACCCGCCCGGCGAACTCGGGATGGTCGACGTCGAGTCCGGAGTCGACGACGGCGACGCGGACGGGGGCGAGCGCCGGTTGCGCGGTCGGCCAGGCATCGAACGCGTGGATCTGCGACAGGTACCACTGCCTGGCCACGAGCGGGTCGTTCGGGACGAACTGCGCGTCGCCCGCCGCGCCGGCCGGAAGGGCCAGGGCGACCGCCACGAGGCCGGGGACGAGGAGACGCCTCATCCGCCGACGACCACGGACAGGGCGGCGCTCCGGATCCCTCCCGCCGAGAGCCGGTACTGCACCGTCGCAGTCGGGGCGACGTCGAGAGCGAACGAGCCGTCCGCCTGGATCTTCGGCGCAGGTCCCGGCTGCCACCCGCCGCCCGGCGTGCGCTGCTCGAGCTTCACCCCGCTCAGACGCGCGGCGCGTCCGCTCAGGGTCACGGTCGTGCCCGGCGCGACCGTTCCGCCGGTACGGGAGAGCGAGAGCACGCCGATCGAGACCCAGGTCGAGCGCAGGCCGAGCGCCCGCCGTACGTCGCCGGCGGCGAGCACGTTCTCGCCGTTCCGACCGACCGCGACGATCGAGCGGGCCCTGCCGTTCGGCGGTACCGACCGCAGATCGGTCAGACCCGGCACCTGGAGGATCCGGGCCGCGGTCGCCGCCGCCAGCGGGAGCGGGCCCCAGTTGTGCCAGGGCGACGCGCTGTCGTACGGGTCGGGGACGGAGACGAGGTAGGGCGTTGGCTTCGAGCCCGCGAACACGTCCGTGATCGCCGCAGTGCGGCCGCCGGAGCTGGAGAAGAAGTACGTGTTCGCGACCTTGCCGTCGAACAGCAACACCTGACGTCTCGTCTGGTCGACCGCCGCGTCGCCGACCGGAGTCTCGGCGAGGATCCCGCCGTAGACCTGGTCGCGGGTGTCGGCATAGACGTCGAAGGTGCCGCCGCGCCGGTGCGCCAGCGCGTACGACCGGGCCGCGACCGCCTGCGCCTTCACCGCCTCGAGCGGCCAGTCGCGTGGCATCTCGCTGGAGACGACGCCGCGCGTGTACGAGTCGAGCGCGACGACGTTCACGACGGAGAGCGACTTTCCGTCCGACGCGACGACGAACGAGCCCCGGTAGGGGTGCGCGAGCCAGAGCGGGCTCTTCCCCGGCAGGAAGCTCAGCGGCCCGGGCAGCCGGCGAGCCGGCATCCCCGGGTGGAGCCTGAGGCTCAGGAGAGGGCCGAGCGCGTAGTCGCCTGCAGCCAGGCGGTGCAGCGTCTTCGCCCCGTCCCGGACCCAGAAGGGATCGGGCGAGGAGACGAGAATCGCGTGCGCCTGCTCGATCAGGAGCACCTTCAAGCGGGTGTCGGGAGCCTGCGCGAGCTTCGTCCCCGGGTAGTAGTGGGCGAGGATCTTGTCGTAGGTGACGCCGTGCTTGGCGTAGCCGTACGCGCCCCACTGGCCCATCCCGACGCCGTGCCCCCAACCGTGCCCGGAGATCACGAACGTGGTCGTGCTGACCGGGGCCGGCGGCGCACCCTGGATCGCGCCTGCAGGGCCGACCGGGGCGGCCAGAACGGCGAGGACGAGCGCGAGTCGACGGCTGGACATGGGCGGCCGGCGGGCCCGCCGGGACAGCTCAGGCTAGCGGACGACCGCGCCGGCCGGTGTTAGGAATTGTCGAGCAAGAGCCGCTCAGCGCAGCCGGTCCGCGTACTGCCTGGCGTAGTACGCGCGGTAGTCGCCCGACTTGATCGGCTCCCACCAGGCGCGGTGCTCGCGATACCAGGCGACGGTCTCGTCCAGACCGTCGGCCAGCTGACGCTGCGGGGTCCAGCCGAGCGCACGGAGCCTCGTGTCGTCGAGCGAGTAGCGGCGGTCGTGGCCGGGCCGGTCATCCACGTGGCGAACGAGGTCGGGCTCGGCGCCCGTCAACTCGAGAATGCGCTGCGTGATCTCGAGGTTCTCGTGCTCCTCGCCCCCGACGTTGTACGCCTCTCCGCTCGCCCCGTTGCGCATGACGGTCTCGACGGCGGCGCAGTGATCGTCGACGTGCAGCCACTCTCGCCGCTGGCGGCCGTCGCCGTAGACCGGCAGCGGCTCGCCGTCGAGCGCGTTGGTGACGAAGAGGGGGACGAGCTTCTCCGGGTACTGGTTCGGGCCGTAGGTGTTCGCGCCGCGCGTGACGCACGCGTCGACCCCGTGGGTGCGCACCGCGGCGAGCACCTGCAGGTCGCCGCCGGCCTTCGAGGCCGCGTAGGGGCTCGACGGCCGCAGCGGATCCGTCTCGCTCGAGCTCTCGCCGGCGGGGACGTCGCCGTAGACCTCGTCGGTCGAGACCTGGACGAGTCGCACGCACGCGTCGCACGCCCAGGTCAGGAGCACGTAGGTACCGAGCACGTCCGTCTCAATGAACTCGGCCGCGCCGAGGATCGAGCGGTCGACGTGTGTCTCGGCGGCGAAGTTGACCACCGCCTCGCAGCCCGCGCCGGCCGCGGCGACCGCGGCGGGGTCGCAGATGTCGCCCTCGATCAGCTCGACCGGCGATCCCTCGAGGTTCGCGGGGTTGCCGGAGTACGTCAGCTTGTCGAGCACGACGACCTCGTCGCCGGCCGCAGCGAGGCGCTTCGCGAAGTGAGAGCCGATGAACCCGGCCCCGCCGGTGACGAGCATGCGCATCCGGGGAAAGGGTAGTGGAGAACGAGCTACCGATTCGTCACACGTTCGGTGCCAGGCACACGCGGTGGAAGAACCGGTTCAGGATCGGCACACGACCGGTGCCAGGCACAAGCAGTGAAGAACCTGGCTCAGGATCGGCACACGACCGGTGCCAGGCACCGGTCGTGTCAGGCGGGCGAGGCATGGTCGAGGCAGGCTCGCAGGCCGGTGCGCCAGTGGCGCAGGCGCGGGGCCTCGGGGTCCTCGGACCGGAGGACGGAGTACGCCGGCCGCGGCGCCGGACGGCCGAGCTCGGCCGTCGTGATCCTCCGCACCCGGCAGTCGATCCCGGCCTCCTCGAAGATCGTCTCGGCAAGATCGGCCCAGGTGCAGTCCCCCTCGGCGGCGAGATGGTAGAGGCCTTCGGGGAGCCCGAGCAGTGCCCGCGTCGCCTCGGCCAGATCGCCGACGTAGGTGGGCGCACCGCGCTGATCGCCGACGACCGCCACCTCGGACCGCTCGGCCCCGAGCGCGCGCATCGTGCGAACGAAGTTGTGCCCCGACCAGCCGAAGAGCCACGACGAGCGGGCGATCCAACCGCGCGTGACCTCCCGCTCGCCGAGAAGCTTCGTCCGCCCGTAGACACCGGCCGGCCGCGGCTCGTCCGACTCCAGGTAGGGCGACCGCTTCGCGCCGTCGAAGACGTAGTCCGTCGAGAAGTAGACGACGGGCGCCCCGAGGGCGACCACCGCCCGCGTCCCCTCGACGTTCACCCGCGCGGCGCCGACGGGGTCGGACTCGGCGGCGTCCACGTCCGTCCACGCCGCAGCGTGGAGCACGAGGTCCGGCCGGTAGGCGAGGTCGGGCGCAACGACGTCGAGCTCGTCGCGCGTCCGCGCGTCCGCCCACGGGAAGCACTCGCGGAGCGCCGCCCCGAGCTGCCCGCCCGCGCCGGTGATCAGGACGCGCGGGTATCTCTCGCGGAGAGGATCGGCGATGGCGTGCTCCAGAGGTGGCCGACGCGAGGGTCGTCCCAGGCGATCCCGTGCTCGTCGGGATCGGCCGGGTCGTACTCCTCGGTCACGTGGTAGCAGAAGACGAGATCGGTCAGCGCCTCGAAGCCGTGGGCATGCCGGCCGGGGATGTAGAGGGCGACGGGGTTGTCATCGCCGATGTCCTCCGTGTAGGTCTCGCCGGTCATCCGATCGAGCACGACCACCCGCGCGGTCCCCCGCAGGCAGCAAAAGAGGTCGTCCTGCCCGCGCTCGTGGTAGTGGAGCCCACGGATCACTCCCCGCCGGGAGAAGGAGACGTTGGTCTGGGCGGTCGGCTTCGGCAGCGTGCTCTCACGGCGGATCTCCATCAGCCAGCCGCGGCCGTCCTCGAAGCGCTGCAGCGGAATGCGGACGATGCCGTCGATCAAGGGTGATTCGCCCCGTTCGCGCGGACGAAGTCGTTGACGGCGTGGTAGGCGTCGATCGACTCGCCCGCATCACCCCAGAATCCCTCCAGCACGTCGAACTCCATCGTCCCCTGCCGGACGTACCAGTTGTTCACGTCGGTGATCTCGAGCTCCCCACGGCCGGAGGGCTCGAGCGTCGGAAGCACCTCCCAGACGGTCTCGTCGTAGAAGTAGATGCCGGTGACTGCGTAGTCGCTCGGGGGATCGTCCGGTTTTTCGACGATGCGGGTGATCCGCCCGTCGCCGTCGAACTCCGGCACGCCGAGATGGCGGAGGTGGTCGGGCTCCTCCTCACGCGCGAGCAGGATTCGCGCCCCGCGCTCCTGCGCCGCGAAGCGCTCCACGGTGGGACCGAACGTCCGCTCGAGGACGTTGTCGGCGAGCATCACGCACGCCCGATCCCGGTCGACGAAACGCTCGGCCAGGACGAGAGCCTCCGCGATTCCGCCCGGGCGCTCCTGGTAGGCATACAGGAGGCGATCGATCCCCCACTCGTGGCCGTTGCCGAGCAGGCGGAAGAACTCGCCGGCGTGCGTCCCGCCGGTGACCAGCATCAACTCGTTCACCCCGGCGCGCACGAGCGCCTCGATCGCGTACGACACCATCGGACGGTCGAAGACGGGGAGCAGGTGCTTGTTCGTGATCCGCGTCAGCGGGTCGAGTCGAGTGCCGGTCCCACCGGCGAGCACAACACCTTTCACGAACCCGATGCTACTCGGCGTTTCGCGGCCGCGACCGACATGGGCGGGCGCGGCTCGCTCCGCCGCTCGGAGGACGATGCTCAGGGAGGGGGGTACACGGGGGGAACCGGCCGTTCCCCCCGTGAAGCGAGCGCAGCGAGCGTCAAACCCAGCCCCTTTGCCGCGCGATCTTGCACAGTGCGCGGCGCTTCGCGTACGGCGAGCCCTCGGTCAGGCCGGCCTTCGCGTAGGCGCGGCGCAGCGCCGCCTTCACCGTCTCCGTGGCGCCGGGGGTCCCGAGGCGCGCAGCGATCTCCTCGTTGGTCGGCAGATCGTCGAGCGATCCGCCGGCGAGCCAGCCGGAGCACAGCGACTCGACCACCTGGCGCTGGAACGGAGAAAGCGGCCGTGTCAGCGCCGGGGGTCCCGTCTGGAGGGCGGTCGTGACGTCGGGGTCGACGAGCGACTCCGGTGCCGAGAAGACGACGCTCTCTGCGCCGACGCCGATCCGGTCGCCGTGGCGGAGCGGCACTTTCGCCCCGGCCTGGATCCGCGAGCCGTTCAGGAACGTGCCGTTGAAGCTGCCGCGATCCTCGAGGAACCAGCGGTCGCCCTCCTCGCTCACGACGGCGTGATGCCTGCTCACCGTCGGCTTCTCGAGTGTGAGGTCGTTGTCGTCGGCCCGGCCGATTGTGAACTCGGGCGCAAGCGCTCGCTCACTTCCGTCCGAGAGGATCAATCCGGCCGTCGAGGCCACGGCCGAACTTCTACCACGGTCGCGGCGCACGCGAGCCTGCGGCCGGCGGCGGTCCGCGCTCGGGCGTCGCGCAGCCACGGGAGCCCATGCTAAGTTAGTGAGTACTAACAGTATGATCCGACGACCGAGGGGTACCCTGATCACGTGCACAAGCCCGGAGACAAGCATCGCCTGCACGAGGAGCTCGAAGAGCTTTTCTCAGACCTGTGGCAGGTTCCCTTCGCCGGGCTCCGCCGCGGCTTTCGCCCCCACGTCGACTGCTACCGCTCGGAGCAGCCCCCGGCGGTCACGATCCTCGTCGACCTGGCCGGGATCGATCCGGACGACGTCCAGGTGACGGTCGGCGAGCGAACGGTGGTGATCAGCGGCGAGCGGCATCGCCCGGAGCTCGCGTGCCGCGTCTCGTACCGGCAGATGGAGATCGAGTACGGCCCGTTCCAGCGCAGGGTGTCGCTCGCCGAAGACGTCGATCCGGACGCCGCCGAGGCGAGCTACGAGCGCGGGCTCCTGACCGTCGTCCTCCCGCTCACTCGGCGGCCACGCACCGGCCCGGTCTCGATCGCACTCGGCAAGGTGAAGACGTGACCGAGCTCGAGCACGACGGAGCGATCGTGGAGGAAGACGTCGAGGTTCCGTCCGTCCTCCCCGTGTTGCCGCTGAAGGAGACGGTCGTCTTCCCTCAGTCGATCACGCCGCTCGCGATCGGTCAGGAGCGCTCGATCCAGCTCGTCGACGACGTCGTCTCGGGAAACCGGATGCTCGCGCTCGTCGCAGTCCGAGACGATGAGGCCGAGCCTCCCGGGTGGGACGACCTGTACGAGGTCGGAACGGCAGCGATCGTCCAGAAGCTGATCCGGATTCCCGACGGCACGCTGCGCATTCTCGTCCAGGGGGTGCGCCGGATCCGCGTCGAGCGCCGGATCCAGGAGGAGCCGTACCTGACCGGAGAGTTCGCCGAGCTGCCTGACGTGGTCGCCGAGTCGAAGGAGCTCGAGGCGCTCACCCGTAACGTCCAGGGACTCTTCGCGCAGATCGTCGCCTCCGTCCCCTATCTGCCCGAGGAGCTCCAGATCGCCGCGGCGAACGTCGACGATCCGAGCGCGCTCGCACACCTCGTCGCCTCGACGACGCGCCTGAAGACCGCCGAGAAGCAGGACCTGCTCGAGACCGCCGACGTCGAGCAGCGGCTGCGCATGCTTTCCGCGATCCTCGGCCGCGAGCTCGAGGTGATCGAGCTCGGCACGAAGATCCAGTCGCAGGTCCAGTCCGAGATGGAGAAGGGCCAGCGCGAGTACTTCCTGCGCCAGCAGTTGAAGGCGATCCAGGACGAGCTCGGCGAGGGCGACGAGCAGCAGGCGGAGGTCGGCGAGCTCCGCTCTCGCCTCGACGAGCTCACCCTGCCCGAGGACGCGCGCAAGGCCGTCGAGCGCGAGCTGGCGCGGCTCGAGAAGCTGCCGCCCGCCGCCGCGGAGTACGGCGTGATCCGCACGTACATCGACTGGATCCTGACCTTGCCCTGGGGCAGGACCACCCCCGACCACCTCGACCTCGAGCAGGCGCGGCGGATCCTGGACGAGGACCACTTCGATCTCGACAAGGTGAAGGAGCGCATCGTCGAGTACCTCGCCGTCTCGAAGCTGAAGGGCGATGTCTCCGGCCCGATCCTGTGCTTCGTCGGCCCGCCCGGTGTCGGCAAGACCTCGCTCGGCCAGTCGATCGCGCGCACGCTGGGACGCCGATTCGTGCGGATCTCGGTCGGCGGTGTCCGGGACGAGTCCGAGATCCGCGGTCACCGGCGAACGTACATCGGCGCGATGCCCGGCACGATCATCCGCGCGCTCCGCGACGCCGAGTCGCAGAACCCCGTGTTCCTGATCGACGAGATCGACAAGATGGGCGCCGACTGGCGCGGCGACCCGGCGAGCGCAATGCTCGAGGTGCTCGACCCGGAGCAGAACTCGTCGTTCCGCGACCACTACCTCGACCTGCCCTTCGACCTCTCGAAGGTCCTCTTCATCTGCACGGCCAACCAGCTGGAGACGATCCCTGGCCCGCTCCTCGACCGGATGGACGTGATCCAGCTCTCCGGCTACACGGAGGAGGAGAAGCTCCAGATCGCCAGGCGCTACCTCGTGCCGAAGCAGCTCGAGGCGCATGGACTGACCGGGGACGAGACCGAGCTGGACGACGGCGCACTCCGGCTGGTCGTGCGCGAGTACACGCGGGAGGCCGGCCTGCGCAATCTCGAGCGGAGGATCGCGGACGTGCTCCGCAAGGTGGCGCGTCGCATCGCCGGCGGCAGGACGGAGCGCGTGACCATCGACGAGGATTTCGTCCGCGAGTCCCTCGGGCCCCGTCGGTTCTCGGGCGAGGTCCGCAAGCGCACAGCAGATCCCGGCGTCGCCACGGGGCTCGCGGTCACCGCGGTCGGCGGGGACGTGCTCTTCATCGAGGCGACCGCCTACCCGGGCGAGGGCCGCCTTCAGGTCACCGGCCAGCTCGGCGACGTGATGCAGGAGTCGGCGCGCGCGGCGCTCTCGTGGGTGCGGAGCCACGCCGGCGAGCTCGGTGTCGATCCGACGTGGTTCGCCGACCGTGACGTCCACATCCATGTCCCGGCCGGCGCGGTGCCGAAGGACGGGCCCTCCGCCGGGATCACGATGGCGACGGCGATCGTCTCCCTCGCGACCGGGCGGACGGTCTCCGACCGGGTCGGGATGACGGGCGAGATCACCCTCACCGGTCAGGTGCTGCCGATCGGCGGCGTGCGGGAGAAGGTGCTCGCCGCTCAGCGCGCGGGGCTCGAGCGGGTGATCCTTCCCCGCGAGAACGAGCCCGATCTGTCCGAGCTCCCGGACGAGACGCGTGACGCGCTGGACTTCGTGCTCGCGGACAACGCCCGCGAGGTGCTCGCGGCCGCGCTCGAGGGCAGCGCCTCGGCGAGACCCCGGCCCGCGTCGCCCGAGCGCGCCGCCGCTAGCGGAGCGTGAAGCTCGACGTCAGCGTCGCGCAGGCGGACGGCTCTCCGTCCGCCTTGCGCCAGCGACAGGTGAGCAGGTACTCCGTCTTCCCCTCGAACACGAACGTCAGCCGATCGACGAGATCGGCATGCGCGATCTGGTACTGGCGGACGCGGCGTCCCGCGACGACGGTCGTCCGTCGCGCCGTCACCCGGCCCTCGAGCCGACCCGCCAGAGTGCCGGTCACCCGGTCGAGCTCGCCGACGAGCCGCGCGAAGAGCTTCGGATTGTACGACTTCACGGTTGGCAGCACGGTGACGGCGACCAGCGTGACCGCATCCTGCTTCGCGATCGCGTTCCGCCCTGCGACCGTCGCCGACCAGTCCGCCGGCGCCCGGAACTCGTAGCCGTCGGCCTTCACGACCGCGGTGTCCTGCTCCTGCACGGCGCCCCCGCCCCCGCCGCCCCCGCAGCCGGAGACGGCGACAAGCACGGCTCCGGCGGCCGCGGCCAGAGCTCGTTTCCCGAATTTCGGCTGGGGGTACACTCGAGCAACGTAGCGACGAGGAAAGGACACGGAGATGCCCAAGACCAAGGACAAGGTGGCCGACGCGGCCGGTACCGCGAAACCTTACGTGGAGCGTGCGCTGCACGACGAGGAGCTCCGCGGCCACGTGAAGCAGGCGTACACGGCGGCGAGGGAGATCTACGACGAGCTCGTCGGCCGACGAGGCGTGACCGGCGTCGCGACCCGCCTGGCCGGCGACCGGGAGATCCAGGACAACCTCCGCACGACGGTCGCCGAGCTCCGGCAGGCGGCGAACCGCCTCCAGGGCTCCCGCGAGAGCCACGGCGGACGCAAGCTGTTGCTGTTCGCCGGCGTGGTCGCAACCCTGCTGTTCAACCCGGTGACCGGGCCCCAGACGCGCCGCTGGTTGAAGAACACGCTGTTCGGAGACGGAGAGCTCGGCTTCGACGGCACCCAGTCCGGCAACGGCTCGACCGTCTAGAGCACGACCGGTCAGGCGCGGTCGAGCACCGGTAGCGGTACCGGCAGCTCGGTCACGCGCGGTCGCGTCACATCGATCGGCGCAGCGTTCATCGCGCGTGCGAGCGAGCCCGGGTCGAGCCCGTTCGCCGTGGAGATGTCGGCGCTCCTGAGCAGGATCGCGCCGGGAGCGGGCGCGCTCGACGCCTCGGCGCCGCCCGGGGTCGCGAACGGAACCGCCGGCAGGATTCGCACGTCCTCGAGACGCTTCCAGGCATCCAGGTAGCGCGTCGGATTGACGGCGCCGTCGTAGCCGAGGAAGAGCAGCGAGACGGGATGGACCTCGAAGTGGAGGTGGAAAGGCGTGCCCTGCGCGTCGCCCGTGTTCCCGACGAAGCCGAGGACTTCGCCGGCGCGGACGTGCCGGCCGTCGACGGCGAGAGTCGTGTACGCGGAGAGGTGGGCGTAGTAGAACTCGTTTCCACCCCGGTCTCGAAGCCAGAGGCGGTAGCCGCCGACGTCGTTCCAGCCGACCGAGTAGACGGTGCCGGCGGTCACCGCCAGGATCGGGGCGCCGAGCGGGGCGAAGATGTCGTCGCCGTGATGCCACCCGCCGGAGACGTCGCCGCGCGGGGCGCCGAACGTGTCGCCGTAGCCCGACGGCCCGTAGATCGGGAACACGTAGCCGCCCGCGGTCAGCTTCGGGGTCACGTCCGGAATCGTGCTCAGCACGGGCAGCCGGCTCGTCTTCTTCTGCTTCTTGCGCCGCGCGCTGCCGGCCTTGGCGGCGGCGGCGTTCTCTCCCGGTCGAGCTGCGGGAACGTCGGGCGCCGTGGTCGTCGACTGCGCCTTCTCCGGCGGCGGAGCGCTCGGCTCGCCAGAGGAAGGCTCCGTCGTCACCGCGGGCGGCTCGATCGAGCCGGTCGTCGTCGTCGTGGCCGGCTCGGGCGGGCGGGCCGACGCGTCGGCGAGGCCGATGCGAATCGTCGTTCCGCGGGGGAGGCCGCCGTGCGTCTCGTCGAGGTGGATCGACAGCGCGGTCACCGACCCTCGCCAGGGGGCGGCGAAGCCCTCGCCGCGCGTGGCCGCCTCGCTCAGCGCATCGAGGGTGCCCCAGTCGGCGAGCTGGAGGTGGAGGCCGGCAGCAGGCTCGGACACCGACTGGCCGAGCACGATCAGGTTCGTGATCTGGGACGCGGACAGATCGCCCGCCAGCCCCGTCGCGCTGGCGGAGGCGCGGATCTCGCTCGCGGTGATCTCGCCGCCGAAGACCGACAGGTCCGTGATCTCGACCGTCGCCGACGCGGTCCCGTCCGCGGCGCTCGCCGCCACCGTCGTCGACGTCGAGGCGAGCAAGAGCGAGCTGCCGTCGTAGGGGTAGGCGAAGGAGGACGGCCCGGACGACCCGGCCGGCGGCGCCTCGAGCTGCGACGCGGCGGCGAGGGGAGCCCCGCCCGGCCCGATCACGACGGCGGCGAGACCGTGTGCGGCCACGGGGGAGCCCGCCACCAGAGCCGGAGTGGACGCACTCGCACCACCGCCGAGAGCGAGGGCAAGGCAGCCGAGAGCGAGAGCGGCAGAGAGACGCGCCGTCACGGCGTCCCATTATGGGCGAAGGCGCTGGACGGGGTCGAGTGGCCTTCGGCATCGCCGGGCACGGACGTGCCAGGCGCTACCCGTCGAGCTGCCGCTGCGCAAACTCGCGAAAGCGCGAGCGCGCACCATCGTCCGGGCCGATCTCGTCGGCGCCGTACCGCGGATCGGCGGCGACCTCCGCGGCGACGGCCTGCACCTCCGCCCGGACGCGCGCGCTGTGCGCGGGGTCGCGCATCAACTGCTCGACCCAGCTCGCGGTTCCGTCGTACGGCTCGAGATCGTGCTCGACCAGCAGCTGGCCGAGCAGGAGGCCGACGCGGATGTACGCAAACGTCCGGAAGGCGAGCAGCCTGCGCGGCGAGGCGACGAGGTCGCGGATCTCGGGATCAGCCTGCTCGACCTGCTCGACCAGGCCGCCGATCGGCTCGTCGACGAGCGGGATCCAGACCTGTTCGCGGTCGTCCACGGCCTGCAGTATGACTAGCGGCGGCGGGCGCGCCAGGCGACCTGGGCGGCGACGATGATCGTCAACGCCCCGAACAGCCTGCGGAGCGCATGCTCGGGCAGCGTCTCCGCGAGGGCGACGCCGCCCTCGACGCCGCCGATCGCGGCCAGCCCGATCACGAGCGCGGGCCGCCAGCGAACGTTCCCGTACCGCTGCTGGCGCCACGTGCCCGCCAGAACGGTCGGGATCACCGCGAGCAGGGAGGACGCCTGGGCATGCAGCTGCGTGAGGCCGAGCGCGAACACGAGGGTCGGTACGAACAGGATCCCTCCACCGACGCCGAACAGGCCCGCGAGGACACCGGCGGCGGCACCGAGCAGGATGGCGGCGACGATCGAGCTCATCAGATCAGGAGCTTCACGCCGACGCCCGTGAGCAGCAGGGCGAAGAGGAGCGAGAGCGTTCGGTTGGTGAGTCGTCGCTGGAGAGCGGATCCGGTGACGGCGCCGAACGCGGCCGGAACGCCGACGATCGCTGCCGCACCGGGCTTCAGCTCGCCGCGCAGCCCGTAGGAGATCGTCCCGGCGAGCGCGATGATCCCGATCGCGGCCAGGGAGGCGGCCATCGCGGGCCGCTGCTCCCAGCGCTGGACGAGGACGAGGAGCGGAACGATGACGACTCCGCCGCCCACGCCGAACAGTGCGCTGAAGAAGCCGGCGGCCAGGCCGATCAGGACGAGGGCCATGCCGCCTATTCTCCCAGCCGATGAATACGGAGACGCGGATGGCGCGACTGGCCGATCGGCCCGACCGGAGCGGTGTGTTCCTGGACGTGGACGGCACGCTCGCCCCGATCGTCGGTCGGCCCGAGGACGCGACCGTTCCACCGGCGACACGACGGGTGCTGAGAGCCCTGGCGCAGCGGTTCGCGCTCGTCGCGTGCGTCAGCGGCCGGCCGGAGGGCGATGCCCGACGGATCGTCGGAGTGGACGGGCTCGTCTACGTGGGCGAGCACGGGCTCGGGCTCGACCCGCGCGCCGCGGAGTGGCAGGAGGCGATCGACACGCTGGTCGCCTCGTCCGGCTGGCCGCCGGAGCGAAAGCGTTCGTCGGTCGCGTTCCACTACCGCACCGCCGAGGACGAGGGCGCGGCGGTCGCGGCGCTGCGACGGGTGGCACAGGAGGCCGTCGAGCTCGGCCTGCATCCGCGCTGGGGCCGAAAGGTGCTCGAGATCCTCCCGCCCGTGCCCGCGAACAAGGGCACCGCGGTGCGCCGGCTGATCGACCGGCGGAGTCTGAGCGCCGCGCTCTACGCCGGTGACGACACGACCGACCTCGACGCGTTCCGCGGCCTCGACGGGCTCGAGGTCGCGGTGCGGGTCGCGGTCGTCTCCGAGGAGGGGCCGAGCGAGCTCGGTACCGCGGCCGACCTCGTCGTCGGAGGCACCGAGCAACTCGCCGAGCTGCTGCGCGGGCTGGCCGCCTCGTGCACCTGACCGACGAGGCCCTCGCCCCGATCCGGGCCCGGTACGGCGACCCGGCGATCCTCGATTGGGAGGGCGAGATCAGCACGTTCGAGCACGGGGTCGCGACGTACGACCCGGCGCGAACGCACGACGTCACGCTCTTCATCGTCAACGGCGACCGGCTCGCCCTGATCCGGAAGCATCCGTTCCCGCAGGACGTCTGGCGGCCGCCCGGAGGCGGGGTCAAGGTGGGCGAGGAGCTCGGCGCGGCGATGCTGCGCGAGGCGTACGAGGAGACCGGATTGTCGGTCGAGCTCGAGCGCTACCTCGTGGAGGCGCGTGCCAGGTTCCTTCATCGCTCGAGCGTCCTCGACTGGGGGACGCACGTGTTCCTGGCGAGGACGGCCGACGAGGAGGTCCGGCCCGTGGACACGGACGAGATCGCCGAGGCCCGCTGGGGAACGCTCGACGAGCTGGCCGGCCCGCTGCGCGAGCGGCTGCTCGCCACCGGGCGGGCGTTCTGGCGCTACCGGGTGGCACTGCACGACGCGGCGATCGAATCGATCCGCGGCCCGGGCACCTAGCGACGCTCGACCTCCCACCCATCGGGATCACCCGCGCAGGATGTCCCAGGCGCGGCGCACGTCGCTCTCGGTCGTCCGCTCGTTGCCGATCGCGAGGCGGAGCACGTAGCGGCCGTTCAACTTCGTGTGCGAGATGAAGATCTCGCCGCTTCGGTTCACGCGGTCGAGGATCGCCTCGTTCTCCTCGTCGGACGCCTCGCGCCGGAAGCAGACGACGGAGAACGGTCGCGGCGCGCACAGCTCCCAGCCGGGCTCGTCGCGCACCCAGCCCTCGAACAGCTCGGCGAGCCGGATCGCCTCGCGGATGCGTGCCTGCAGGCCCTCACGGCCGTAGCAGCGCAGCACCGCCCAGAGCTTGAGCGATCGGAAGCGCCGGCCGAGCGCAGGCCCGTACTCGCTGATGTTGAAGGCGGCTTCGTCGGTCGTGCGCAGGTACTCCGGGACGAGCGAGAACGCGTCGCGGAACTCGACGGGGCGGCCCGTCCAGAGGAGGGAGCAGTCCATCGGGGTGAACAGCCACTTGTGGGCGTTGACGACCAGCGAGTCGGCGCGCTCGACGCCGTCGAAGGCTCGGCGCAGCTCCGGGCAGACCATCGCCGAGCCGGCGTACGCCGCGTCGACGTGCAACCAGGCCCCGGCGGCGGCGGCGCGGTCGGCGAGCGCGGGAACCGGGTCGACGGAGGTGGTCGACGTCGTGCCCACGGTGGCGACGACGGCGGCCGCATCGTCGAGATCGAGCGGGTCGGCGCGCATCCGGAACGCGGCGTCGACGGGAACCTTGCGTGTCTCCATCCCGAGCATGCGCGCGGCCTTCTCGACCGAGGAGTGGGCGTGCTCGGAGCAGACGACCACGTCGCGACCGGTCGCGTGGCGTGCGGCGATCAGGGCGGCGAGCGTCGAAGTCGAGGCGGTGTCCTCGATGTGACCGTGCCACTCCCGCGGGATGCCGATCAGCTGCGCGACCCAGTCCAGCACGGTGACCTCGAGCTCGGTGGAGGCGGGGGACGTGCGCCAGAGGATCGCGACCGAGTTCAGGGTCGCCGCGAGCAGCTCGGCGAGGATCCCGGGCTCGGCCCCGGAGACCGCGAAGTAGGCGAAGAAGCGCGGATGCTGCCAGTGCGTCACTCCCGGCAGGAGGATCTCGTCGAGGTCGCGCAGGACGTTCGCGAACGGCTCGGCCCGGTCGGGCGGCGAGTCCGGCAGCTTCGCCCTGATCTCGCCGGGCGCGACCTGCGCGAGCACCGGCAGCTCGGCCACACGCTCGAGGTAGTCGGCCGCCCAGTCGACCGCGGCGCGGCCGTCCTCCCGGAAGCTCACTTCTTCACCTTCGACCAGGGGCGCGTGTTCACCACCTGCTCCTTGATCAGCCACGCCCGGCGCGCCTGGCCGATGCCGAGAGCCATGTAACCGAGGGCCGTGGTCGAGTGCGCGTCCGTGGAGACGGTGATCCGCACCCCGCGCTCGCCGGCGAGGCGGGCGTCGGCGTCTCGCAGATCGAGGCGATCCGGCTGCGAGTTGATCTCGAGCGCCGTTCCGGTCTCCACCGCCCCGGCGAAGACGCGCTCCAGATCGACGTCCATCGGAGCGCGCCTGTTCAGCTTCCGCCCGGTGAGATGCCCGATGCAGTCGACGTGAGGGCTCTCGATCGCCGCGAGCAGCCGCTCGGTCGGGGTCGTCGAGAACGCCGAGTGGATCGAGGCGACCACCCAGTCGAGCCCGGCGAGCGTCCCGTCCGGGAAGTCGAGCGTCCCGTTCGCCCTGATGTTGACCTCGACCCCGTGCAGCAACCGAAACGGCTTCAGGCGCGCGTTCAGAGACGCGAGCTCCTCGGCCTGCGCCTCCAGCCGGCCGTCGCGAAGGTAGTGCGAGTGGTCGGTGATCGCCAGGTACGCGTAGCCGCGCGCCTTGGCCGCGAGCGCCATCTCTTCCATCGTGCTCTTGCCGTCCGCCGACCAGGTCGTGTGGGCGTGGAGGTCGCCGCGAATGTCGCCTTCCTCGACGAGCGACGGCAGGTCGCCGCGCCGCGCCGCCGCGAGCTCGCCCGCATTCTCCCGCAGCTCGGGTGGGATGAACTGGTAGCCGAGGCGCCGGTACAGCTCCTCTTCGGTGGCGAACGTCTGCACCTCACCCGACTCGACCTCCGTGATCCCGTACTCGGAGATCGAGAGGCCGCGCCGGACCGCCTCCTCGCGCATCGCCACGTTGTGGTCCTTCGAGCCCGTGAAGTGCTGGAGCAGGTTCCCGTAGCACTCGGGCGGCACGACCCGTAGATCGAAGCGAAGACCATCGTGGGAGATCACCGTCGCCTTCGTTCCGCCCTTCGCAACCACCTCGGCCACCCAGTCCGACCCCGCGAACGCGTCGATCAACGCCCGCGCGTCGGTCGCGGTCGCGATGATGTCGAGGTCGCGGAACGTCTCCCGCCGTCGGCGAACGCTCCCGGCCTCCGAGACCTGCCCCGCGGCCGGATGCGCACGCAGGGCATCGACCACCGCGAGCACCGCCGGCAGGCCGATGCCGAGCAGCGGCCGCACCGGCGCCTTCGGCCTCGAGCGCTCCGCGAGCGCCTTCAGCACGTTCTCCTCGATCTTCGGCCCGAGCCCGGTCAGCGTGCGGAGCCGCTGCGACTCGGCCGCCTCCCCCAGATCGGCGAGCGTGGAGACGCCCAGCTCCTGCCAGATCCGCCGGGCCGTCTTCGGGCCCAGGCCGGGCAGCCGCATGAACGCGACCACGTCCTCGGGCACCCGGAGGCGCCGCCTCGTCAGCGCCTCGATCTCGCCCTTCTCGACGATCTGGACGATCTTGTCCTGGATCGTCGCCCCGATCCCCTGCAGCTCCTTCGCGCGGCCGCCGAGCGCGAGCTGCGCGATCGAGCGGCCGGTCTCGTTCACCCGCTGCGCCGCCCGGCGATAGGCGATCACCCGGAATGCCTGCTCGCCCTCGAGCTCGAGCAGGTCGGCCAGGAGCTCGAGCTGCTCGACGACAACGGAGTTCCTGGGGAGCGCCCCCGCCACTGTCGCGATCATACGCAGCGTGCCCCGAGCGACTGTCTGTCTCCCGACGTACAACGAGCGCGAGAACATCGAGCCGATGATCGCCGCGCTGCTCGAGCGCCTCGGCCCCGACGACCGTGTGCTCGTGATCGACGATTCCTCGCCGGACGGGACCGGAGAGATCGCCGAGCGCCTCGCCGCCGCCGACTCGCGCGTCGAGGTCCTCCATCGCCCGAGGAAGGAGGGGCTCGGGCCCGCGTACCTCGCCGGCTTCCGCCGCGCGCTCGCGGGCGGGGCCGAGCTCGTCCTCGAGATGGACTGCGACTTCTCTCATGCCCCGGACGACGTCCAGAGGCTGATCGCCGGGGCAGCCGGCGCCGACCTCGTGCTCGGCTCGCGCTACGTCCCCGGGGGGAGGATCGAGAACTGGAGCCTGGCGAGACGCATTGTCTCCCGGGGCGGATCGCTCTACGCGCAGGCGCTCCTCTGCGCGCCGGTCAGGGATCTGACCGGGGGCTTCAAGTGCTACCGGCGAGAGGTGCTCGAGCGAATCGACCTCGACGCCGTCTCCGCCCGCGGCTACGCGTTCCAGATCGAGACGACCTACCGGGCGCTGCGCGCCGGCTTCCGGGTCGTCGAGATCCCGATCACGTTCACCGACCGCGAGACCGGGCGCTCCAAGATGAACCGGTCGATCGTGCTCGAGGCGATCTGGCGCGTGCCGCACCTCGCCGCGCTCGCGCTGTTCAGGCGTCTACGCTGAGTGAGTGGACGAGCTGACCGATGCCGGCTTCGCCGACGAGGTGCTCGGCGCCGACCGCCCCGTGGTCGTCGACTTCTGGGCGCCGTGGTGCGGCCCCTGCGCAGCGGTCGAGCGCGCCCTCGGCGAGCTCGAGGCCGAGCACGGCGACCGGATCCGCTTTGCGAAGATCAATATCGACGAGCATCCGGCGCACGCGGCCGAGCTCGGCGTGCTCTCGCTGCCGACGGTGATCCTGTTCGAGGACGGCGCCGCACGCGAGACCGTCGTCGGCTCGCGGCCGCGCAAGCACTTCGAGAAGACGTTCGCCGCCTGGCTCGGCTAGCGTTCCCGGGCCCTGAAGTGCTCGAAGCCGGCGAGCTCGACCGGCTCTCCTTTCAGCCGTAGCTCGACGCCGGAGCCGGCCTCGCAACGGCCGATCGCCGCGAACCCGAGGCCCGCCGGGTCGGGCACGGCGGCGAGGAGCTCGAAGTCCTCGCCGAAGGCGAGATCCTCGACGGTCGCACCGGGTCCGAGCGGAATGCGGTCGAGCTCGATCGAGAGCCGGCATCCCGAGCGGTCCGCGAGCTGCGCCGAGTCGGCGGCGATCCCGTCCGACAGGTCGATCATCGCGTGGGCGCTTGCCGCCAGCCGCCTCCCCTCGTCGAGCCTGATCGGAGGTCGCACGTAGCGGCCGGACCTGAATGCGGCCCCGGCCGCACCCAGGGGGCCCGTGATTACGAGCACATCTCCGGGCAGCGCGCCGCCGCGGCCGGGTACGCGGTCGGAGCGCCCGAGGGCGGTCACGCTGAGGACGAGCCGCTCCGAGGCCGAGGTGTCACCGCCGATCACCGGCACACCCGCCTCGCCCAGGCCCTCGTAGAGCTCCACGACGTCGTCGACCGCCGTCTCGGATCGCACGGCGAGGGTGACGACGAGGCCCTCCGGCTCGGCACCCGAGGCGGCGAGGTCGCTGAGGTTCACCGCCGCGGCCCGGAACCCGAGGTCGCGCCAGGAGATCCGGTCGAGCCGGAAGTGGACGCCCTCGACGAGCGCGTCCTGGGTGACGACGCGACCGCCCGAGAGCTCGGCCGCGTCGTTCTCGATCCGCACGGCCAGCCGGCGGCGCTCGAGCTCCGCGAGCAGGCCCCGCTCGCCGACGTCAACGAGCCGCAAGCCCGAGGACATCGACGGGTCCTTCCCCGACGCCGATCTCGGTGAGTCCCTGCGCGACCGCCTGGGACGCCGCCTGCGCCGCGCCCCGCGCCGCCTCCTCCAGGGACAGGCCCCGCGCCAGCAACGCGGCCAGCGTCGCGGAATGCGTGCACCCGGCGCCGTGAGTGGCGGCGACGTCGTACCGCTCGACGGGGATCTCCACGTGCGTACGGCCGTCGAACAGGTGGTCGACCGAGCGATCGGCATGCCCGCCGGTGACGATCACCGCGGGGGCGCCCAGCTCGTGGAGCCGCTCCGCAAGCAGGGACAGGCACTCGGTGCCTGTCCCTGCTGCAAGCGCCCGCGCCTCGGGCAGGTTCGGGGTGACGACGGTGGCGAGTGGGAACATCCGTGCGACGAGCGCCTCGACCGCGTCGCCGCGGAGCAGGCGCGCGCCCGAGGTGGCGACCATCACGGGGTCGACGACGAGCGGCACCGGGTGGCCGGCGAGGAAGGCGGCAACCGTCTCGATGATCGCCGCGGAGAAGAGCATCCCCGTCTTGGCCGCGTCGGCGCCGATGTCCGAGAAGACCGCCTCCAGCTGGGCTCGGACGAAGGCCGGAGGCACTTCGAGCACGTCCGCGACGCCGGCGGTGTTCTGCGCGGTCAGCGCCACGATCGCGCTCGAGCCGTGGCAGCCGGCAGCGGCGAAGGCCTTCAGGTCGGCCTGGATCCCCGCTCCGCCCCCCGAGTCGGAGCCGGCGATCGTCAGACAGCGCGGGACCGTCGTGGATCTCATTCGCGGTTAGCATCGTGTCACGGCGACCGCGCTCCGGGGAGGATTCGATGGGAGTCCCGTTCACGCACACGACCTGGCAGGTGAAGCCCGGCCACGAGGACGAGTTCGTCCAGGCCTGGCTGGACTGGGTGGAATGGAGCCATCGGCTGGGGCTCCGGGCCCAGGCACGGCTCCTGCGCGACGTCGAGAACCCGTCCACCTTCGTCAGCTTCGGGCCGTGGGAGACGATCTCCGCCGTCCGCACCTGGCGCGGCGACCCGGGCTACCACGAGCGCGTCGCGCGTCTGCAGGGACTCGTCGAGCGTTTCGAGCCCCGGACGCTGGAGGAGGTCGCGGAGAACTAGCCATCGCCTTCGGCGCTGGCTAGGACGCGACCGCGCATCCCTACGCCGGCGAGGCGTTCGACGCGGGCGTCTCGCTCTTCACGCACACTAACTTCGATGACTTCGCCGGGAGCGTTGCTGAGGCACGGCGCGTGCTGACGAAACCGTGACCGTCGCAGCGGCCTGGGACGGTCTCCTCGCCGGCGAGGAGCTGGCCCACCTCGGAAGGGAGCCGGCCCGAGGTGCCCGCACCGTCCCCTTCCCGGCCGACCTCCATCCGAAGGTGCGCGCTGCGCTCGAGGCGCAGGGGATCTCGGAGCTCTACGACCATCAGGCCGAGGCCTGGGGCAGGGCGCAGCGCGGGGAGCATGTCGCCGTCGTCACCGGCACCGCGAGCGGAAAGTCGCTCGCCTTCAACCTGCCGGTGCTCGACGCCCTGGCGCGGCAGCCGAAGCGGCGCGCGATCTACCTCTACCCGACGAAAGCGCTCTCGCAGGACCAGCTCCGCTCGCTGACGACGCTGAAGGTACCCGGCGTCCGGGCGGCGATCTACGACGGCGACACCGAGGCCGAGCGGCGCTGGCAGATCCGCAAGTGGTCGAACCTCGTGCTCTCGAACCCCGACATGCTCCACGTCGGTGTCCTCCCGCACCACGACCGCTGGGGCGACGTGCTGGCCAACCTCGCCTACGTCGTCGTCGACGAGGCGCACGTCTACCGGGGCGTGTTCGGCTCGCACGTCGGCAACGTCCTCCGCCGGCTGCGCCGCATCGCCCGCATCTACGGCGCCGAGCCGCAGTTTCTGCTCGCCTCCGCGACGATCTCCAATCCCGGCGAGCTCGCGCGCTCCCTGCTCGGGCTCGACGTGACGGTGCTCGGCGACGACGGCGCGCCCCGGGCCGAGCGGACGATCGCGCTCTGGAACCCTCCGCTGGTCGACGAGGAGCTCGGTGTCCGCGCAAGCGCGCTCGGCGAGGCGTCGCGCCTGCTGGGAGAGCTCGTCACGCGCGGGCTGCGCACGCTCTGCTTCGCGAAGAGCCGGAAGTCGGCGGAGCTGATCCACCGGTTCACGGTCGACCGGCTCGGGCGCGAGTACCGCGACCGGCTCTCACCGTACCGCGCCGGCTACACTCCGGCACAGCGTCGCGAGATCGAGCGACGGCTCGCGGCGGGCGACCTCCTCGGCGTCGCCGCGACCGATGCGCTCGAGCTGGGAATCGACATCGGCCTCCTCGACTGCGTAATCTCGACCGGCTTCCCGGGCACCGTTGCAAGCCTCCGCCAGCAGTGGGGCCGGGCCGGGCGGCGCGGACACGGCCTGGCCGTGCTCGTCGCGAGCGAGGACGCCCTCGACCAGTACTTCATGCGCGAGCCGGAGACCCTGCTCGAGCGACGGGTCGAGGCTGCGATCCTCGACCACGCGAATCCGCGCGTGCTCGACGGGCACGTGCGCGCCGCGGCGTTCGAGGCGCCGCTCGACGATACGGACCGCCTTGTCCTCGGCGACGAGGCGCTCGAGCGGGCCGCGCTTCTGCCGGAGCTGCGCGAGACGCCCGCCGGCTTCGTCTGGGCCGGGCGCGACTACCCGGCCGCCCGTGTCCCGCTTCGCTCGACGAGCCCGGACTCGTTCGCGGTCGTCGACACCTCGACCGGCTCCGTGCTCGGCCTGGTCGAGCGCGAGCGCGCATACTCGACCGTCCACGACGGGGCGGTCTACCTGCACCTCGGGGAGGCCTACCGGGTTGCCGAGCTCGACCTGGAGGCCCGCCGGGCGCTCGTCGTCCCGTTCGCCGGCGACCTCTACACGCAGGCGAAGAAGGACACGACGACCGCGATCGAGTCGCCCGAGCGGGTCGAGCGGCGGCTCGGGCTCGACCTGACGTGGGGCCGGGTCTCGGTCACCGAGCAGGTCGTCGCCTACCAGCTCAAGCGGGCCTCGACGCAGGAGACGCTCGACCTGGTCGCCCTCGACCTCCCCGAGACGACCTTCGAGACGGAGGCGATCTGGTTCTGTCCGACCCCGTCGCTCCTCGAGGGCCTCGAGCGAATGCCGAAGCTGCTCGGCAGCCTGCATGCGGCCGAGCACGCGCTGATCGCCCTGCTGCCGCTCTGGGCAATGTGCGACCGCTGGGACATCGGCGGGCTCTCGACCAACGTCCACTTCCAGACGAGCCTGCCGACGATCTTCGTCTACGACGGACATCCCGGCGGCGTCGGGATCACCGAGCGCGGGTTCGAGGCCTTCGAGGGCTGGGTCGAGGACACGGCGAGGCTGCTCGCGGGCTGCCCGTGCGAGCGCGGCTGCCCATCGTGCGTCCAGTCGCCGAAGTGCGGGAACCTGAACGACATGCTCGACAAGGGCGGCGCGCTCGAGCTGCTGGGCCGCATGGCCGACCACGACGGCCGGCCCCGCAATTAGTCTGGCGCCTCCATGCGCCTCTGCCAGCTCATCGGCCTGGTCGCCGCCGTCGGCGTCCTGGTGCTCGTCGTTCCCGCAGCGACCCGGGCAGCGGTCCCCCCCAACCCGAACGACCCCTGCACGGTCGGCACGCGCAACGTCTGCGGCACGACCGGGGTCGGCTTCTACAAGACCTATCGGTACGGGACTCGCTGGTTCGGGGACTTCCGCAGCGTCGCACCGGGCCAGTTCCACATGTACTGCATCGACCTCCGTTTCTGGTACCCGGGTCGCGACTACGCATACCGGGAGGTCGATGCAACCGGTCTCAGGAACCGCGACGGAAAGGCGATCGGCCTCTCGGCGCTCCAGAAGATGGCGTACGCGATCTGGACGTACGGGCGCACGACGAGCGAGGACCAGGCTGCAGCCGTGATGCTCTACGTCCACTCCCAGATGGGAGACGCCCGCGTCGGCGAGCTCGACCCCGCGGCGATCAGCCCGAGCGTCGCCTCGCTGTACGCCCGGATCGCCCGCGGCGCAGCCCGCTACCACGGGCCATACCGGGTGGACGTCGCCCTCCCCGGCGAGATCGGCGCGGGCAAGGCGGCGACGGCGGCGATCCGCGTGCTCGCTGCGGGCGGCGCACCACTCCCCAACCTCACGCTCTCCCTGACCGCGACCGGCGCGAGCGGCGTTCCCGAGAGCGTCAAGACGAACGCCAGCGGTGTCGCCACCGTCCAGGTGAAGGCGACCGGAGCCGCCGGCGTGCACCTCACGGCGACGACCGAGCCGCTGCCCGCGACGCTCCCGAGGATCTTCCACCCGACGAAACCCGCGCCGGCGAGAAACGGGCAGCGGTTGGCCGCCGCCGAGTCGCAGCGTGTCTCGAACACCGACGCCGCCGGTGGTGCGAAAGCGCAGCTCTCGATCAGCACGAAGGCCGCTCCCGCGGAGATCGCCGCCGGCGGCGAGAGCACCGACAAGGTGACGCTCGCTGGCGCGCTGGCGAGCTATCGGGAGAAGATCGCGGTGCGGCTGTACGGCCCGTTCCGGACGGTGTCCGCGATCAGCTGCACGGGGACTCCGGCCGTCGAATCCTCGTTCGCGGCGAACGGCGCCGGCACCTACACGACGCGCCCGGCGACGCTCGCGCAGCCCGGCTACTACCAGTACCAGGAGACCGCCCCCCCGGACGCGAATCACGCCGGCTTCACGACGCCGTGCAACGCGCCGTCGGAGCGCGTGCTCGTTCAGGCTCGCCCCACGGTGCACACCGTCGTCAGCGCGCAGACGGGGGCGCCCGGCGCCTCGATCAGCGACACCGTCACGGTCGCCGGGCTGGCGGGGGAGCACGTGGTCGTCCAGGCGGCTCTGTACGGCCCCTTCCCCGCACGGGACGCGATCGCCTGCACAGGCACGCCCGTCTGGACCGGGACGATCGACGTCCCCACCGACGGCACGTACCAGACCGAGCAGCAGACCCTGACCACACCGGGCTACTACACGTACTTCGAGTCGATCGTGGCGTCGGAGCTCGTCCGGGCGGTCAGGACGCGGTGCGCGGACGTCGCCGAGACGACGATCGTGACGGGTCAGCCTCGGCTCCAGACGCAGGTGAGCGCCCAGCGGACCCGTCCCGGCGGGACGCTGACGGACAAGGTCGCGGTCTCGGGCCTCGGCGTCCTCGCGCTTCCGGTACAGGTCTCGCTCTTCGGGCCGTTTCCGTCCCGCGGCGCGATCTCGTGCTCGGGCAAGCCGTACTCGCAGGGCACGTTCGTCGCGAAGGGCGACGGCACCTACACGACCGCGCCGGTCCGGATCGACAGCGCCGGGTACTACACCTACCGAGAGTCGATCGCCGCCTCGCCTGCGGCCGCCGCTGCTGCAACCGCCTGCGGCGAGGCCGCGGAGACGACGCTCGTCCACGCGCAGCCGACGGTGACCACGATCGCCTCGAACGAGATCGTCCACCGTGGAGCGGCGATCTTCGATCGCGTCCGGGTGCGCGGCCTCGGCAAGACCCCGGCGAGGATCCGGGTCGAGCTCTTCGGCCCCTTCTCGACTCGCGCCGCAATCGAATGCTCGGGACACCTGCGCGGCGCGGTCGTCGTCACGGTCCACGGCGACGGCGTGCTGAGGACGCCGTCCTTCAGGATTGCGAGGGTCGGCTTCTACACGTTCCGCGAGCGGCTGATCGGCTCGCCGCTCGTCGCCGAGGCGGCCGGCTCCTGTGCCCAGGTCGCCGAGACGTCGCTGGGGGCGCCGCTGATCGTCACCGGACGCGGCGACGTCGCCCGCCACGTGCGCGTTCGAGCGGACTCCGAGGCACCGGTGCGGGTGCGGATCGCCTCGCTCGGCATCGACGCTCCGGTATCCCCGTCCGGGATCGATCTGGTCCACGGCGTGCTCGCGGTACCGGCGCCGATCAACCGGACCGGCTGGTGGAGAGACGGGGCCGCACCGGGAGCGAGAGCCGGCTCGATCCTGATCGCCGGCCACGTCGACAGCGCGTCCGGCGGTGTGGGCGCCTTCTTCAAGCTCCGCGACGCGCGGTCCGGGGACCGCATCTCCGTGACCACGGCGGGGGGTCGAACGTTCGCCTACCGCATCGTCTCGATCCGGAACTACCTGAAGCGCAAGCTGCCCACGAACGTCTACTCGCTGAGGGGACGGCCCCGTCTCGTCCTGGTCACCTGCGGCGGGCCGTTCGAGGCCTCCCAGGGCCACTACCGGGACAACGTCGTCGTCACCGCGGTCCCGGCCTGACCGACCACCGGCCGGCCTCATCCCGCCGCTAGGCTAGGTCGAGGCGGCGCTCGAGGAGGACGCGATCGACAGCGTCCGGTTCTTCCCCTGGGCCTTCGCCCGGTACATCGCTCCGTCGGCGGCACGCAGGAGATCGGCGAGGTTGCCGCCGTCGGTCGGGTACGAGGCGACACCGAAGGTCGCGGTCATCGGGCAGCCCGACTCGAGCCCACGCTCGATCAGAGAGCGGCGGAGCCGCTCCGCAATCGCCACCGCCTCGCTCGTCGTCGCATCAGGGATCACGAGCCCGAACTCGTCACCACCGATCCGTGCGGCGGCGTCCTCGAGCCGCTTCTCGGCGCGCAGGAAGTCACCGATCGCCCGCAGGGCCGTGTCGCCGAGCTCGTGCCCGCCACGATCGTTCACCGCCTTCAGATCGTCGCAGTCGAGCACGACGATCGCGAGCTGGCGTCCACCCCGCGCAGCCCGATCGAGCTCCTCGCGAAACCGCTCGCGGAAGCCGCGGCGGTTCAAGAGCCCGGTGAGCTCGTCGGTCACGGCCGCGCGCTGCTCGCGGCGCAGCGCGAGCGCCGCGTCGAGCAGGGAGGCAGCATGTTGAACGAGGAGGGTGGCGGCCTCGATCTGATCCTGTTCGAGCCTGAGCGGGCCGGGGCCGCGGCCGACGAGCGCGCCGAGCTGAGCTCCCGCCACGCACAGCGGAAGCCAGACGAGCCCGGTCGGAGCGCTCGGGTCGACCTCGAGTCCGGCGGTCGAGAGGTCGACGACGCAGCAGGTCGCCTCGACGTCCTGGGCTGCGCGCGCGACAAGGGCGAGCTCGCCGGCCGTAAGCGGCTCGAGCGGCGACTCCGGCCGCCGCCAGAAGCTCGCGAGCGTGAGATCGCCCTGCGAGCGGACGAGGCTGACCTGCGCCGCCTCGAGGTCGAGCAGTCGGCCGAGCGTCCGTGACGCGAAGTCGGTGATCGCATCGACCCCACGCAGCGAGCTGGCGTCGACGAACAGTCGGGTGAGGCTCGAGAGGTCGAGCCCGATGCCCCAGCGCATGCCCGAGGCCCGCTCCACGACCTCGCGGGCGAAACCCGACAGATCGCGCGCGCCTCCAGAGGGAGCACACGATTGCGCGTCTCGAGATTGAACACGCGGGCGGCCGGCCGGCCGCCGCCGAACGGGATCGCGAGCTCGGAGCGAATCTCATGTGCGGCGGCGACGAAGTCCGGATCGCCCGAGACGTCGGGAACGAACTGGACGACCCCCGTCCGGGCGGCGCGGGCGATCACGCCCTGGTCGAGCCGAAACCCGTCCCGCACCTGGTCGTACCCGCACTGGGACACCAGCCAGAGCCGCTCGCGATCGACGAGGTACACGCTCGGAAGGAGCTCTCGACCTCCGTTCTCGACGAGCGCGGTCAGCGCGGCGTCCACTGCACACCGCTCGCCGCCCATCGAGTCGAGCACCGCCCGGGCGCTCTCGACCGCGGCTCGGAGCACGCTCTCGGGAATGGCGTCGGTCGCCTCCGCCGCCGGCCGGGAGACGGCTGCGGTGGCGAGAACCGGGCCCTTCGACCTCGGTGCGTCTCCGATCGAGCGTGCCTCGGGGGCCGACTCGAAGAAGAGATCGAGAACGAGCGGATCGAACTGCGTGCCTCGCCCGGTCGCCATCAGCTCCAGCGCTTCCTCGACGTCGTAGGCGTCGCGGTAGGGCCGGCGGCTCGTCAGTGCGTCGAAGACGTCCGCAACCGCGGCGATCCGGCCCTCGAGCGGTATCTCCTCGCCTGCGATGCCCTGGGGGTAGCCGGTCCCGTCGTATCGCTCGTGATGGGTAAGCGCGATCGTGGCGGCGAGATCGAGGAGATGCGAGGCCGACCCCGCGAGGATCGAGTGCCCGATCGCCGCGTGCCGCTCGACCAGACGCCGCTCCTCCGGATCCAGAGTGGACGGCTTCAACAGGACGCTGTCCGGGATCGCGATCTTGCCGATGTCGTGGAGGCCGCTGGCGACGCGGATCAGGTCGCAGTGCTCGTCGTCGAGTCCCAGCCGCTGGGCGAGCACGAAGCAGTAGCGGCCCATGCGCTCGGTGTGCCGGCCGGTCTCGACGTCGCGAAACTCGATCGCCGATGCGAGGCGGCTGATCATCTCCTCTCGGGAAACAGCAAGCTCGCCCTCCGAGCGGCGCAGCTGGGCGATCGCCTGGTGGAGATCCTCCTCCGCCCGCGTCCGCTCGCGCAGCTCCTGCTTGAGCGCCGAGTAGATCCGCGCGTTGTCGAGCGCGAGCGACGCAAGACGTCCGAAACGATCGAGCACGGCGAGGTCCGTCTCGCCGAAGGTATCCGACCTTCCCATGTAGGCGAGCCCGAGCACGCCCACCACCTCGCCGCCCGATCCGAGCGGCACGCCGACGACCGCACCGATGTCGAGGCGGTCGAAGTCCGGCGAGCGATGCTTCCACGTCCGGTAGCGCTCGACCACGAGCGGGGTGCCGCTGTCCAGGACCATCCCGCCGACACCCTTGCCCCGTTCCAGCCTGTATCCGCGCCAGGGCGCGAAGACGCCCGTACCGTAGTGCGAGCGCAGCCAGGTGCCGCCCTCCTCGACGAGGTACAGGTACCCGTGCGCCGTCCCCAGGAGCGCCCCGGCGCGATCGGCGATCGCCGCCAGCAGGGTGTCCAGCTCGAGCCGCTCGGTGAGGCCGACGGCGGTCTCGTGCAGAGCTTCGAGCTCGACGTTGCGCCGCCGAAGCTCCTCGAACGTCGGGTCGACCGGTTCGACGGCGGGATCCTGTAGGAGGGGTCGATCGATCGTGCCCTCCGGCCGCGTCACACTCAGGATCATCGTTTGCGGGTCGCCGACCCGGCATGCCTCGAACGGGTGAGGGCCGTCTCCTCGGGCCAGGCCCTCTACTTGGGACCGTCAGGGACGAACTCGGCCGCGAGACCGCGGGTGCGGAACCAGCGCGCCATCGCGAGCTGGGGAGGCTTCTCCATCCCGTAGTGCATCGCGTCGATCAGCGTGACGCCTGCCTCGTCGGCGCGACGGCGGAACGCACGGACCTGCTCCTGGACGAATTCGAGCCGGCAGGTTGTGGCCGCGTTCCCGGTCACGTAGGTCTGGCACCCACGCTCGAGCGACGCCTCGAGGATCTCGACGACCGCACCGCCGCCGGCGACCATCGCGGACCCGCCCCGCCTCGGCCCGTGGCCGTGTGAGCACGTGCACCATGATCTCGGGGCCGAGGAACGCGCGGAGCGCATCCGCGAGCCCGTCGACGGTCAGCCGGGTCTGGCCGATGACCGCCGCGCCGCCGGGAATCCCCTCGCAGATCGGGAAGTACTCCTCGAGCCCATCGAGCCCGGCGCCGTCGGCGCACAGCCGCGACGGCGAGACCTCCGGATGCATGTCCAGCGGCGCGTGGGCGTTGTAGAAGCTGATCCCGTTCTCGCGCATCGCCTCGTAGGTCTCGACGGCGAGCGGCAGGAACCCCGGCTCGTCCGCGAAGTCGAGCGGATGCTCCGAGAAGAGGAATGTCCCGGGCTCGAGGGCGGCGACGATCCGATCGCTGGGGAAGACGCAGGTCGCTGCCCGCTCGACGTCTGCGGCGCCCTGCATCGAGAGGCCGTTCCAGCGGCCCTCCCAGCCCGGGACGACGTACTCCCGCCAGTACGGATCCGGATAGATCTGATCGAAGGCGGGCGACCAGTCGTCGCCCGTGACCTCGGGGACGCGGAAGTACGCATCGAGCTCCGCAACCAGCTGCGCGAGCCTCACGAGAATCGATGCTACCGCTACCGAACCGTCGCCAGCGCCCGGGCCAGGGACTGCCTCTCCCCGAGCACCGGATCGAACAGATCACCGTGCTGCCCGATCCGGGCGAGGACGGCGTCCATCGTGAACGCCTGCGGCTCGAGGTCGGTCCGCACCTCCTCCCAGCGCAGCGGCGTCGACACGGGCGCGCCCGCACGTGGGCGAACCGAGTACGCAGACGCGATAGTCTTGCCCTCGCCGTTCTGATTCGCGTCGATCAGGACGCCGCGCCGCTTCGCCTTCGTCCACTCGGTGGTGACGAGCCCACGGTGGGTCCGGGCCAGCGTCCCGGCGACGATCTCGGCGAACTCGCGCGTCTCCTCGTGGCTGTGCCGCCGCTCGACCGGGACGAGCACGTGCATCCCGTTACTGCCGCTCGTCTTCGGGAAGGCCGTGAGGCCGAGCGCGTCGAGCACCTCCTTGACGAGCAGCGCGACCTCGATCACCTCCGCGAAGCCGGCGCCGGCGGACGGGTCGAGATCGAAGAGGACGAAGTCGGGGCGCTCGGGCCGGTCGACGCGCGAGTACCAGGTGTTCAGGTCGATGCACCCCATGTTCACCATCCACAGGAGTGCGAGCTCGTCGTTCACGAGCGGCACGCGGATCGTGCGCGTGCGCCGCGGCGACCCGCGCGTGGAGACCTCGAACTCGCGGGTCGGGATCCAGGTCGGCATGTGCTTCGGCGCGTCCTTCTGGAAGAAGTGGCCGCCCTCGATCCCGTCGGGATAGCGCTTCATCGTGAAGGGCCGGTCCCGGAGGTGAGGCAGGAGCACGGGGGAGACGGCCCGGTAGTAGGCGAGCAGGTCGCCCTTCGTGATCCCCTCGGCGGG
>JBBRXG010000011.1:0-44741 GCA_038248655.1 Gaiellales bacterium
AGGAAGAGCGGGAGGGCGACCCACACCGGCGGGCCGCCCTCGATCAGCGCATCGTGGTGCAGCGATCTCGCCGCGCCGTTGACCTCGGCGAGGATCGCGATCGCCCAGCCGGCCGCGATCGCCACGAGCACCGGCCACGGCGCGCCGAGGCGCCGGCCCTGGACCGCCGGAGCAGCCGCGGTCACGCGGCGTGCTCGATCTTCCACTCGGACTGGATCGCGTTCCGGCCCGCGTACTCCCAGTCCATGCCGTACTGCGGCAGGCTGACCCGGTTCACGCCGGCCTTCGCGATCCACGCCGGCGACCCCGGCACGGTCGAGAAGACCGAGTTCTGCAGGGTCGTCACGCTGCCGTCCGGGCCGCGGTAGGGCTCCATCTCCGTCTCGACGAGACCCGGGATGCGCAGCGTTCCGCTGCCGCCCGCGACCTCGTGGCTGATCGGGACGAACTCGACGCCCTTGACCTCGCCGATCAGCGCCTCCCAGAGGTCGCCGAGCGGGCCGCCCAGCTTGCCCGTGAACGCCTCCAGCAGGGCGTTCCGCTGCTCCTCGGTCCCGCGCTCGTCGACGAACGCGACGATCTTCCAGTTGCCCGCGAGCACGTTCCCGGGGATGTGGCAGATCAGGACGAGGTTGAGGCCGGAGACGTCGACCTCGCCGACCTGCCCACGGTCGATGCCGTACGCGACGATCGCGAAGCATTCACCGAGATCGGGGTCCTCACCGATCCAGCACGGGCAGTTGACGTTGCAGGAACAGGCCTCGATCAGCGAGCCCTCGAGCGAGTACACGTTCGCCACTTGCGACTCCTTTCGTCGTTGGTCGTCAACCAAGAGGCGTGAATCGCGGCGGAACGATCGTTCCGCGCCCCGCACGACGCGTCAGAGCGACCAGCTGGGCGGCGCCGCGCCCGGGGTGGCGTACGAGCAGAACCGCCCCGTCTGGATCGAGGCGTCGAGGTGCTCGGCGAGCTCCGGGCACTGCTTCTCGACCAGTCTGATCGCGGTCCTGATCGCCTTCGTGACGTTGACGCGCGCGCGCTCGGCCGGCGAGGCGAAGGTCCGGTCGCGGCCGCGCAGCCCGACCGCGCGCGCGAGCTCCGCCTTGACGAAGTCGATCTCCTCCGACCGCAGGGAGGCGCGCTCGACGTCGCCCCAGCGGCGGGCCTCCTCGAGCTCCTCCTCGAGCTCGGCGAGGCGCCCGGCGTATTCCTTCTTTGCCCGCTCGTCCAGCATCGGATCGTGATCGGACCCCCACGACCGGTCGCGTCCGGCGCCCGCCGCAGCGCCCGCCAGCTCGAGCACGTGCAGCTCCCGGCCGGGGCTGGCGAGGAGCGAGGCGATGTACCGGAGACCCTTCACGTCGCGCAGGCGAAACGTCCGGCTCTCGTAGCTGATCGTCCAGAGGTCGCCCTCCAGCCGGAAGAGCGACCGGACCGCCTCCGGGGCCGGCCCCTCTCGAACGGCGGCGACCCGCGCGGCCAGATCCGGCATGACGAGCTCGTCGCAGAGCTGCGCCGCCTCGTCGAGTATCGCCTCGAGGCGGCCGCGATCGGCGGGCTCCGCGCTCGCCGCCAGGGCGCTCGCATGCTCGAGCAGGACGCGGGCGCGGATCGCGCGGGCACCGAGCAGCTCGCAGCGGGCGAGCGCGCCGGCGAAGTGGCGGTCGACGTCCATCCAGCGGCCGAGCAGCGCCGCGAGCTTGCCGAGGCGGAGCGCGACGGGGCCGAAGGGCTGCTGCGTGTAGGAGACGGCGTTGTCGTCGGCGTGCGGCAGCAGCAGCTCGTACAGCTGGAGCGCACGCCGCTCGTCGCCGACGAGGGCACATGCCTCGGCCAGGGCGCAGAGGTGGAGGATCCAGAGGCCGTCGCGCGGAAGGTCCGAGAAATCGCGGGCGGCATGGCGCTCGAGCTCGCTCCGCGCCGTCTGCTCGTCGCCGAGCTCCGCGGCGGCGAGTGCGTCCCGCCAGCGCGGGATCCACGGGAACCGCTCGGCGTGGTCCGCGATCTCGGGCCAGAGCTCGTGGAGACGGCCCTCCACCCAGCGGAGCGCGAACATCTGCGCGTACCGGAAGACGTAGGTCGCGTACTCGCTCTGGCGCAGCCGGCCGTGCTCGAGCGCCTCCTGCGCGAGGCGCTCGGCTTCGAGAAAGCGGACGTCCAGTGTCGCCCGGAGGGTGCGCAGGCACACCGTGTGCCACCGGTAGAAGGGCTGCCGCAGCCGCTCGGCGAGCTCGGTCATCGCCTGGCTCTCGGCGTCCATCCCCCGCCGGTCGCAGAGTTCGAGGAAGCAGTGAAACCGGGCGTTGTGGGCGAGGAACTCGATCTCGGGATTGACGGTCTCCTTCGCGACGCGAAGCATCTCCTCGCTGTGCGCGAGCCGCTCGAGCGCCATCCCCGGCGTGGTCAGCGCCCAGTGACGCGAATGGAGGGCCATCACCAGCGCTTCCGAGTCGCCGACCCGCCGCGCCATCTCGATCGCCTCCTCGCTCACCGCCACCCGCCGCTCGACCGGCTCGTTCCCCGACCACATCTCCAGCGCGAGGTGGGCGAGCAGGTGGGCGCGCAGTGAGCCGTCTCCGGGCGAGAGCGCGGCGAGCGCCTCCTCCAAGAGGCCGACGCCGGTTCCGCCGACCTCGAAGCGCGCGTAGAGCAGAAAGCCGCCGAGCGCGGTCACGTACCCGAGCGCCGCCTGCGCGAGCAGCTCGCCGTCCCCGAGCCGGCGCCCACCCGCGATCGCCTCCTCGAAGGCGGTGCGCGCCTCGGCGCCGTCACCCGCCCGCCACTGCGCGTCGCCGAGGTGCAGCAGGAGCTCGCTGCGACGCTCTCCCGACGGATCCCCGACCAGAGCGAGCAGCTCGAGCGCGCGACGATCGTGGACCGCCGCCTCCTCGTAGGCGAGCAGGGCGGAGGCGCGTTCGCCGGCCCGCACCAGGTACCCGAGCGCCCGGTCCGCGTCCCCGAGCGGTGCGGCCAGGTACAGGTGGCGCGCGATCTCCGACAGATGCGGATCGAGATCGTCCTCGTACACGCTCTCGAGCAGACGACCGACCTCACGGTGGAGCTCGAGCCGGCGCGCCGGCGGAAGGTCGTCGTAGAGGGTCTCGCGCACGAGCTCGTGCGCGAACGAGTAGCGGCGCGGAGTTGCCGGAAGCTCGGCGATCACGCCCACGGCCGCCGCCTCGCGCAGGACCTCGAGGAGCCGCGCCGGGGTCAGCCGGCTCGCACGCTGAAGCAGGTGCAGGTCGAACTCGCGCCCGATCACCGCGGCAACGCGGAGGACCGCGACCGCCTCGTGGGCGAGGCTCGCTACACGTCGGCGGATCAGCGCCCGGACCTCCTCGGGAATGCGGAGGAACGGATCCCTCGTCGTCTCGTCGAGTGTCTCGAGGGTGTCCTCGGCGTCCAGGAGGCGGACGATCTCGCCCACGAAGAAGGGGTTGCCGCCGGTGATCTCGTGCAGGCGCCCCACGACCTGCTGCGTCGGCCGCGAGCCGGTGACAGCCGCGACATACGCGTCGAGGTCGGCCGAGGTCAGGCCGCGAAGCGGGATCCGGCGGCCGACGCGGGCGAGCTCGGCGAAGACGTCGCCCAGCTCGCGAACCCGCGGCTCCCCCTCTCTGTACGAGGCGACGAGTACGACGCTGGAGTCGGCGAGCGCGTCGCCGAGAAACCGCAGCAGGAGGAGCGACGGCTCGTCCGCCGCGTGCACGTCGTCGAGCGTGACGAGGAGCGGCTGCTCGGAGGACGCGGCGGCGAGGAAGCGGCCGACGGCGTCGAACAGGCGGATGCGCTCGCCTTCCGGCACGACGCCGCTCGCAGCTCCGCGCCGTCCGGTCTGCGGATCGGCGGAGGCGGCCAGCTGCTCGAACTCGCCTCCGATCGAGCGGACAACGTGCATCCACGGCCAGTACGGCGGCGCGCCGCCCTCCTCCCAGCAGCGGCCGGTGACGGCGCGCGAGCCGCGTTGCCCGGCGACCCGGGCGAGCTCGCTCATCAGCCGGGTCTTGCCGATGCCCGGCTCGCCGGTGACGAGCACGAGCGCGCCGCGGCCGGTCGCGGCCTCCTCGAGCGCAGACGCCAGCTCCGCCAGCTCCTGGGCTCGCCCCACGAACGGCCGCGAGGAGGATCGGCCGGCGAGCGCAGGCGGCGTGACCTGAACGGCGTCGTCGCCCATCGCGCAAGTGTTGACCGGACCTCGCCGGCTGTCCAGCGCCGTCAGGCTGCTTCGAGCAATACCTCCTCTTCGCCCGGCTCCGCCCCGTCGGCGGTGGGTCGCTCCCGGTTGAGCAGGTTGTTCGCGACCAGTGCGCCGACGGTGATCACGGCGCCCGCAAGCTCGAGCAAGCCGGGCCGGTAGCCGCGGATCGTCTCGATCGTGAACGTCGAGACCGGAATCAGGTTCCCGAACAGCGAGGTCGTCTGCGGGCCGAGCCGCTCGACGGCGGCATTCCAGGTGAGCACCGCGATCACGGCACCGGGCAGCGCGAGGTACGCGAGCTCCGGCGTCACCGCATGCAGGTCAGCGCCCGAAGGCGCCGAGAGCCAGCCGGCCAGAGTGCCGATCAGGGTGGCCGCGGCGATCGCCGGCCAGCCGAGCGCCGCCGTCAGAGCCGTGTAACGGAGCGCTGACAGGTCGCGGTGGTCCGCCGCCCCGATCGTGTAGAGGACGAAGCTGAGCACGCCGCCGAGCACGAGCAGGTCTCCGGCCCCGAGCGAGCCGTGCCACAGCGTGCTCGGATGACCGCGGCTGATCACGAGCGCGACTCCCACCAGGGCGACGATCAGGGAGGCGAGCGTCGTCCGGGTGGGCCGGAGACGGTCGCGCACCCAGAGGACGAGCGCGGTCAGGAGCGGAGCGAGCGCGACGATCAGGGAGGCACTCTGCGGGCGCGCGTGCTCGAGCCCGGTGTACGCGAGCAGGTTGAAGCCGGCGAAGCCGAGGGTTCCGAGCACCGCCAGCGCCCGAAGCCGGCCGCGCGGTGAAAGCGCGCGGGTGCCCTCGACCAGCGCGACCAGCGCGAGCAGGAGCGCGGCCGCACCCGCGTAGCGGACCGCGGTCAGCCAGAAGGAGTCGACCCGCGCGAGCGCGGACTTGCCGACCACGAACTGGCCGCCCCACACGATCCCCGTGAAGGTGGCGAAGAGCGCACCGATCGCCGACGGGTTGCGGCGCATACCCAGTGCCAACGCGTGTCGCCGTCTGCCTATTTCGACGGTTGCACGGTCGCGCGATGAGATAGTTGCCCGATGCGCCCAGAGCGGATGAACGCGTTCACCGACGGCGTCATCGCCATCCTGATCACGATCCTCGTCCTCGAGCTGCGGCCGCCCGAGGGCGATCACCTCACCGACATCCTCGACGAGAAGTCGCGGCTCCTCGCCTACCTCCTCACCTTCGTCTTCGTGGCGATCTACTGGGTCAACCACCACCACCTGATGCAGATCGTGCAGCGCGTCGACGGTCGCACGCTCTGGGCGAACATCCACCTGCTCTTCTGGCTCTCCCTGACGCCGGTGGCGACCGCCTGGCTCGGCGAGACCGGTGTCGAGCCGGGCCCCGTGGCCGCCTACTCGATCGTGCTCTTCGGCTGCGGCTGCGCCTACACACTCCTGACGCTCGCCCTGCTCGTAATCCACGGATCGGACTCGAAGCTCGCGCAGGCGATCGGCAGCGACCGGAAGGGCAAGCTCTCGCTCGTCGCGTACCTGGTCGCGCTCGCGTGCTCCTTCGTCGAGCCGTGGATCTCCGTCGCGGTGTTCGTCGCCGTCGCGATCAGCTGGTTCGTTCCCGACCGGCGCGTCACGCGGACGCTCACCGGGTGAGGGGTGGGGATCGAGGCGAGCCGGTTCCGCATGTTGCGTATAGGGTCGAATCGATGAGCGTCTGCGAGGAGCGGGCAGCCCGGAACGAGGCGCTGTTCCGCGAGGTGAACGAGCAGGTTCGCGCGGTCTCGGGCGAGTTCGGCGAGGATGCTTCGAGCGTCGGTTTCGTGTGCGAGTGCAGCGACGACGGGTGCATCGAGCAGCTCCAGGTGCCGCTCCGGGTCTACGAGACGGTCCGCGCCGACTCGCGGCGGTTCCTGATCGCCCCCGGGCACGAGAGCGCCGTCGAGCACGTCGTCGACCGGCACGGCGCCTATCTCGTCGTCGAGAAGAAAGGCGTCGCGGGCCGCATCGCCGCCCAGACCGATCCGCGCAGCTGACGCGCGCCTTCGAGCGGCAACGAGCGAGCTCCGTCACGGTCCCTCGGCGATCAGGGGGTCGATCAGCCGCAGACGCGAGAAGCGGCGGAAGCCGTGGTCGTGCGAGGCGAGGACGAGCCCGTGCTCGATTGCGAGCGCGGCGATCTCGATGTCCGCGACGTCGTCGCTTGCGAGACCCGGCGTGCGGGCGAGCTCACCGGCGATCTCCTCGTGACGTGCGCTCGGCGATACGACCCGCACGGCCGGCTGCCGGAGATACGCGGCGATGTCCGACCACGCCTCCCGGACGCTCAGGGCGTTCCCGCCGAACGCTCTGGACGCGCAGCCGGCACTCGTGCTTTGCGGAGCCGAGGTCAAGGAAGAGACAACCGACGATTGGCCCTGGGGCGAAGCGACGCGAGAGGAATTCGAGGCCTAGCCCTCGGTCAGGCGGCGATGAGCGACGCGAGGCGCTCGACGCCGTCGTCGATCAGCGACTCGTCGACCATGCTGAACGAGAGCCGCACGTTCTCGCCGCCGCGACCGTCGGGGTAGAAGAGCGCACCGGGAACGATCCCGACGCCGTTGTCGGCGGCGGAAGCCGCGAGCGCCGTCGCGTCGCAACCGGGGATCGTGAGCCACGAGAAGAATCCGCCCTCGGCGCGCGTCCAGCGCACGCCGTCGGGCATGAAACGCTCGAGCGCGGCGAGCAGCCGGTCGCACTTGGCGCGGTAGAGGGCACGCGAACGGACGAGCTGCTCGTCGATCCAGCCGCGGCGCACGTACTCCTCGAACAGCCGCTGGCCGAGCGCGCCCGAGCACTGGTCGGTGTTCTGCTTGGCGGAGACGAGCTCCGCCGAGACCTCAGCCGGCCCGGCCGCCCAGCCGAGCCGGACCCCCGGCAGGAACGTCTTCGACGTCGTTCCCGCCTGCACGACCGCGTCCGGCGCGAGGCTCCAGAGACTCGGCGGCGCGTCGTCGCCGAAGCCGAGCTCGCGGTAGGCGACGTCCTCGACGACCAGGAAGCCGTACCGGCGGGCGAGCTCGACCAGCCCCTCGCGCCGCTCGGCGGTCAGGCTGACGCCGGCGGGATTCTGGTGATCGGGGATCGTGTAGAGGAGCTTCGGCCGCAGCCCGGCGGCGAGCCGGCGGTCGAGCTCGTCGACCTGGAGGCCGTCCTCGTCCATCGGCACGGCGACGATCTCGGCCTCGAAGCCGCGGAAGGCCATGATCGCGCCGAGGTACGTCGGCCCCTCGACGACGACGGTGTCGCCGGCGTCGAGGAAGGACTTGCCGACGAGGGCGAGCGCCTCGATTCCGCCGCTCGTGATCACGAGCTCGTCGTCGGCCGGGCGGCGCCCCTGCACGGCCTCGAGCCTGCCCGCGATCGCGTCGAGCGTGCCGGCGAGACCCCGCGTCGGCGTGTACTGGAACGCGGCCGACTCGCCCGCCGCGGCGAACTCCTCGAGCAGCGCCGCAGCCTGCTCGCGCGGAAACGTGAGCGGATCCGGAAAGCCGCCGGCGAACGAGATCAGGTCGGAGCGCCCGAGGAAGCCGAGCACGAGCGCGATCCCGTCGCCGACGTCCCCTCGCGTGCGTGCGGCGAAGAGCCGATCCCAGCGTCCGGTCTCGGGCGCGACCGCCATTCTTGTCAGCCTACTCGCCGGGGTCGAGAGCCGGCGAGCCGAGCGCCCACGCCTCGACCTCCGGCCAGGGGCCGTACCCTCCCGCCGCGTTGACGTGACCGGCGTTCGCGAGCCAGTGGACCGGGACCGCGATCGCCTCCCCCAGCCGCCGCGAGCGATCGGGCGGACACCACGGGTCGTCCGTCTAGCAGACGAGGAGTGTCTCACGGGCAGCCGCGGCGACCCCATCGCGGTCGAGCGGCACCGGGCGAAAGCCGGGGCTCTGCGGATCGTCCTCGTCCGGCTGCGGCGGGGCGACGAGCAGCACGCGGTCGACCCGCGCCCCGCGCCGGCGCGCTGCGTGGTGGAGCCAGAGCAGCGAGCCGAGCGAGTGGCAAAGAACGGTCGTCTCGGCGGCCGGAAGCCGGTCCAGCTCGCCGTCGAGCGCCTCGAGCCAGCGCTCGACCCGGGGACTGTCGGCATCCGGGAGCGACGGGTACGCCACCTCCAGGCCGCGCTCGCGCAGCCGCCCGGCGATCCAGGTCTGCCAGTGCTCCGGCCCCGACCCCTCGAGCCCGTGGAGGATCAGGAACGCCACGCCGGGGCCGCGCGAAGCTAGAGCGGCGCGATCGCGTCGCCGGGCCGAAGCTCGCCGCCGACCAGGATCTCCGCGTTCACCCCGGCGCGGTGGACGAGCGCCTTGATCACGCCGGGCGCCGTTCGCCCCTCGAACGTCTTGCAGGGCTCGCAGAGCTCGACGCCGCGACACTCGAGCTCGCCGACGCGAAAGGACTTGCCGACCAGGTCGTTGAGGCTCACGCCGCGCGTCAACACGTTCCGCCCGCTGACAGCGGCGTCGATCTCCAGTCCGTGCTCGGCGAGCGCGTACTCGAGCTGCTCCGCCTCGATCAACGTCAGCTCCGAGCCGGGCCGGCCGGTGTCCCAGTAGCGGTTCCCCTCGAGCCCCTTGTGCGCCACCGCCCGCACCGCCTCCACCGGCCGGGGACGTTCTCCGTGCTCGGCCGCGATGAAGATCGCCTCGACACGCCCCTCGGTCACGCTCCGAGGATACCGTGCCCGCGTGGCGCTCCAGAACCGGGTCACGCCGCTCGGCGAGCTCGTCGCCCACCCCGCCCGAGGCCTCGTCTACGGGAACCGCGGCTGCCTCCACGACGCCGACGGCCGGGTCAGGCGCCGGTACAGCGGCAAGCTCTGGATCGCCTGCCGGCTCGAGTTCAAGGGCTGGCACCGCCATCCCCTCCTCCAGCCGGGCCGCTTCACCGAGCTCTTCTTCCTCGACGAGGCGACCGCATTCGCGGCGGGCCACCGCCCGTGCGCCCTCTGCCGCCGCGACGACTACAACCGCTTCCGCAAGCTGATCGGGATCGAGCGGGCGCACGCGATCGACGCGCGGCTCCACGCCGAGCGGATCGACGGCCGCGCGCATCGTGTGCGTCCGGCACCGATCGACGAGCTCCCCGACGGGACCTTCGTCCTCGTTTCCGACGAGCCCCACCTGGTCCTCGGTCGAGAGCTCCTGCGCTGGACGCCCGCGGGCTACGACGCCCGCCGGCCACGGCCGGGCCGGGGGCAGGCCACCCTGACCACACCGCCCACGCTGGCCTCCGTGCTACGGGCGGACTGGTGCGGATCCGTGCCCCTCCTGCACCCCTCGGCGCACCGCGCCTAGAGGAGCTTGAACGTCGCCGTGTCGATCGTCGCCGTCACGTCGGCACCCGACCGGACGCTCAAGTGCCGCCCGTTCAGCTCGAGGCGCGCGCGCCAGACGTCGTCTCCCGCCCTGCCCGTCGGGAAGATCGATGCAGACGGCCGACCGGGACACCGCGTCCAGGGCGTGGACGAACGTTCTTCGACCGTCCGGCGACCGCGTGTACAGCGTGTACACCCAGCGACCGTCGGCCGCGGTCGCCCGGGCGACCGCGTAGCCGCGCATCGACTCGCCCGGATCGCGCTTGTCGACGATCGCCCCGGTCAAGAGACGCCGGGCCTGAAGGTCGTAGGCGCGCACGACGTACCGGACGAGGTCTGCGCTCGAGACGTGCTGGATCAGATAGAGGAATCGCCGGTTCGGGGAGACGGCGTCGAAGCCGAACTCACCCGCGAGGACGACCGTCTTCATCCGCTTCAACGACCCGGTCGAGACGACGAGGAACCGGCTCTCACGCCGCAGGCCGTTGTAGCTCGGCGCCTGGGCGAGCACGAGCAGGCGCCCGTCCGGCGACAGGCCGCCGGCCTGGCCGTTGCTCGTCACCGCCGGGATCCCGTATGCGCCGGGGAACGTCGCCGAAGCGGTGACCGTCCCGCCGCGGATCGCCCTCAGCGTCGTCCAGCCCTGCGACCGGGCCGCCGCGTAGCGCACGTCACCGGTCGGAGACGCCACGCTCGACGCCAGCCCCGGCCAGGGCCCGACCGCGAGCGCCCCTGCCGCGCCGATCAACGCAACCGCCGTCACCGTTCCGAGGACCAACCGACGCATGTCCGCCTCCTTCGCTCGCTGTGCGACCTCTACACCGCCGCTGCCGGTCCGGTTCCGTGCCTTCACGCCCGCTGCGGCGTGCGAGCGAGATCCCGACGTAGGATCAGCCCGTGCGCGAGCTGCTCGCCGGCAAGCCGATCCTGGGGATGATCCATCTGCCGGCCCTGCCCGCGGCGCCCGAGAACGACAAGGCGATGGACGAGCTCGTCGCCTTCGCGCTCTCGGAGGCGCGCAGGCTGGAGGGCGCCGGGCTGGACGCGTGCATCGTCGAGAACGTCGGCGACGTTCCTCTCTTTCGCGACCACGTGCCGCCGGCGACCGTCGCGGCGATGGCCGTGCTCGTCACGGAGGTGCGGCGGGCGACGTCGATGCACGTCGGCGTCAACATCCTCCGCAACGCGTGCGAGGAGGCGCTCTCGATCGCACACGTCTGCGGCGCCGACTTCATCCGCTGCAACGTCGTCATCGGCGCCTACGTCACCGATCAGGGGATCATCCAGGGCTGCGCCGCGGAGCTCGCCCGGCTGCGGCGTTCGCTCGGCGCCGAGGTGCTGATCTTCGGCGACGTGCATGTCAAGCACGCGCATCCGCTCTTCGACGTCCCGATCGAGTATGCCGCCCAGGATCTGGCCGAGCGCGGCGGTGTCGACGCGGTGATCGTCTCGGGACCGCGCAGCCCGATCCCGCCGACGTGGGAGCGGCTGGATGCGGTCAAGGACGCGGTCGAGCTGCCGGTGCTGATCGGCAGCGGTGTCGGGCTCGAGAACGTCAAGGAGTTCTACGACCGGGCGGACGGCGTGCTGCTCGGCGAGCCCGACTTCAAGGTCGGTCGCGTGTGGGGCGGCGAGTCGGACGAGACCGCCTACGCCGACGCCGTCAGCCGCTGCCGCGGCTGACCGGTAGCCGGCGCGCCCCGTCACATCCGCTCGAACCAGCGTGCGCGCTCGGGCGACGGTTCCTGATACCGCTCCTCGACCCAGTATTCGCGACCGCGCGTGACTCCCCATCCTCGACCTCGAGGAACGAGATCGCATAGAACGGACCGACGGTCGGGTGCGGGACGCGCACCTCGGAGACGGCCGAGTGTCTTTGCTCGACGACCCGGAGCACCTCGATCGACCAACCCTCCGGGTAGGTGCGATTGAACTCGACGAAGCTCGACCGGCCGCGGATCCGGATACCCGCGTTCGGCCACTCGAGAACGAGGTCGTCTGCGAGGAGCTCACCCACGCCGTCCCAGTCGCGGGCCTGGATCCTGCCCCAGAGCTCGGTGACGACCCGACCCGCACTCATGGATCGATTCATAGCGGATCGATCGGCAACGCTGCCCGAGGAGTAACCGGCTCGGACACCCGGTAGCGATGGGAGTCCGAGTGCACCCCATTTCGTTACCATAGGTAACGAAATGAAGAGCGCCGTCACCGATTCCGTCGAGCTCGCCAACCGGCTTCGACCGGTCCTGCTCCAGCTGAACCGCTACCTGCGCCGCGAGGCGCACGCCGAGGGGATCACCGGCGGGCAGGCCACGGTTCTCGGACAGATCCGCCACGACGCGAGCCTCGGCGTCGGCGAGCTCGCCGCGCGCGAGGGGGTGTCCGCGCCGGCGATGACGCGCTACCTCGACCGGATGGAGCGCGCGGAGCTCGTTCTTCGGTCACGCTCGCCCGAGGACGGCCGCCGGGTCCGGCTCGCGCTGACGCCGAAGGGCGTTCGCGCCCTGCGCTCGATCCGCCGCCGCCGCACCGCCTGGCTCGCGGAGCGGCTCCAGGGGCTCTCGAACGTCGAGCTGGCCGCCGTCAGCGCCGCGATCGAACCGCTGGCGAAGCTGCTCGAGGAGGCGGATTGACCGCCGCCCTCGCCGCGCTCAACTCGCGGACGTTCGCGAGCCTCCGCAACCACCGCAACTACCGCCTCTACTTCAGCGGCCAGATCGTCTCGGTCAGCGGCACGTGGATGCAGGACACGGCGCTGCCGTGGCTCGTGCTCGGCCTGACCCACTCCCCGGTCTACGTCGGCCTGCTCGTCTTCGCCCGCTACCTGCCGTTCATGGCCCTCGCCCTCTTCTCGGGCGCGCTCGCCGACCGGTTCGACAACCGGCGGGTGGTGATCGTCACCCAGGGGAGCTCGATGCTCGTCGCCGCAGGCCTCGCGGGGCTTGCCTTCTCGGGCATCGGCCAGGTGTGGCCGTACTTCGTGCTCGCGTTCCTCGGCGGCTCGGCGCTCGTGTTCGACGCGCCGAACCGGCACGCGCTCACGTTTCAGCTGGTCGGCCGCGACGAGCTCCCGAACGCCGTCGCCCTGAACTCGAGCCTCTTCAACGCCGGCCGGGTCGTCGGCCCGGCGGTCGGCGGGGTTCTGATCGCCGCCGTCGGCGCCGGCTGGTGCTTCGCGATCAACGCCGGGACGTTCCTGGCCGTGCTCACCGGGCTGGTGCTGATGCGAAGTGACGAGCTCTACGCGCTCGACCGCGGCCCGTCGGCCGCGAAGACCGGTGCGGCGATCCGCGAAGGCCTCGCCTTCGTCTGGCGCTCGCCGCAGGTGAAGCTCGTCCTCGTGATCACGACCGTGGTGAGCGCGACCGGGTTCAACTTCCGCGTCCTCCTTCCCGTCCTCGCATCGACCACCCTGCACTCGGGGGCGGAGGTGTTCGGGATCCTGTTCGCCTGCTTCGGCGTCGGCGCGCTGCTCGGAGCGCTCGGAGCGGCCGCGGTCGCGCGCGCGAGCTGGAAGGCCGTCATCCTCGGCTCGGCCGGCTTCAGCGCCGCCATGCTGCTCCTCGCTCCGATCCGCAGCCCGGTGATCGCCGGTGCGTTGCTGATCGCGATCGGGTTCTGCTTCTCGACCTGGACCGCCCACAGCCAGTCGATCCTCCAGCTCTCCGCTCCGGACCGCCTGCGCGGGCGGGTGCTCGGCCTCTACCTCTTCGCCTTCGCCGGGCTCTCGCCCGTGGGCGGGCTCCTCGCCGGCTGGCTCGCCGACGTCGGCGGCACGAGGCTCGCGTTCGCGGTCGCCGGGACGGCGGGTCTCGCGGTGACCGCCGTCGCAGCCGCGCGGGCGCGCGGCACCCGGCTGCCCGGGCGACGCGCGCCGGTGGTGGCGATCGCCGAGGAGGAGCGGACCGTCTAGCCGGTTGCGGCCCGCAGGCCCGCGTGGCAGCTCGTGCGGCCCGACTTCTCGAAGTACTGATGGTGGTAGTCCTCGGCCTCGAAGAACTCGCCGGCCGGAACGGCCTCGGTGGTCACGCGGGCGGGCAGCTGTGCCTGGACACGCGCCTTCGAGGCGACCGCCGCCTCCTCCTGCTCGGGTGAGTGAAAGAAGACCGCCGAGCGGTACTGGCTGCCGACGTCCGGACCCTGGCGGTCGCCCTGGGTCGGGTCGTGCGAGCGCCAGAAGAGATCGAGGAGCTCGTCGTAGGCGACCTGCTCGGGGTCGAACTCGACCTCGACCGCCTCGGCGTGGCCGGTCGTGTCCGAGCAGACGTCGTGGTAGGAGGGATCGTCGGTGTGCCCGCCGGTGTAGCCGACGCGCGTGCCGGTGACGCCGGGGATCTTGCGGAAGGCCGCCTCGACGCCCCAGAAGCAGCCGGCCGCGAATGTCGCTTTCTCTGTCATGAGGAACAGTCTCGCAGACCGCACGCGTGTTACAGCGACCCGCGCGGCGCGACCCACTCGGTCGGCTGGCCCGTCACCTCGGCGATGCGGTCGAAGTCCTCGTCGTAGTGCCAGACGACGGCGCCAGCGAGTTCGGCCACCGCGGCGATCAGCAGGTCGGGCATCTCGACGCTGCGGTGATGGAGCGCCTTCGCATGCGCGAGCCGCCGCTGCACGTCGAGCGCGCGGACCCAGGCGTCGTTGCCGCACGGAAGCTGGTGCAGTGCCCCGAGCTCTCTCGCGATCGCGTCGTATTCGCGAGCGGTCAGCGCGCTGTAGAGAACCTCCATCACGACCGGCCGGGTCGTCGCGATCCGATCTTCGGCCAGACGCTGCCGCCACTGCTGGGCCGCCGCCGGCCGGGTGCTGTGATGCCAGGCGCTCGTGTCGGCGAGCAGGAGGCCTGCTACGTGCGCCACTGGCGTGCCGCTCGGGCGGTCGCCTCGCTGAAATCGAGCCCCTCTCCGGTCTCGAGCCGATCGGCGAGGTCGCGCCTGAGCGCCGCCCGCACGATCTCGTTCAGCGCCATGTCGACCGTGTCCTTGAGGCCGTGCGTGCCGAGGACGGCCTGCGCCTTCGCCAGCAGCTCGTCGTCGACCGTGATCGTGGTTTTACGGGCCATCGCGCAGTTATATCCTTCGCGCGCGCTGGAGGATATCCGCCGCAGAGGCCATCGGATATACGGCCTGAGCTGTCAGGCCGCGCGGATGTCCTGCGTGGCAGCTCACCCGACCGCGCTTCCCGAGGTGCTGCTGGTGATACTCGTCCGCCTCCCAGAAAGCGGTCGCCGGCTCGATCTGCGTGACGATCTTCCGCGGCAGCGCAGCTCTGCCTTGACCGCGTCCTTCGAGGCGCGGGCGCCGCTTCTTGCTCCGGTGAGTGAACGGAAAGGCTAGGGCCAGACCGAAGGGTCTGACCCCGAAGAGGTCTGACCCTGCAGTTCGAGGCGCCCCGACGGCCGAAAAGGCAGGGGCAGACCCGAAGGGTCTGACCCCTCCGGGGTCAGTCCCTACGAGATCGTCCAGCTGTCGGCCGAGTGGAGGAGGGCGCGCAGATCCCCCTCGCCGCGCTTCTTCCGGGCGGTCGCGATCTGGTCGGCCATCAGCTCGTCGTAGACCGGACGCTCGACGTCGCGGAAGACGCCGAGCGGCGTCGGTCCGACCGGCGTGTGCGCGATCCGCGACAGCGCGAACGCCAGGCTCGATGTCTCGTGGTGCTCGTCGTGGACGAGCAGGGCGTCCTCGCCCACGTCGACGACCTCGACGAGCTCGCACGAGCCGTCCGCGCGCTGGCGAACGCCGCGCTCGCCGTCGTCGCCGAAGCGGATCGGCCGGCCGTGCTCGAGCCGAATCTGGTTCTCCGGGTGCTCCTTGACTGCGGCGAACGCGCCGTCGTTGAAGATGTTGCAGTTCTGGTAGATCTCGACGATCGCGGTGCCGCGATGAGCCGCCGCCCGGCGCAGCACCGACGTGAGGTGCTTGCGGTCGGTGTCGATCGAGCGGGCGACGAACGTCGCCTCGGCGCCGATCGCGAGAGAGACCGGGTTGAACGGGTGGTCGAGCGAGCCCATCGGGGTCGTCTTCGTCACCTTGCCGAGCTCGCTCGTCGGCGAGTACTGGCCCTTCGTCAGCCCGTAGATCTGGTTGTTGAAGAGCAGGATTTTGACGTTCACGTTGCGGCGCAGCGCGTGGATCAGGTGGTTGCCCCCGATCGAGAGCGCGTCGCCGTCGCCGGTCACGACCCAGACCGAGAGATCCGGCCGCGAGGTGGCCAGGCCGGTCGCGATCGCGGGCGCGCGGCCGTGGATCGAGTGCATCCCGTAGGTCTGCATGTAGTACGGAAACCGCGCCGCGCAGCCGATCCCGGAGATGAACACGAGCCGCTCGCGCTCGATCCCGAGCTCGGGCATGAAGCCCTGCATCGCGGCCAGGATCGCGTAGTCGCCGCAGCCGGGGCACCAGCGCACCTCCTGGTCGGTCTTGAAATCCTTGGCGGTCAAGTCGGGCTTGCCGCCGCCGCTGCCGTTTCCGTTCCCGCTCATCGCTCGTTTCCGTGCTTGTAGTGGCCGGTCGCGCGCGCCATCAACTGCTGCGCGCCCTCCTCGTCGAGCCCGCGCGCACGCGCGAGGAAGCGCCGGGCGCTCTCGCCGCGCATGGTCGTCACCTGCCTATCCCCGCGTGAGATGAACACCTGTCCGTCCTTGGTCGCCCGGAAGGAGAAGGGGTTGCTCATGTCCTCACCGTCACAGCATCGCCTCCATCGCCTCGGCGAGCTCCGACGAGGTGAAGGGAAGTCCGCGCACCCGGTTGTAGCCGGCGGCGTCGACGAGGAACTCGGCGCGCACGAGCTTCAGCAGCTGCCCGAGGTTCATCTCGGGCACCAGCACCCGGTCGTAGCTTTTGAGCACGTCGCCGAGGTTGCGCGGGAACGGGTTCAGGTACCGCAGATGCGCCTGCGCCACCGTCCCGCCGTCGCGCCGCACCCTGCGTACCGCGGCGGTGATCGGGCCGAAGGTGCCGCCCCAGCCGAGAACGAGGAGCTTCGCGCCCTCCTGGTGGTCGACCTCGAGCTCGGGAATGTCGCCCGCGATCCCCGCGATCTTCTGCGCGCGCACGCGGACCATGTAGTCGTGGTTGTCCGGGTCGTACGAGACGTTCCCGCTCCCGTCGGCCTTCTCGAGGCCGCCGATCCGGTGCTCGAGTCCGGGCGTCCCGGGCACGGCCCACGGACGAGCGAGCGTCTGCGGATCGCGGAGGTAGGGCATGAAGTCGCCGTCCTGGTTCGGCCGATCGGCGAGGCCGACGGCGATCTCGGGGATCGCATCGGGATCGGGGATCAGCCACGGCTCCGAGCCGTTCGCCAGGTACGCGTCGGAGAGCATGAACACCGGCGTCCGGTACGTGATTGCGATGCGGCAAGCCTCGATCGTCGCGTCGAAGCAGTCGCCGGGCGTCGCGGCCGCGACCACCGGCACCGGCGACTCGGAGTTCCGTCCGAACATCACGTTCAAGAGATCGCCCTGCTCCGGCTTCGTCGGCATCCCCGTCGCGGGACCGGCGCGCTGGATGTCGAGGATGACGAGCGGCAGCTCGAGCGTGACCGCGAGCCCGATCGCCTCCTGCTTGAGCACGATGCCCGGACCGCTCGAGGTCGTGACGCCGAGCGAGCCGCCGAACGACGCGCCCAGCGCCGCCCCGACCGCGGCGATCTCGTCCTCCGCCTGGAACGTCCGGATCCCGAAATGCTTGTACCCGGCGACCTCCTCCAGGACCCCCGATGCCGGCGTGATCGGATACGCGCCGAGGAAGAGCGGCAACCCGCTCTTCACCGTCGCCGCAGCCAGCCCGAACGCGAGCGCCTGATTCCCGGTCACGTTCCGGTAGGTGCCGGGCGCCATCTGCGCCGGCGCGACCTCGTACTGGACGGCGAAGGACTCGGTCGTCTCCCCGAACGCATAGCCGGCCTGGAACGCGCGGATGTTCGCCTCCGCGATCTCCGGGCGCTGGTCGAACTTCTCGTGGATCTCGTCGATCGTCGTCTCGGTCGGGCGCGTGTACAGCCACGACATCAGCCCGAGCGCGAACATGTTCTTCGAGCGCTCGGCCTCGCGGCTCGTCACCCCGCTCTCCTTGACCGCCTCCTGCGTCATCGACGTGAGCGGGATCGCGTGCACCTGGTACTCGGCCAGCGACCCGTCCTCGAGCGGGTTCGACGAGTAGCCGGCCTTGTCGAGGTTCTTGTCGCTGAAGGCATCCGCGTTGACGATCAGCGTCCCGCCCTTCGGCAGGTCCTTGACGTTCGTCTTCAGCGCGGCCGGGTTCATCGCCACCAGCACGTTCGGCCGGTCGCCCGGCGTGAGGATGTCGTGATCGGCGAAGTGGATCTGGAAGCCGGAGACGCCGGGCAGCGAGCCGGCCGGCGCCCGGATCTCGGCCGGGAAGTCGGGCAACGTCGACAGGTCGTTCCCGAGCACCGCCGTCTCGCTCGTGAAGCGGGCCCCGGTCAGCTGCATTCCGTCGCCCGAGTCGCCGGCGAAGCGGATGATCACCTGGTTGACGCGCTCGACCGCCTTGGCCATCCGCTGCTAGGTATAGCGCAAGCTCTTCTCCGCCCGGAGGTAAGCGACGGCGGAGCGGCCGACGAGGTTCCCCGCTGCGAGCTGCTCCCCGAGGTAATCGAGCAGCCGGGCACGCTCGGCCTCGTCGAGCTCGGCCTCGAGTACCTCGCGGAACGTCGGCGCGTTCGGGTTCGGCGCGGTGTCCAGCAGGCAGTCGAGCGGCGGCGGCTCCTCGCCCCAGAGGCGGCCGCGCTCGATCCGCGCCTAGAGCTGGAGCTCGAGTCGCTCGAACCCGACCTCGTGGGCGAGCTCGAGCAAGTCTCGCTCGTCGAAGTCGACCATCGGCGTCTCGTCGGCGGCCATCGCCCGCCAGCGGCTCCACACGCGGCTCGCCAGCGGCCGGAGCTCGCCCATCTGGACGCCCAGGAAGACGCCCTCGGGCTCCGGATACGTGAAGCGGTTGATCGGCTCGAAGATCGAGAGCCGGCCGCCTGGCCTGAGCACGCGGAAGAACTCCGCGAACGCGCGCCGCTTGCCGGCCACGTAGATCAGCACCGAGCGGGTGGTGACGACGTCGACCGAGCCGTCCGCCACCGGAGCCAGGTCCTCCGCCGCCGCGTGCACGAACTCCGCACGGGGCTCGTCCGCCGCGAGCTCGCGCGCGACGTCGAGCAGGTCCTGCGAGACGTCGCTGAAGATCACTCGCGCAGCGCCTCGCTGCAGCGCGCCGAAGGCGATCAGCCCGTCGCCGCAGCCGACGTCGAGCACGGTGTCGTCCGGGCGCAGGTCGGCCCGCTCCAGCACGCGGTCCCGCACGGGGGCAAGCTGCGCGAGCATCCGCTTCGCCGCCATGGGGTCGCCGCCGAAGCGGCGACGGAGGATCCACTCGGCCCAGCGGTCGCGCTCCGTCAACCGGCCGCCGCAAGCAGGCCCTGCAGGTCGAGCGGGGCGGTGCTCATCTCGTTCGGCCACTGCTCGCGCGGCCGGTCGCAGTAGAGCTCGACCCCGTTCCCGTCGGGGTCGCGCAGGTAGATCGCCTCGCTGACGCCGTGGTCGGAGGCGCCGTCGAGCGCGACGCCGGCGTCGAGTACGCGCCGGACCGCTTCCGCGAGCGCACGCCGATCGGGGAACCGGACGGCGACGTGGTAGAGGCCGGTCGTGCCCGGCGGAGGGGGCGAGCCGCCGAGGCTCTCCCACGTGTTCAGCCCGATGTGGTGGTGGTAGCCGCCCGCGGAGAGGAACGCGGCCTGATCGCCGTACCGATGGGTGACGTCGAAGCCGAGCACGCCGTGCCAGAACGCGAGGGCGCGCTCGATATCCGCCACCTTCAGGTGCACGTGACCGATGTCCGTCCGAGGGTCGATCGCCACCGAGGCATGGTACGGTCCGCCTCACTCGCGGGGTCAGCCGACAAGGAGGCTCACATGGCCTGGCACGTGAACGGAACCTACTTCGAGAACTGCTCCTGCGACTCGGTGTGTCCGTGCACGACCTCGGTCCTGACGCGGCCGGCCGACACCGATCGCTGCCTGCTGGTGCTCGCCTTCCACGTCGACGACGGCGACGTCGACGGCGTCGACGTGAGCGGGCTCAGCCTGGCGATGGTCGCAGACACGCCGAAGCTGATGATCGACGGCAACTGGCGGGTCGGCGTTCTGGTTGACGAGCGGGCCTCGCCGGAGCAGGCGGAGGCGCTCGGCGGCGTCTTCTCGGGGCAGCTCGGCGGCCCGATGGCCGCCCTGTCGCCGCTGATCGGCGAGATGATGGGGATGGAGCAGGCGCCGATCGACTACGTCGGCGACGGAACCCGCCATGCGGTCAAGGTCGGAGACGTGGTCGACATCGAGATCGAGGACGAGGTGCACGAGGGGATGACCGAGCCGGCGAAGCTCACCAACATCCCGCTCCCCTGGAACACGACGGTCACGATCGCCCAGGCGACGCGCGCGCGGGTCTCGGCGTTCGGACTCGAGTTCGACAACACGGGCAAGAACGGGCACGCGGCGCCTTTCTCCTGGGCGGTGTGACCGCCTGGCGGATCGCGGGCGACTACTTCGAGTCGTGCAACTGCGACGCGATCTGCCCGTGCCGCTCGGTCGGCGGCAGGCCGGGCGGGCGGTCCACGCACGGCGTCTGCTTCGGCGTCCTCTCGTGGCTCGTCAGCGAAGGGGAGGCGGACGGCGTCGACCTGAGCGGGCTCGCCGCCACCTTCACGATCGGCTACGACGACGACGAGCCCGGCTCGCCCTGGCGCTTCGTCGTGCACGTCGACGAGCGTGGAGACGAGTGGCAACGCGACCTCCTGGCCGCGATCCTGACCGGGCGGCTCGGGGGCGACGACGTCCTCCGGCTTCCCTGGGTCCGCAAGCCGAGCGAGCTCCTCGACGTCCGCGTCGGTCCGATCGAGATCCGGCACGGTCAGGACGGGCACGAGCTTCGGGTCGGCCCGGCGATCGAGCTGACCGCCGCGCGAGCGGTGGAGACCGACGAGCGCGTGACGTGCGTCATCCCCGGGCATCACGTCCCCGGCCGGGAGCTCTACGCCGACCGGCTCGCGGTCGAGGACGATCCGTACTCCTGGGAGCTCGCCGGCAACTGCGCCTTCGTCAGCACCTTCTCGTACACGAGCGCACCGGCCAGCCACCAGAGACAGTAGGCGAGCCACGGAACGCCGATCACGTCGGTCTGCACGGCGAGGGCGAGCACGGCTGCGAGCGCGGCTGCGATCGACGCCGCGGCGCGGTCGCCGCGCCGGCCCGCGCGGACGAGGCCGGCCAGGAGCAGCGCGCTCCAGGCGATGAAGGCGAGGGCCCCGGCGAGCCCGGTCTCGACGCCGAGCTCCGTGTAGTTCGACTCGCCCGCCTCGGGCGTCACCCCGAAGCGCTGCGCGGTCGTCCCCGCGTTGCCCAGCCCGTAGCCCTGGGGGTCGCGGAAGACGGTCTCGATCCCGTCTCGGAGGCTGTCCAGATGGCTGCGGATGGATGGCTCGCCGAGGCTGACCGTGCCGTCCAGCCCGCTTCCCTTCGGAAGCGGGCCTTTCGCCTTCGCCTGTGCCTCCTGGTAGGGGAGGTCGGAGGCGAACCAGTGGGTGCGCGGCGCGATCGTGTGGAAGATCGCGGCGAAGCCGAACCCGACGGCGACGACCACGACGGCCGTCGGCACGGGCCACAGGCGGCGCCGGGCAGCGGCGAGCACGACGAGGCCGACCGCGAGCGCGACGATCGACGAGCGCGAGAACGTCCACAGCAGTCCGGCGCCGCACACGACCGCCAGCGCGCCGGCGAGCCGCCGGCGCCTGCGCACCGTCGCGAGGACGAGCAGGGCGACGAGGAGCATGTACGCGGTCGCGAGCGGCGACACGAAGGTCGAGACGAGCCGCCGGAACAGCCCGTCGCTCGTGTTGAAGGCGAAGTTCTCCGGCAGGCCGGCGGGACCGTGGTAGTCGTAGCCGAGCTCGCGGTGGAAGTAGCCGACGGCGCCGGAGTGCCGCCACCACTCGATCGGCACCGCGTAGACCTCGATCAGGCCCCACACGGCGACGAGGGCGGCGGCGGCGGGGATCGTCCAGCGCAGCCGCCTGACGTCGACGGCAACGGCACGCCCGAGGAAATAGGCGGCGACGATCACCAGGTCGTGACGGATTCCGTAGGCGATCGCCTTCGCGCCGGCGTCCCCGCCGAGGGCGCCCTGCGGCAGGACGGCGTAGAGGAGGACGAGGGCGGCGAAGGCGAGCGCGAGCCAGTCGACCGGCGCCGGCGTGAACGGCAACGCCCGGCTGCGGGCAGCCCCGACGGCGACCGAGGCGAGCGCGGTCGCGAGCAGAATCTCCTTCCACGCCTGGATCGCGTCGAGCGCGCCGCCGCGCACGCCGCCTCCGTAGAGGAGCGACATGACGATGTTGTGCAGCGGCAGGCCGAGGACGAAGAGGACGAGCGCCACGGCCGGCCGCCTCCAGATCGCGGCGACCGCGACTGCCAGCAGAACGCCGTAGACGGCGAGTGCGGCCGCCGTCATCGGCCGGTTCCCGGCCGAAGACCGGGGAGAGGGCCGGAGGGAACCGGAAGGTTCCCCCGGAGCTGATGGTCTCGGGAAGAAGGGGGGTCGTGGGGGAAACATGGTTCCCCCCACGGGAGCGAGCCGACGGCGAGCGGCGTCATCCGCGGGCGAGCCGCAGGAAGCGGTCGCGACACGAGCGGTAGGCGGAAGGCCCCTCGTCCTCGGCGACGACTCTCAGCCCGGCGGGGGCGAGCGCCTCGTCGAGCTCTCGAGGGGTGAGACGGTAGCCGCGGAAGGCCGCCGCGCGGTCGGGCCGCCGGGCGAGGTGGACGAGCGGCGTGCGAAGCGCCCGCCGCGCCCGGCCGACCGCTCCCTCGAGCACCGGGATCTGGACAAGCGCCTCCCCGCCGGGCGCGAGCACGCGCGCGAACTCACGCAGATAGGTACGGACGACGCGCGCCGAAGGGAGGTGCTGCAAGACGAGGTAACAGACCAGGACATCCGCCGTCCCGGGCTCGACTCCGTCCAGCCCGTCTCCCGAGACGAGCTCGAACCGGACGTTCGCCGCGCCCACGTTCGCCCGCGCCTGCTCGAGCATCGCGGGAGAGACGTCGAGGGCGATCACCCGGCAGAAGCGCTCCGCCAGCACCCCGGTCATCCGCCCGGGACCGCAGCCGACCTCGACGCAGGTACCGCCGCGGAACTCTCGGCCGAGCCGGCCGAACAGCCCCTCGAGCTCCGCCGCGCCGGTGGCGGGGTCGCCGACGTACACCGCGGTCTCACCCGCGGCGAGAGCGTCCCACGTTCGGCGCATCTCCAACCTCGGCAGAGGGTAGCCCGCCGCCCCGGCTGACCCTGTGGAGGACTCGTTACGCAACCGTTCCACTTCCAGTCTCAGAGACTGGGTGGCAAAGGCAACAAGGACTGCCACGGCGGTTCCGCCCCCGGGGCCGGCGGCCGGTGGTTGTCCACAACCCGTGCCTGGCACTCGACCCGTGACAGAACTGGAACTTCTCGTCCGCAGGACCCGCCAGTATCCTCGCTCCATGGTCGCCGCCGACCTCCGCCCCCAGGGGCCGTACTCGCTGGCGCTCTCGGCACGAGGGGCGACCGACGCGACGCGCCACTTCCGCGACGGGGCCCTGACCGCGCGCCTACCCGCCGGGCGCGGGGTCGCCTGGCAGCAGCCGGACGGAATCGTCCGATTGCGGGCGACGGGCGAGGAGGCGCTCGAGCAGCTCCGCTTCTGCCTCGGGCTCGACGATGACCACACGCCGTTCGTGCTCCGCTTCCAGCGCGACCCGCTCCTCGGCGAAACGGTCCGCCGGCTACGCGGACTGCGGCCGATGCGGCTCGCAACGGTTGCGCACGCTCTGCTCCGGGCGCTCTGCGGCCAGCTGATCCTGGCGAGCGAGGCGCGGGCGATGGAGCGGCGGATCGTCCGCGCCGCGACGTCGGAGGAAGACCGTCTCCACGCTCCGCCGACCACCGCAGATCTCGGGCGGTTCTCGCCCGCCGAGCTCCGCCGGCTGGGGCTGCACGCGCGGCGGGGAGCGACGCTCGCGCGGCTCTGCCGGACGCTCGAGCTCGAGCGTCTGAAGGAACAGACGACCGCCGCAGTCGCCGACCGCCTCGAGCGCGAGCGTGGGCTCGGGCCCTGGTCGGTCGGAGTCGTCTGCCTCGAGGGGCTCGGTCGTTTCGAGCGCGGGCTGGAAGGCGATCTCGGCCTGGTCAAGCTCCTCGGCGCCATGCGCGGCCGCCGCGTCGAGGGCTGGGAGACCGCCGAGCTGCTCGAGCCGTACGGCGAGTGGGCGGGACTGGCGAGCGTGTACCTGCTCGCGGGCTACTCGCGGGGGCTCGTGCCCATCGCCGCCGCTGCGTGAGACCCCTTCTCCCGACCGGCGCAGTCACGCGCAACCCCGACTTCACCGACCACCGCCGGATCCTCGAACACGCACCGCCAGGGGAGCTCGAGCTGTCGATGTACGAAGGCTGGGGCGAGGAGGTGATCGAAGACCTGCAAGGCTTGCCGATCGTCACCGCTCATGCCGACAAGACGATCGGTGCAACGCTGTCCGGCGACCACCCGGCGCTGGAGCGCTTCGCCCTCAACTGCCGGATTGCGGCCGCTCTCGGTGCCCGCATACTCGTGTTCCATCTCTGGGAGCTACCGGACGGCGACCGCCTCCTCGAACGCAACCTCGATCACCTGCCCGGCCTGCTCGACACGGCCGAGGGGCACGGTCTGACCATGGCGGTCGAGACGATCCCGTGCACCGTCGGCACACCGCTCGGCAACGTGCGACGCGCCTGCGAGCGCGATCCTCGCTGCCGCGTGACGCTGGACACGGAGTTCCTCTCCGTTCACGGCCAGCTCGACCGGGCGCACGAGCTGGCAGAGGTAGTCGCGCACGTCCACGTCAAGGACTACGACCCCGGCGTCTGGGGGACGAGACCCCGGCGCTATCTGCTTCCGGGCGAGGGTGTTCTCGACCTCGACGGTTTCCTGGACCGGCTGGGCTGGGAGGGACCGGTCACGCTGGAGATGTCGGCGGTCGAGCAGAACGGCGGCATCGATTCGCGGCGGCTCGAGATGGCCGTCGCCTGGGTGCGTAGACTCGCAGAGTGAGCCGACGCGTCGCGATCCTCGGCTGCGGGAAGATCGGCGAGTCGCTGCTCGGCGGCCTGCTCAGCTCGGACTGGCGGGCGCCGGACGAGGTGACCGCGACCGCACGGCGGGAGGAGCGGGCGGCCGAGCTCCACGAACGCTTCGGCATCCACACGACCCTCTCGAACGCGGAGGCAGCGGCCGGCGCCGGCCTGGTCGTGATCGCGGTCAAGCCGCAGGACTTCGAGACGCTGCTCGGCGAGATCGGGCCGACCCTCGCCCCCGGGCAGACCGTCCTCTCCGTCGCCGCCGCGATCCCGACCGCCGCGATCGAGCGGCGGATCGACGCCGCCGTGCCGGTGATCCGGGCGATGCCGAACGCGCCCGCGACCGTTCACGAGGGGATCGCCGGGATCTGCGCCGGTGCCCACGCCGGTGACGAGCAGCTAGCGCTCGCCGAGGAGTGCCTCTCGCATCTCGGCGCGGTCGTCCGCGTGCCCGAGCCCTACATGGACGCCGTCACCGCCGTCTCGGGATCCGGCCCCGCCTACTTCGCGCTCCTCGCCGAGGCGATGATCGAGGCCGGGATCCTGCTCGGCCTGTCCCGCGAGGTGACGACGCAGCTCGTCGTCCAGACGATGCTCGGAACCGCGAAGCTGCTCCGCGACGAGCACATGCACCCGGTCGAGCTGCGCGAGGCGGTCACCTCGCCCGGCGGGACGACGATCCGGGCGATCCGCGAGCTCGAACGGGCGGGCGTCCGGGCCGCGTTCCTGAACGCGATCCAGGCGGCGATGGAGCGGTCGCGGGAGCTGGCCCAGGACGACGCATGACCGTCGCTCGGCTCCGCCTCGCTCCCGCTGGGGGAAACCATGTTTCCCCCACGAGCCCCCTTCTTCCAGAGGCCGATCTCGTCGGGGAACCTCCCGGTTCCCCCGGGACCCCTCCCCGCTCATCGGCCGAGGTCGGCCGATGAGCCAGGTCGAGCTGAACGTCGTCGACGACGCGACGTCGGCAGCCGAGGCGGCGGCCGTCGCGATCACCGAAGCCGTCGAGGCCGGCGGCCACATCGGACTCTCCGGGGGCTCCGGCCCGCGCCCCGCCTACGAGCGGGCCGCGATCCTGCAGCCGGACTGGTCGCGGGTCGAGCTCTGGTGGATCGACGAGCGTTGCGTCCCGCCCGCCGACGGGCGCTCGAACTACCGGATCGTCCGCGAGTCGCTGCTCGACGGGCTTGCCCGCCCGCCCGCGGACGTGCACCGTGTCCGCGGCGAGCTTCCGCCGAACGAGGCGGCCGCCGAGTACGACGCCGCACTCGAGGGAGTCGCGCTCAGGCTGGCCGTGATGGGAATCGGCCCCGACGGCCACACCGCCTCGCTCTTCCCGAACTCCCCCGAGCTGGACGAGGGCGAGCGGCGAGCGGTCACCGCCGAGCCCGGTCTGGAGCCGTTCGTTCCCCGCGTCACGATGACGCGGCCGTTCCTGGCCGAAGCGGAGACGATGCTCTATCTCGTCACGGGCGAGGCGAAGGCGGAGGCGGTCGAGCGGGCCTTCGCCGGTGAGCCGTCGCCCGACACCCCGGCGAGCCTGGTGCGCGGACGACGGACGATCGCCGTGCTCGATCGGGCGGCCGCGTCGCGCCTCTGACCGGCGACCACCCGGGTGACAGGCGTGCAGCCTGTCACCGTTCTTGCGCCGGCAGGAGCGGCGACGCCAGCTCCGCGGCGATCCCGCGTCTCGCCGCCAGAGCCTGCAGGACGAGAACGGTGTCGGCGACCGGCACGTCTTCCAGGTACCCCTCGCGGGTCTCGAACGACTCGAGCACCGCCTCGACGGCCTCCACGTACCCGACGACGTCCTCGACGGCGACCATCGCCAGCGCGTCACCCACGTCGTTCGGGAAGTCGTCCCGGATGCGGATCGCATCCGCCTCGATGCGGGCCTCGTGCCAGCCTCCGAGCACGAGGTGCGCGAGCGCCGCCGCATAGCGGCCGATCGGCGATTCGGCGCCGGCGGCGCCCTCGTCGAGCGTCCAGCTCGCCGCCTCCTCTGCGAGCGGCCACTCGGCGGCGATCACCGCCGCCTTGATCGCGCCGATCGGCCGGCCCCAGCTGCCGGGCGGCGCCGCGCCGAAGCTCTCGCGCCAGCGATCGGCCGCGAGGCCCAGCCATTCCCGCGGGTCGGCGCCCTGCATGAGCAAGCAGAGCCCGGCGCCGTACGCCGCGTTCCCCATCCGGGTCAGCTGGCGCTGCCGCTCGTCGGGGTCGTCCGGCAGGCGCGCCTCGCCGTCCCGGTACCGTCCGGCCTCGCGCTCATAGAGCTCCGACCAGTTCTCCATGCCGGAAGTATGGTCGCGCTCGGCCACCGCGGTCACGCCCGACTCGCTATGCTTCCCAAGGCGACGCCCGCCCGGGGTTTCGGGCGCCTTTCTCGAACGAATGCAGCGCAACCGGCGCTGCCCCGATGCAGGAAACCATCGACCACCCTCTGACCGCGCCCGGTGCGACGAGCTCGCTCGTAGCCTCGGCACAGCACGCCGCCATCTGGGCCGGCGAGCCCTTCCTCCATTCCGAGGAGGATCCGGCACAGGTGCTCGCGCCGGGGACGGCCCGCCGTCGCGCCCTCGACGACGCGCTCGCCGAGATCGCCGCGGGCCGCGTCGAGCCGAGCAGCGACTGGCGGATCCGCTACGGGCTGATGCTCGGGCTCGAGCGGGTGCTCAGCGAAAGACCGCCCCGCCTGCGCTCGGGCACCGAGCTCCGCCGCCATCAGGTCGACGCGCTCGCCGGGATGCTCACCGAGCTGATCGCTGCCGCCCAGCGCGACCCCGAGCCGGCGGCAGAGGACACCGACGACGGGTTCGTCGACGACGAGGACGAGGAGAACGGTGAGCTCGGCGAGCACGACGAGAACGGCCGGTTCGAGCTCGAATCCGCAGAGGAGGAGCGCGCGCCGGAACAGGATCCCGGAGCCGTGCGCCGCTACCGGTTCCGCCACCCGACGGCGTCCGGCAAGACGATCGCCGCGGCCGGCTTCGTCGAGGCGGCACGGACGCTCGGAGTGCTGATCCTCACCCACCGACGGCTGCTCGTCACCCAGTTCAACCGTGAGCTGAAGGACGAAGGCTACGGCGACCGGCTGACACCCGAGATCACCGGAAAGGGCGCCCCGCCGGTTCGCGACCCGATCACGATCCAGACCTACGCCTGGTTCGCCAGACACGTCGGCGATCTCGACCGCGAGGCCTACCAGCTCGTGATCTGCGACGAGGCGCACACGGCTCTGGGCGAGAAGACGAGCGCCTCGATTCGCAGCTTCCCGGAGCCCGTCTACATCGGGATGACGGCGACCGAGCAGCTGATCGCCAAGCAGGTCTCGGACGTCTTCCCCGCTTCCGTCGACGACCTGCCACTCGTCGACGCCGCGCGCCGCGGGTTGATCGCGCCGCTCCGCTGCCTGCGCGTCCCCCCGGCCGCTGCGATCAACTCCGTGCCGATCGTGGGCGGCGACTTCGACCAGGAGGCCCTCGCGAAGGTCCTCGACCACGTTGCGCTGAACCAGGCGGCCGCCAGCCTCTACCGTGACCGTTTCGATTCGACCCCTGGCGTGGTCTACGCCGCCGGCGTCGAGCACGCGTACAACCTGGCGCAGGAGTTCCGCGCCGCCGGCCTGAAGGCGGAGGCGGTGAGCGGGCGGACGCCGCCGGTCCGGCTCGCCGAGATCCTGGCCGCGTACGAGCGAGGGGAGATCGACGTGCTGGTCAACGCGATGCTGCTCGCAGAGGGCTGGAACTCGCCTCGCGCCACCGCCGTCATGCACCTCGCACCGACGGCCAGCCGCCGCGTCTACCAGCAGCGGATCGGCCGGATCATGCGCATGCATCCCCGGAAGGAGGCCGGGATCGTCGTCGACTTCGTGCAGAAGGGCGCGACCCACAACGACCGCGTGATCACCCTCCACTCGCTACTCGGCTCCGACTTCTACCGGGAGGGCGCCCGGGTCACCCCCGCGCCGCGGCGGCGCGTCCAGCGCCGAGCACGCCGCAAGCTCGCGCCGGCACCGTGGCTCGTGCCCGTCACGCCGGACGTGAGCCGCCGGCTGGCGGTGATCCAACGCGAGTGGCAGCGCATCGACCCCCGCTACCTGGACGACGAGGAGCAGCGCTTCTGGGCCCGGATCGCCGGCCGGCAGGCTCGCTTCGACGACCGGGTCGCCCTGTTCGAGAAGCTGACCGCACGCGCGAGCAAGATCGCGCTCGAGCAGTTCCTCTTCACCTGCGCCGCCGAGAACCCGAATCGACGGCTGCGGACGATGGCGCTCTCCGATCGAGTCGGGATGCCGATCGACCGCGCCAGCTTCGACGATCTCGTCACTCTCGTCACCCAGGCGCCGCCCTGGGAGAAGGATCGCGTCCAGGGAGTGCGGATCCTCCTCCGGGCGGTCGGCGAGGGACGCCCCGACGCGCCCGACCAGATCCTCGCCCGCTGGACCTGGCGGCTCGCGCGCGCCGTGCGGAAGGTGCTCGACCGCAAGGCGAGCGCCGAGTTTCCCGAGGCGAAGCGGCTGCTCGGCGCGCTCGCGAACTCGCGCGGCCACCGCCACGAGGAGAACGCCGCGAAGCTCGCCGCCGCCGCGCAGGACCTCTCGATCGCAACCGGAGCCGCGCTGCTCGCATCGGCCGAGGGATACACCCCGCGCGCGAACCACACGCTCGAGGCGGCCAAGGAGGAGCTCGGCACCATCGCCGACGTCGCGACCGCGCTCGCCGACGACCTCCCCGCCCCGAAGGCTCATCCCGGTCGGCGACGCCGTCGGCGGCGCAAGAAGAAGCCCGCCGCGGCCGCACAGCCGGACGCGGCCCAGAGCGGCGCCGAGACCCGGGAGGCGGAGCCTGTGACATCCGAGTCCGCAGCCGCGACCGAATAACCGACGATGGCTCTCGCGATCGCCTTCGCGTTCACCGCAGGGCTGATCACTGCGGTCTCTCCCTGCGTGCTGCCCGTGCTGCCGCTCGTCCTCGGCGGAGGAGTGGGCGAGAACCGGAGACGCCCCTACGCGATCATCGCCGGGCTGGCGAGCACGTTCCTGGTCTCGATCCTGTTCGCAGCCTGGGCGCTCGACGAGCTCGGCCTGCCGAAGGATCTGTTGCGCAACGTCTCGATCGGGCTCCTCTTCCTCCTTGCCCTCACATTGCTCGTCCCGCAGGTCGGCGTCCTGGTCGAGCGGCCGCTCGCGCGGCTCTCACGGCGCCCGTCGGGGGATCTCGGAGGCGGCTTCCTGCTCGGCTGTGCGCTCGGGTTCGTCTTCGTCCCGTGCGGCGGCCCGGCGATCGGCTACGTGACGAGCTCGGCGGCGACCAGCAGCTTCGGCCTGAAGACGATCTCCGTCGCGATCGCGTACACCGTCGGCGTCTCGCTCGTCCTGCTCGCGATCGCGATCGGCGGCCGACGCGCGCGCATCTGGCTCCGCGCCGGGGTCGAGCGGCTCCGCATCGTGTTCGGCGTCGTGCTCGCCGCCGCCGCCTTTGCATTGATCTTCGACCTCGACACGAAGCTCCAGCGCTGGATCCCGAACTACACGCAGTTCCTCCAGGACAAGTCGGAGGCGAGCGCGTCCGGCAAGGACGCCTTCGAGCGGGGCACGAACGTGACCGAGAAACCGGCGCGGACGCCCGCGCCGATGGGCGGTCTGCCGACCTACGGGCCGGCGCCGAACTTCGCGGGCATCACCGGGTGGCTGAACAGCTCGCCGCTGACGATGCAGGGCCTGCGCGGCAAGGTCGTCCTGATCGACTTCTGGACCTACTCGTGCATCAACTGCCTGCGCACCCTCCCGCACGTCGAGGCTTGGGACCGCCTGTACCGGGGCGACGGACTCGTGATCGTCGGCGTGCACACGCCCGAGTTCGCTTTCGAGGCCGAGGCGTCCAATGTCCGCAAGGCGGTCGAGCGGCTCGGCGTCCGGTACCCGGTCGCCCTGGACGACCACTACGGAACGTGGACCAACTGGGGCAACCAGTACTGGCCCGCCAAGTACCTGGTCGACCGCGACGGCAACGTCCGCTATGCGCACTTCGGCGAGGGAAGCTACGACGTCACGGAGCGAAACATCCGAGTCCTGCTCGGCGAGAAGGCGGGCGCGCCGGTGGCGGCGCGGCTCCGCGACGAAACTCCGACCGAGCGGATCTCGCCGGAGTCGTATCTCGGCTACGAGCGAATCGCCCGCTACGCCGGCTCACCGCTGCACCCGGACAAGACCGGCGACTACACGTTCCCCGCGCGGCTGGCCCAGAACCAGATCGCTCTTTCGGGCCGGATCCAGCTCGAGGCGCAGCGAATCGTCGCCGTCTCCGAGGCGCGGCTCCGCTTCCACTTCCACGCGAGCAAGGTCTTTCTCGTCCTCGGCGGCAAGGGGACGGTGAAGGTGCTCGTCGACGGAGTGCCGGAAAGGACGGTTCGAGTGACCGCCGATCGCCTCTATACCCTCGTCGACAGGCCGCGGATGCAGGACGCGTTGCTCGAGCTCCGGTTCTCCCCGGGCGTCGAGGCCTACGCCTTCACGTTCGGCTAGCAGCAGCACGGCGCGCCCGGCATGCGACCCGCGCCGGTAGTGCAACTTGCCCCCCCAACCTGTGCCTGGCACCAGAGGCGCGCCGAAAGCGTGACTTCTCACCCACTGCTTGTGCCTGGCACCAGACGTGTGCCGAAAGAGTGCCTTCTCATCCACGGGTTGTGCCTGGCACCCGCAGTGAGTCAAGAGAGCGACTCTTGTTCCTCCGCCGCTAGTGCTCGGCGCCGGGCCCCGACGGCCCGGTCTCGTCCTCCTCGTCGCGCTCCCGGAGGAAACGGGAGAGCTCTGCGGCGAGCGAATCCCCCGACGGCAGATCGCTCTCGTCGATCTCGTCGGCGCGGCGCTCGAGCTCCTCGACGTACGCGGCCGTCTCCTCGTCGGAGCCGATCGCCTCGCTGACCTGGCGGACGTAGGCGTCGGCTGCCTGGTCGAGCTCGGACGTGTCGATCTCGGTGCCGAGCAGCGTCGCGAGCCGGTCACAGAGAGCGGAGGCGGCCTTCGGGCTCGGCGCAAGCGAGACGTAGTGCGGCACCGCTGCCCAGAGGCTCGCCGACCTGATCCCCGCGCGCTTGCAGGCGTCGTGGACGACCCCGACGATCCCGGTTGGGCCCTCGTAGCGGGACGCCTGGAGACCCAGCTGCTCGATCAGATCGGGATCGGTGGCGCTTCCCGTCACCGGAGTCTGGCGGGTGTGCGGCACGTCCGCGAGGAGCGCCCCCAGCGTGACGACCAGCTCGACGCCGAGCTCTGCGGCGAAATCCACGATCAGCCCGGCGAAGGTGCGCCAGCGGAGATTGGGCTCGACACCGAGCAGGAGCACCGCGTCGCGGTCCATCCCATCGGGACGTCCGTGGTAGAAGGCCGTCTCGGGCCAGTCGATCCGCCGGGTGGAGCCCTCCTCCAGCTTGACGTGCGGCCGCGTGGCCTGGAAGTCGAAGAATCCCTCGGAATCGATCTCCGCGAAGCGCGCGGCGTCCCAGGTCTTGGCGAGGTGGCCGGCCGCGAGCGAGGCGGCCTGGCCGCCGTCGTTCCAGCCGCGGAAGGCGGCGATCAGAACCGGCCGCTCGAGCGCCGGGCGGCGCGCAACGTGCAGCTCGGCCATCGGGCCAGTCTACGTCGTCCGAGTCGGGTCGGCGCCCGGCGGAAGCCACATCGACGCGACGAGAGCGACGGTCCACGACCAGACGGTCGCCGCCACCGCGACGTGGACGAGCACCAGCCCCCACGGGAGGTGCGTGCGGTACTGGATGTCCCCCAGCGCCATCTGGACGAGCACGAGCCCCGCCAGGCCCGTCGTGGCGAGGAAGTAGGGACGCAGCGTCGCCCGCCGACCGAACAGGTAGCCGATCATGAACATCAGGCTGCAGCCGAGGACGGCGACGGCGGTGCCGTGCAGGAGCAGTGCGGGGTGAAGAGACCAGATCCGGTAGACGTTCTCCCCGCCGGAGTGCGGCCCGGCCGCGGTTGCCAGGGTGCCGGAGGCGATCAGTGCGAAGCAGGCCCCGGCGATCGCGACGCCGGCGAGGCGCGGCTCCCGATCGAGCGGAGGGCCGTGACCGAGACCGAGGGCAACGGCCTCGAGGCTGATCACCACGGCGGCTCCGAGCACGGCCATCGAGAGCAGGAGGTGCGGGATCACGAGCGCCGGATGCAGGTGAGCGTAGACGGTGATCGCGCCCAGTGGCGCCTGCGCGAGCGTGCCCAGAAACGTCCCGACGGCGAGCCGGCGCGTCCACCGAGGGAGCCCCTGCGTCGCCCGTGCGGCGCCGGCGAGCGCGAGCGTCAGTGCGATCGTCACACCGCCGACCAGCCGGTTCCCGAACTCGATGTACGCGTGGTAGTCCTTCTCCGGGAAGGGGTGACCGGGCTCACAGCCCGGCCAGTGCTCGCAGCCGAGGCCCGAGCTCGTGAGGCGGACGACGGCGCCGGTGGAGACGATCAGCCAGAGCGCGAAGGTGGTCGCGAGCGCAAGGCGGCGGAAGCTCGCCGGCGCAAGCTCGAACGAGCGCAGCCGCGCGAGACGCGTGCTCTCGACGTGCACGCGCCCGAGTGTAGTCCGGCTCAGACGACGATCACGCCGGTGCCCGCCTCGACCCGTCCGACACGACGAACGAGGAGCCCACGGGCGTCGAGCTCGGCGACCAGTGCCGGGCCCTTGTCCGCGGGGAGGGAGACCAGCAGACCCCCGGCGGTCTGCGGATCCCAGCCGATCGTGAGCAGCTCGCCGGCCACACAGCCCGCGCTCACGTGGGCGCCGGCGAAGTCGCGGTTCCGGGCGTCGCCGCCCGTCTTCTCGCCCGCGCGCGCAACGCCGAGCGCTCCCTCGAGCAGCGGCCACGCCTGTGCCTCCAGCTCGAGACGCACGCCGCTCCGCTCGGCCATCTCGTGCGCATGGCCGAGCAGGCCGAACCCGGTGATGTCGGTGACCGCGCTCGGCCGGAAGGCCCGGAGCACCTCGGCCCAGTCGCGATTGAGTGTCGTCATCCACCCGATCGCCGCCTGCGCGTCCTGCTCCGTCGCCAGCCCGCGGGCTGCGCCATGGAGGACGAGCCCGGTGCCGAGCGGCTTCGTCAGATAGAGGTCGTCCCCCGGCTGCGCTCCGGCCTTCGGCCAGACACCGTCGGGATGGACGGTGCCGATCACGGCGAGCCCGTATTTCGGCTCGCGATCGCGGATCGTGTGACCGCCGGCGAGAATCGCACCGGCCTCCCGCACCTGCCGGTCGGCTGCGCCGAGGATCGCGGCGATCGTCTCCTGCGGCAGCTCCTCGGGGAACTCCGCGATCGAAAGTGCGAGCAGCGGCCGACCGCCCATCGCGAACACGTCGTTCAGCGCGTTCGTCGCCGCGATCGTGCCGAAGTCGGCCGGATCGTCGACCAGCGGCGGGAAGAAGTCGAGCGTGAAGACGAGCGCGGTCTCGTCGTCGAGCCGGTAGACCGCCGCGTCGTCTGCCGGCGAGAGCCCGACGAGCAGGTCCTCGGCCTCGGCCGGCACGAAGCCGGCGAGGAGCTCCTGGAGCCTGGCGGCCGGATACTTCGCGGCGCAGCCCCCGGACGTGACGAGATCGGTGAGCTTGACGGCGGTCACGCGAGCTGCGAACGGACGGCCGCGGCCAGCTCCGCGACCGAGACCGACCCCTCGAACCGCGCCTTGATCCGGCCGTCGCGACCGACGAGGAACACGAAGGGTTCGCTCGGCAACCGCCACTCCTTGACCCAGCGATTGAAGCCGGCTGCCGGATCGTTGTCCTGGTAGATCTCGACGTGGATGAAGCGGACGTCGCTGGAGGCGAAGCGCCTCTGCACCGCCTGGACGACGTCGACGACGGGGCCGCACGTCCGCGACGTGCAGTACCGCGGCGTCGCGAACGCGACCACGAAGGGAGCGTGCGCGGCCAGCGAGTCCGCGACCGAGTAGCGAAGGAGCGACCGGTCCGGCGGGCTCGCCGTCGTCAGGGCTGCGAGGTCGCCGTGTACGGACGCGAGGGTCGGCGTGCGCGAGGCGATCGCCCGGTCGCCGACGGCGGGCGCCTGCGGCCGCTTCGCGACCTGCAGGCTCGCGACGCCCTGGATCCGGGCCCCCTCGGGCTGGGCGACCAGCGTGTACGTCCCCGGCTCGGCGAGCCTGAAGCGGGCGACATAGATCCGCGTCACCTCGCCGGTGGCGCCTTGCGAGACCCCCGGAACACCGATCGGCTCCAGCTTCGCGTCGGTGGTCAGTAGCGGGCGCGAGTCGACCGAGCGGCCGACCCAGACATGCGCGCGCGGCCGGTCGATCGCCTTCGCGTGCGAGTCGATGACGAGGAACGTCGCCCTGATCGGCCCGACGGCGTAGTCGCCCGTGCCCTGGACCAGGGCGACGTCGGGCCCCGGCCGATCGAGCAGAGCGCCGAGCGTCCCGGGGCCGGCCGCGCTCTCTCCACCCGGCTTCCCGCCTCCGCAACCGACGAGGAGCGGGGCGAGAAGCAGAAGGCAAGCGGTGCGCCGCACGCCGCCAATCTAGGCGAACGCGCGGCGCAGCCGCAGGGTCGCCTAGTGACCGTCCGCGTAGCCGGCGCCGAAGATGGAGAGCGCCACGGTCAGGCAGACAACGATGTAGAGGATGGTCCCCCTGGTGAACACGGATATGTCTCCTTTCGCTTAGAAGCGGAAGTCCTGCAGCGCCTCGGCCGCCCGCCGGTACTGGCGGGCCGCCTCACGATCCGCTCCGCGCTTCCGTGCGAGATCGCCCTGTGCGACCCAGGCCGCAGCCCGGTGGCTGACCGACGACAACTGCTCGAAGCTCTTATCGGCAGCGAGCAGCATTTCTTCAGCCTCTTTCAAGCGATCCTGCTCGAGCAGCGCGCGGCCCAGGGAGAGCTGCGCGGTGCCGATCTCGTCCAGGTAGTCGACCCGGCCCTCGAGCAGCTCGAGCGCCCTGCGCGCCCTCTCCTCGGCGAGCGCCGGCTCGCCGGTTCCCAGATGCACCTCCGCGAGCGAGCACAACGCCTGCCCGGCGTCGACCTCGCTGCCGGTCTGGGTCGCGACCCGGAGGGCGTTCTCGAGCAGCCCGATCGCACGCTCGGGGTTGCCGAGCGTGAAGTTGAGCCCGCCGAGGTTGTTCAGCATCCGTCCGACGTTCGCCCGGTCGTCGAGCTCCTCGTAGACGCTGCGCGCCCGCTCGGCGTACGTGCGCGCCAGCAGCCAGTGGCCCTCGCGCTCCGCGACGAGCGAGGCCTGGAAGTACGTGTTCGCCATCGCCTGGCGGTCGTCGGCGGCCTGGGCGAGCTCGAGCGCACGCTCGACGTCCTCGCGAGCAGCCTGCCAGTCGCGCTGCCGCCGGTAGCATCGGGACCGCCAGCCGAGGATGTCCGAGCGAAGCAGGTCGCACGGGAGGCCCGATCCGTCGGCGAGCTGCAGCGCCTGACCGAAGAGCCCGATCGCGGTCGAGATGCTCGAGAGCTTGTAGCGGCACACCCCGAGGCGGAAGAGCACGGCGGCGCGGTCGACGTCGGAGCGTCCAGGCGCCTCGGAGAGGTCCCGGGCACGCTCGAGCAGGCCGAGCGCCTGCTGGATCTCGCCCTGCTGGACGAGAGCCCAGGATTCGGCCAGGAGCGTGCGCAGCTCGAGATCGGGAGCGGCGAGGCCGGCGAGCGCCCCGCGGCCGCGCTCGAGCTCTGCACATGCCTCCGCATAACGGTGGGTCTCGAGGAGCGCCTCCGCGCGAGCGAGGACGGCCTCGGCTCTGCTTCGCTCGTCGGCACCCACGCCGGTCTCGAGGTACGCCTGATCGACGGCCAGTCGCGCGGCGAGCCACTCGAGCGTCTCGGCGGTGGGGCGCGTCTTGCCGCGCTCGATCTGGCTGAGGTATTCCTTCGAGAACCGCCCCCCGGCGAGGTCGCTCTGGGTCAGGCCGGCGGCGACGCGCAGGGCCCGCACGCGCTCGCCGATCGCAGCCGCCGGCCCACGGCCGGCGGCTTCACCGCGTTCGCCCGCCCCGCGCTGACGTGCATCCTCGAAACCGCTTGACTTCGCCATCCTCTGGTGAAGCGAGTGTAGCGCGATTTACTTCATCTGCCTACTTGACAAGACGGGCCACGGCTGTAATAGTCGTGCCACTTCGCAACCACCGCCGCAGGAAGCACGGGTTGGAAGCGGGGGGCGCGCCGCCGACGCGTTGTCGTTTCAGGGTCCGGCCGCAGGGCCGGTCGTGGAACACGCGAAGCGGCGAGTCGAATCTGATCAGAGTCGGGCCCCGGGAGCCGCAGCCGGGGCTCGTCTTGCTAGGACCCGTTTCCGGTCAGCCAGTCGCGGCGCGACGCCCGGATCCCCTCGAGGTCGTCGAAGGCGAGGCCGCCGAGCCGCCCGGCGATCGTCACCAGCAGACCGATCGAGATGAAGATCCAGGCCTCGGCGCGGGCGTCGCGCACCGCCGGGACGGCGCCGACCGCCTGGCCCTGCCTGATGACGCCGGCGACGAACTCGTGCACGTCCCGCAGGTGGCGCCTCAGATGCTTGCGGAGCTCGGGTTCGTCTCCGGACCCTGCGAGCGCCTGCACCCAGAGGTTGGCGTAGACCGCCTTCTGCTCCCTGAGCTCGTAGAACGCGCGGCCCATCGCCGGCAGCCAGGCGTCCGGGTCGTCCTCGGCGGCGACGGCGGTCTCCCACGCCGCCCGCACCCGCCTCCACGCCTCGTCGATGCACGAGAGGTAGAGGGCCTGCTTGGAGACGAAGTGCCGGTACAGGATCGGCTCCGAGACGCCAGACTCGCGCGCGATCTCCGCGGTGGTCGCGCTCCGGTAGCTGCAGCGTGCGAAGACGTGGCAGGCGGTGTCCAGCACGGCCGCCCGTCGCTCGGTCGCGGGCAGCCGACCCACGGACTACCCCATCTCGGCGGCGACCACCGGACGGTGGCCGACCTTCCGGACGGTCACGAACGCGACCGCCGCCGCCGCGAACGCGATCCCGGCGGCGACGTGGAGGGCGGCCTGGAAGCCGTCCACGAACTGCGACGGAAACGCCGCGCTCGTCCGGCCGACGTCGATGTACGAGCCGAGGATCGCTCCCATCACCGCCACGCCGAGGGCGCCCCCGACCTGGCGCGAGCTGTTCAGGACCCCGGAGCCGATCCCGGCCTTGTCGACGGGCACCGAGCCCATCGCGGCCGAGGTGGTCGGGGTCATCGCCATCGCCATGCCTGCACCGCCGACGAGGAGCGCGGGGAACAGGTTCCAGAAGCTCGAGCGCTCGTCGAGGAGGGAGAACAGAACGAGCGACACGCTGACGAGCGCCATCCCCGCGCTCATCAGCCACCGCGAGCCGACGCGATCCGACAGCTTCCCGGCGACGGGGGCGAAGAAGATGATGCAGAGCGTCATCGGCAGGAACGCGGCCCCCGCCTGGACGGGCGAGTAGCCGAGGATGTTCTGGACGAAGAGCGAGACGAAGAAGAAGACGCCGAACATCGACAGCGCGACGAGCAGCATGGTCAGGTTCGCGCCCGTGAAGGTGCGGTTCCGAAACAGCGACAGGTCGAGCATCGGCGTACGCTGGCGCCGCTCGAGCGCGATGAAGGCGGCGAACGAGGCGACCGCGACGCCGAACAGGGCGAGGATCTCGACCGAGGTCCAGCCCTTGGCGTTCGCCTCGATCAGCGCGTAGGTGAGCGCGAACAAGCCGGCGCCCGAGGCGACGAGCCCGGGCAGATCGAGGCGCTGGTTCTCGGACGTGTCCTTCGACTCGCGGATCACGACCCGCGCGGCGACGATCGCGAAGATCCCGATCGGGACGTTGATGAAGAAGATCCAGCTCCAGTGCGCATGCTGGGCGAGCACTCCGCCGGTGATCGGCCCGAGCGCGAGGGCGACCGCAGAGACCCCCACCCAGATGCCCATCGCCAGCCCGCGCTGGCGCGGCGGGAACGTCGCGGTGATGATCGACAGCGTCGCCGGGTTCATCAAGGCGGCCCCGACGCCCTGCACGGCGCGCGCGGCGATCAGCGTCTCGCCGTTCGCGGCGAGGCCGCACGCGAGCGACGAGAGCGTGAAGATCGCGAGGCCGGCGACGAAGGCGCGCCGGCGGCCGAACTGGTCGGCGAGCTTCCCGCCTGTCAGCATCAGCACTGCGAAGGTGAGGAAGTAGGCGTTGACGACCCACTCGAGCGAGGAGACGTCCACCTTCAGGTCGCGCTGGATCGACGGCAACGCCACGTTCACGACCGTGTTGTCGAGCATGATCATGAACAGGCCGAAGGCCACGGCGACGAGCGTCCACCACTTGCGGTGCTCGTCGTCGAGGAAGCTGGCGAGGATCCGGGCTCTCATACGTTAGTGCGCACTAAGTTACCAGCCGGTTAGGGTACTGCGTCGTGGAGGTCGTCTGGACCCCGGACGAGAACGTCCTGTCCCGGGCGAACGTCGTGCGGTTGATGAGAGCGCACGGGATCGAGCGCTACCGCGACCTCGTCGCCCGCTCGATCGAGGAGCCCGAGTGGTTCTGGCCGGCGGCGGTCGACGACATGGGGCTCGAGTTCTCGGAGCCGTGGCGGCAGGTCGTCGACCTCTCGCGCGGGCCCGAGTGGGCGACCTGGTTCGTCGGCGGGAAGCTGAACATCGCCTGGAACTGCGTTCACCGGCATCGCGGCGACCGGGTGGCGGCGGTCTTCCGAGGAGAGGACGGTGCCCGGCGCGAGCTGACCTTCACCGAGCTCTCGGACGCCGTCACCCGGCTCGCCGAGCGACTGGTGGCGCTCGGCGTCGAGCCCGGCGACCGCGTCGCCGTCTACCTGCCCATGTCGCCCGAGGCGGCGATCGCCTCGCACGCGTGCGCGCACGTCGGAGCCGTGCAGGTCTCGGTCTTCTCCGGGTTCGCCGCTCCGGCCGTCGCCCAGCGGCTCGTCGACTCCGGAGCGAAGGCGGCGATCACCGCGCGGACCTCTCTGCGTCGCGGCCGTGAGATTCCGATGCTCTCGATCCTCGAGGAGGCGCGCCGCGAGGCGCCCGCGCTCGAGCACGTGATCGTCGCCCCGTGGGACGACGAGGTGGCCGCCTGCCCGGGCACGCTGCCTGCGCTCGCGGTCGACTCCGAGCACCCGTACCTGCTCACGTACACGTCCGGGACGAGCGGCAGGCCGAAGGGCGTGGTGCACGTGCACGGCGGGTTCCTGGTCTCGATCGCGCGCGAGGCGTGCTACCAGGCGGACGTGCACGCGGGCGACGTCGTCCACTTCGCGACGGACATGGGCTGGATCATGGGCCCCTGGACCGTCGTCGGCTGCGGAGCGATGGGAGCGACGATCGTCTTCGCCGAAGGGGCGCCGGACTGGCCGCCGGACCGCCTCTGGCGGCTCGTCGAGGAGGAGCACGTGTCGATGCTCGGCTGCTCGCCGACGCTGATCCGGGCTCTGATCCCCCACGGCGATCCGGCCGTGGATCTCTCGTCGCTCGAGACGATCGTCACCACCGGGGAGCCCTGGAACCCCGATCCCTACCGGTGGCTGGCCGAGCACGTCGGCGGCGGACGGGTCCCGATCGTGAACTGCTCGGGCGGCACGGAGGTCGGCGCATGCTTTCTCTCCTGCTCGGTCGCCGAGCCGATCAAGGAATGCTCATTGGGTGGGCCGGCGACGGGAATGGCGATGGACGTCGTCGACCAGGAAGGGCGGTCGCTGGTCGGCACGGGCGAGGTCGGGGAGCTCGTCTGCCGGAAACCGTTCCCGGGAATGACCCGCGGCTTCTGGGGAAACCCGGACCGGTACCTGGAGACGTACTGGCGCCGGTTCCCCGGGATCTGGACCCACGGCGACTGGGCGTCGGTCGACGAGGACGGCTACTGGTTCCTGCACGGACGCTCGGACGACACGCTGAACATCGCAGGCAAGCGAATCGGCCCGGCCGAGATCGAGTCGGCCGCGGTCGCCCACCCTGCGGTGTCGGAGGCGGCAGCGGTCGGCGTCCCGCACGAGGTGAAGGGCGAGGTGGCGTGGCTCTTCTGCGTCCTCTCGCCCGGCAGGTCGGCCGGGGAGGACGACGTGCGGGCGCTGGTCTCGGCGGCGCTCGGGAAGGCGTTCGCGCCCGAGAGAGTGGTCTTCGTCCCCGCTCTGCCGAAGACCCGCTCGGCCAAGATCGTGCGCCGGGCGGTGCGCGCGACGGCGCTCGGCGAGGATCCCGGCGACATGTCGTCGGTCGAGAACCCGGAGTCGCTGGACGCGATTACGGGCGCGATCGGCTGATAAGGTTTTCGACCGAGAGTCGCAAACTGATGAGGCTGGCGCTCGCACAGATCGACACCGTGGTCGGCGACCTCGACGGGAACCGCGCGCTGATCCTCGCCAGGCTCGAGGGGGCGCGGGCGGCGGGCGCCGACCTCGTGCTGTTCCCGGAGCTCGCGGTCACGGGGTATCCGCCCGAGGATCTCCTCCTGCGCCCTGCATTCGTGCGCGCCGCCGAGAGATCGGTGCAGTCGATCGCCGCTACGACGACCGGCATCGTCGCGCTCGTCGGCGCCCCCCACTTCGACGGTGACCTCTTCAACGCATGCGCGGTGTGCGCCGACGGCGAGGTGCAGGCGATCTACCGCAAGCGCTTCCTGCCGAACTACGGCGTCTTCGACGAGGAGCGGTACTTCGCGTCCGGGCGCGACCTCGTCCTGCTCCGGATCGGCGAGTCGCTGATCGGGGTGACGGTCTGCGAGGACATGTGGCAGCCTGGCCCGCCGGCCACGGACCTCGCCCTGGCCGGCGCGCAGCTGCTCGTCAACGTCTCGGCCTCGCCGTTCCACGTCGGCAAGGATCGCGAGCGGGAGGAGATGTTCGCCCTTCGTGCCCGCGACACCTCGAGCTTCGTCGCCTTCGTCAACGCGGTCGGCGGACAGGACGAGCTGGTCTTCGACGGTCATTCGGTCGTCCTCGACGACGAGGGCCAGGTGCTCGCCCGCGCCCCCGGCTTCGAGGAGGCGCTCCTCGTGGTCGACGTCGATCCGGCGGCGGCGATGGGACGGCGGCTGAGCGAGGCCAGACGGCGAGCGCTGGCGCGCGAGCGTGACGAACGACCGCAGGCAGTCGTCGTCCAGCTCGGCGAAGGGCAGGGTCAGACCCCCTCGGGGCCAGGCCAGGCGAGCGTCATGGCGCCGCTCCTGGGCGACCTCGAGCAGATGCGGCTCGCGCTCGAGCTCGGGCTCCGCGACTACGTCGACAAGAACGGTTTCAGCGAGATCGTCGTCGGGCTGTCCGGGGGGGTCGACTCGGCTCTGACCGCGGCGCTCGCGGTCGAGGCGCTCGGAGCGGGCCGCGTCCACGGCGTCTCGATGCCGTCACGCTACTCGTCCGAGGGGACGCGCACCGACGCGCGCAGGCTCGCCGAGAGCCTGGGCCTCGACTTTCGCGAGCTTCCGATCGACCGGATCGTCGCCTCGTTCGAGGAGGCGCTCTCGGCGAGCTTCGAGGGCCGCGACCGCGATTTGACCGAGGAGAACCTGCAGGCGCGCGCCCGCGGCGTGCTCCTGATGGCGCTCTCGAACAAGTTCGGCTGGCTCGTGGTCGCGACGGGCAACAAGTCGGAGCTCTCGGTCGGCTACGCAACGCTGTACGGGGACATGGCCGGCGGCTTCGCGCTCCTCAAGGATGTGTTCAAGACGGACGTGTTCCGGCTGGCGAGGCACCTGAACGACCGTGCCGGCCGGGAGGTGATCCCGCAGTCGATCGTCGACCGGGCACCGAGCGCGGAGCTGCGCGACGACCAGCTGGACGAGGATTCGCTGCCGCCCTACCCCGCGCTCGACCGCGTGCTCGAGGCGTACGTCGAGCAGGACCGCTCGCGCGAGGAGTTGATCGCGGACGGCTTCGACGCCGATGTGGTCGACCGCGCGCTGGCGATGATCGACCGCGCCGAGTACAAGCGCCGCCAGGCGCCGCTCGGCGTCAAGCTGCGCACGAAGGCGTTCGGCCGCGACCGGCGCATCCCGATCACGAACCGCTGGCGCGGCTGAAGTAGACATGTCAGGGGTCAGACCCCTGACATGTCCGTTCTAGCCGAAACGGCCGGTTTCCCCCGCGCACCCCCTTCCCTGACCGTGCTCGCACCCGAGCAGCCGTTGGGAGCCGCGCCCGCCAAGTCGGTCGCGGCGACGAACTGACCAGCCGATCGCAGCGCTAGATCCCGACGTCGACCGGCCCGGTGGGAGGGCCGTCCTCGATCAGGTCGCGAAGTCGCTCAGGCAAGGTACGAGGAACGAGCTCCTCCGAGGTGGCATCGAGCTCGGCGAGCGTCCACCAGCGGGTCTCGTGAACGTGCTCCGCGGCGAGGTCGACGGTCGGCGCAGGCTGATGGGCGTCCACGCGGACGATGTAGATCCGCTCACGCTGCGCCAGGAGCCGACCGTCCCAGGCGAATGTATGCACTCGCCTCCAGATCTCGGGGCCGATGTCGGCATCGGCCAGCCCAATCTCTTCGACGAGCTCGCGGCGCAATGCCCGCTCCGGAGTCTCCCCCGTGTCGATCCCGCCTCCTGGCGTTGCCCACCAGATTTGGCCGACCGAGTCCTTGAACTGGACGAGCAGGGCGCGGTTCTCCTGGTCGAGGACGAGCCCGCGCACGGCTGGACGATCGATCGGCTCGAGCCAGTCGCGGAGCGCCTCGAACCAGCGCAGCCGATCACGATACGGGACGGCCGCGTTCGCGGGCGAAGTCGAGGGGAGGACGAACAGACCGGTAGCGCGAAGCGTGCGCCGCTGAGCTCCCAGCTCGGCCCGCTCGCGGAAGGCGCCACGATAGGCCTCCTTGCCGACGAAGGCGATCGCGCGCGGGCGCAACTCGCGGGCGATTCGCCCCAGCCGTTCGACGGCGCCCTGGAAGTCTGCGCTTCTGAGGTCGCTCGAGCCCTTCGTCGTCCGGAGCGCGGTGTTCGTCACGCCGACGCCGTACTCGAGCGTCTCGAACTGCTCGTCGGGGCGCAGGAGGCGCGGCGTGAAGCCCGCGTCGTGGAGCAGGCGCCAGAAGTCGTTCCGCGGGTTCGCGAAGTGGGCGCTCGCCGCAGCGGACACGCGGCCCGGGTTGATCCCGCAGAAGACGACGTCCAGACCGGGCGCGAGCACGTCGGGCACGGCGCTCTCCATGCCGCGCATGTTCGCCGGTGAGCGGCTACGCCGCTTCGACGTCCGGAAGCGCGCCCGGCGGATCGGCGTCGAGACTCTCCTCGAACAGCCGTCTCAGGTGCTCTCCGAGCGCATCGCCTCCCGGCCGCTCGGGGTCCGTCTCCCGGATCACGGCCACCGCCGATTCGCGGTCGCCGTAGAGGCGTGTGTAGCACTCGGACTCGCTCAGGGGCCGGAGCCTCGACACGCCCGCAACGTAGCTTCTGGTCCGGACGGAGCCTGTAGGTTTGCCGCATGGCCGAGCCGCGCGCGAAGGTGTTCGAGTTCAGCGCCGCCGTCGGGCGAGACGGCCGGATCGAAGCGCTCGGAGAGTCCCTGGAGCCGCCGGAGGCGTGGTCGCCCGAGCACCTCGTCCTCGCCGGGCTCGTCCGGTGCTCGCTGACCAGTCTGCGCTACCACGCGCGCCGCGCCGGGGTCGAGGTCGCGGCCCGCGGCGAGGCGTCCGGAACCGTGACGAAGCGAGCTCTCGACGGCCGCTACGCCTTCGTCCAGATCGACTGCCGCCTCGACGTCGAGCTGACGCCGGCTCCGGACGACCTGCCGGCACTCCTGGCCAGGGCCGAGCGCGACTGCTTCGTCGGCGCCTCCCTGACCGTGCAGCCGACCTATCGCTGGAACGCGACGTGAAGCTCCACGTCCTCGGCCCGACCGATCTCACGAGCTAGGGCGAGCAGATCGCGTGTGTCTCGCCGCCCGGGCCGGGCCTCGCGACCGCGATTCGCGCTCCCGGCGGACCGTGCGCTCCCCGGCCGTGCGATGATGGGCCGTCGACGAGAGGAACGAGATGTCGGTCGCGAAGGTGATCGAGGTGACGGCGAGCTCGACCGAGAGCTTCGAAGCCGCGATTCGCGAGGGGATCGCGAAGAGCGGCGAGACGGTGCGAAACATCAAGGGCGCCTGGGTGGCGGAGCAGAAGGTGGACGTCGAGA
>JBBRXG010000012.1:0-40989 GCA_038248655.1 Gaiellales bacterium
GCAGGCTCGATCTCGACTCGACCGTCCCGGAACAGGACTTCGACCTCGGTTCCGGCAGTGAAACCCGCTTCGTCCCGAACCGCCTTGGGGATCACGACTCGTCCCGCCCCGTCGATGGTAGTTCGCATGGTAGAACAGTACCACGCCCGAGTAGTGGAAGATCACACGCATGCGCGACGAGTCCGTGCCGAGCGGCATCTTCCTCGCCCGGCCCGAACGGCCCGGCCCGGGGATCCCGCTCGCGGTCAAGGATCTCTTCGACACTGCGGGCCTCGTCACCACCTACGGCTCGGCGATCTTCGCCGACCACCTCCCGGCCCGGACGGCAGAGGCGGTGCGCCGGCTCGAGGCAGCCGACTACGCGAACGTCGGCAAGACGAACCTGCACGAGTTCGCCTACGGGACGACCTCTGAGAACCCGCACTTCGGCAACGTCCCGAATCCGATCGCCCCGGGGCGGATCGCCGGCGGGTCGAGTGGAGGCTCGGCGGCGGCGCTCGCCGCGGGGCTCGCCGACGCGGCGCTGGGCAGCGACACCGGCGGCTCGATCCGCATCCCGGCCGCCTGCTGCGGCGTCGTCGGCTTCAAGCCGACCTTCGCGCTCGTCTCCCTGGAGGGCTGCTTCCCACTCGCGCCCAGCCTCGACCACGCCGGGCCCATGGCCCGCTCCGTCGACGAGTGTACGGCGATGCTCGAGGCGCTCGTGCCCGGGTTCGAGCGCCTCGAGCTCGAGTCCCTCGAGGAGGTGGCGGTCGGCACGGCCTGGACGGAGCTCGCCGAGCCTGGGGTGCGGCAGCGAGTCGAGGCCGCGGCCGCCGCGTTTCCCCGCTCACGGCCGCTCGATCTCCCGCTCGCCGAGGCGACGCGCGAGCTCTTCATGCGGGAGGTCGCCGACGTGCACCGCGAGCTCTACGCCGAGAACGCCGACCTCTACGGCGCCAACGTCGCCGCGAAGATCGAGCTCTGCCTCGCCGTCTCGGACCGCGAGTACGCGGCCGCCCTCCGGGCGAGGGACGTCTACCGGCAACGCGTCGAGGAGCTGATCGCCGGCCTCGACCTTCTCGTCACGCCGACACTCGGGTTCGTCGCCCCACCGGCGGGACAGGACGAGCGGCAGGTGCGCGGCGAGCTGACGCGTCTGACCTGGCCGTTCAACGTGCTCGGCGCTCCCGCGCTCGCGCTGCCGTGCGGTCCGGCCGAGGACGGTCTGCCGGCGTCGATACAGATCGTCGGCCGACCGGGCGACGACGCGCTCGTGCTCGCCGCGGGTGCGCTGCTCGAGTCGCGCCTCGAGCGCTAGGCAGGAACTGCCGACAACCGTTCGGAAGCATGTTCAAGCGCCTTCTCCTCCTGCTCGCGCTCGCAGCCGTCGTGCTCGTGCCCGCGGCCCAGACCGCGCCGCTGTCGGCACCGAGCGGCCTGCGCGCGTTCCTCCTCCGCCCGGACGAGCCGATCCGCGACGCCTTCCCACGGACGCCGTCGAGGTCGCGCTCGGCGACGGACGCGGGTCCTCGGGCCGCACGAGGTCACAGCGCCCGTACGGCCGCCTCGTAGACCCGGTCGCGAGTGAACGTCTCGAACTCGGCCGAGAGCAGGTCGCTCGCCGAGAGGACGAGCCCGCGCATCCGGGCGACCCGCTCGCCGTCGACCTCGACCCGCGACAGCCGGCGTCCCGGCTCGTGCACGAGACGAAGGTCGCGCCGCAGGCGGGAGCGGAGCCATCCGCGGAGCAGGAGCGCCTCGGCCCGCGGTCCGACGACGCGCAGCCTGGCCGCGCGCCGGATCCGCGGCCAGAGCTCGGCGAGCCCCGCCCGCCAGGCGAGCGTGCGCGCCCAGGCGAGGTCGGAGACGACCACGCGGTCGAACGAATCCGCCAGGCGCACGTAGGCGTCCGGCACCCGGGGCCATTCGACGGAGTCGACGATCAGCCGGTCCGTCGCCCCGATCAGCTGCTCGTACTGCTGCGAGCCGAACGCCGGTCGGCCGCGCCAGCGCAGGAACACCGGCAGGTCGGCAATCTGGAGCGGCACGACCACGCTCGCCGGCGCCCTGGCCGTCGAGCCGCGGAGCCAGATCCGGACGAGCTCGGCGCAGACCTCGTGCCCGGGTGTCGCGTAGCACTCCTGGGCCACCGTGGCGTCGATTCGATCTGGCCGCACGTTCGGCTCGGGATGGAGCAGGATCGTCCGTGACGGGACGCGCGGGCCCATCCCCTCGAGCACCCGGTCGGCGGCCCGCTCCCACTCGCTCGGGACCCAGGCCATGTGCGTCAGCACGCTCGTCCGCTGCAGCGTGCCGTCGCGGTTGCGCAGGTCGTCGAGCCGCCGCTCGATCTCGGCGACCGAGGTGTCTCTCAGCGGCGACGCCACTCGCGTCCGTCCCGGCGCAGCAGCTCGGCCGCAGACGCCGGGCCCCAGGTCCCCGCGTCGTAGTTCGGAAAGTGCGTCCGGTGGCGCTTCCAGCCGGCGACGATCGAGTCGACCAGCGCCCATTGCTCGTCGACCTCGTCCGCCCGGGTGAACAGCGTCGCGTCGCCGAGCAGGCAGTCGAGGATCAGCCGCTCGTACGCCTCGGGCAACTCGGTGCGGAACGCACCGCCGTAGAGGAAGTCCATGTGCACGGTGCGGAGCGTCATGCCCTGGCCCGGCACCTTGGCGCCGATCCCGAGCGAGACACCCTCGTCTGGCTGCACGTGGACGACGAGCACGTTGGGGCTGACCCCCTCCGACGCCTCCTTTGCGAACGGGGGGTGCGGTGCCCGTTTGAACTCGATGGCGATCGTCGTCTCGCGCTTCGGCAGCCGCTTGCCGGTGCGCACGTAGAAGGGCGTTCCCGCCCACCGCCAGTTGTCGACGTAGAGCTTCGCCGCGACGAACGTATCCGTGGTCGAGCCTCGCGCGACGCCGGGCTCGTCGCGGTACCCGTCCACCTGCTTACCCTCGATATAGCCGCGCCCGTACTGGCCGCGAACGACCCGCCCTGGCCCCGGGGGACGCATCGCGCGCAGCACCTTCACCTTCTCGTTGCGCACGGACTCGGACGAGAAGTCGGTCGGCGGCTCCATCGCGGTGAGCGCGACGAGCTGCAGCAGGTGGTTCTGGAACACGTCCCGGATCGCGCCCGCCTGCTCGTAGAAGGAGGCGCGGCCCTCGATGCCGATCGACTCGGCGACGGTGATCTCGACGTGGTCGACGAACTGGCGGTTCCACACCGGCTCGAAGATCCCGTTCGCGAACCGCAGAGCAAGCAGGTTCTGGACCGTCTCCTTGCCGAGGTAGTGGTCGATCCGGTAGATCTCGTCTTCGTCGAAGTAGCGACAGACCTCCTCGTTCAGCCGGTTGGCGCTCGAGCGGTCGGACCCGAACGGCTTCTCGACGATCAGCCGCGTCCAGCCGCGCCGCTCGGCGCGGCGGCTGCCGACCTCTTCGACCAGCACGGAGATCGCGTCCGGCGGGACGGCGAGGTAGAAGACACGGTTGCCGGCGGTTCCGCGCTCGCGGTCGAGCTTCGCGAGCAAGGCGACGAGCGCATCTTCGCCCTCGTCGGCGGCGAAGTCCGTGGCGACGTAGTGCATTGCGGCCGCCAGCCGGCGCCAGACCTTCTCGTCGAGCGAGTCGCGGCCGAACTCGCGCACGGCGTCCTTCATCCGCCCCCTGAACTCGGCGTCGGACTCCTCGGTGCGCGCGACGCCGACGATCGCGAACCGCTCGGGAAGCAGGTTGCGGGCGGCGAGCGAGTAGACGGCCGGGAACAGCTTGCGCCGGGTCAGGTCGCCGGAGGCGCCGAAGACGACCAGTACGCAGGGGTCGGGCGTGCGCGGCAGGCGCAGACCGTCCCGGAGCGGATTAGCCAAACTCGCTTCGCGACTTTGGCTAGCTCTTGCGCTACGCGCCATCTCTCTCTTCCGTCGGCAAGACAATGCTGGCCCTGCCGCCCCCGTAATCGGAAACCGCATCGGCCACGTTGAAGCGCGCGCCGAACGTCCTTTCTGCTCGTCGCGCAGCGTCGAAGACGCCGATCTCGTTCGTGCCGGGATACACGCTGACGCTGGGGGCGTTCTGCTCGCTGACCATCAGCAGCCGAACGATCCCATCGCCGCGGTTCTCGTAGCCATGCGCCGGCTTCTCCGCGCGGAAACGCGACCACCTCGCCTTCGGGGAGGTCTCGCCATCCCGCCGCGGTTCGGAGCGCGAGCGTTCCAGTGAGAACAACGAGCAGCTCCTCTCGCTGAAGGTGGTAGTGGAAGACCATCGCTGGCCCGCCGCGAGCTCGTAGAGCGTCAAGCCGAGACGCTCGGCGCCCGCTTCCTCAGCGAGACGAGCGTTGCGATGGTCCGAGCCAGACTCGAGGTTCGACCCGTAGATGGTCGGCACCGCTCGCCTAGCTCCTGTTCTCCTCGACGGCCTTGTCCTTGTGCTCTGCTAGCGGTTCGCCCGCAGGGCGAACCGCATGGCCCCCGAACTGGTTGCGGAGCGCCGCGTTCACCTTCGCTGCGAACGACTCGTCCTGACGCGATGCGAAACGGGCGAAGAGCGCGAGCGTGATCGCCGGCGCGGGGACGCTCTCGTCGATCGCGTGCAACACCGTCCACCGACCCTCGCCGGAGTCCTCGACGTAGCCGCGGATCTTCTCCAGGCCCGGATCCTGCTCGAGCGCGAGCACGAGCAGGTCGAGGAGCCAGCTGCGGACGACCGACCCGTGCTGCCAGAGCCCGGCGAGCTGGTGCAGATCGAGCGGGAACTCCGAGGCGTTCATGATCTCGAAGCCCTCGGCGAGGGACTGCATCATCCCGTACTCGATCCCGTTGTGGACCATCTTCACGAAGTGCCCGGCCCCGGATGGACCGACGTGTGCGTAGCCGCCAGGCTCGGTCAGGTCCTTGACGAACGGCTCGATCGTCGCGAAGGCGTCGGCATCGCCGCCGACCATCACGCAGTAGCCCTCCTTCAGCCCCCAGACCCCGCCCGAGACGCCGGCATCGAGGAAGGCGACTCCCTTCTTGGCCGCCTCGGCGGAGCGGCGCTGCGAGTCGCGAAAATTCGAGTTGCCGCCGTCGACGACGATGTCGCCGTCCTCGAGCAGCCCGAGCAGCGTCTCGAACGCGTTCTCGGTCGGATCCCCGGCCGGGATCATCAGCCAGATGACGCGCGGCTGCGGAAGCTTCCCGGCGAGCTCGACGAGCGAGTTGGCGGTGCGCTCGGGGTTCGTGCGTGCATAGGTCTCGACGGTGTGATCGTGCGCGCGAAGCCGCTCGACCATGTTCGCGCCCATCTTCCCCAGTCCGACCATGCCCAGATTCATGCGATGTCCTCCAGTCGGATGCGCGCGACCGGCCGGCCGCGCTCCTTCAACGCTTCGTAGTCTCCCTCGGCCTGCGCCCGGATCAAGCGGCCGAACCCGAACTTCCGGCCCGGGATCGGCAGCTCCTCGGCAGCGTTCTTACCGAATCCGATGTCGTCCACCACCTGCACGAAGCAGCCGATGGGCGCGCCGCCCTTGTGCAGCTGCCCCGTCGAGTGCAGGTAGCGAGGCCCGAGGCCGAACGTGACGACGCACCCGGTCTCGGCGCGGGCGCGCTCGACGAGCGGGCACAGACGCTCCTCCTCGGCGGGGTCGACGAACGCCTGGATCGCGACGTAGTCACCGGGTCTCGCCTGCGCGAGCAGCCCGTCCAGGTCCCCGTCGGACACGTCCGGGGTCTGACCCCGGCCATGGCCGGAAAGGATGGCGCCCGCCCGGTCCTTCGCCTCCTGGACGTTCGGCTGGTCGAACGGATTGATCTCGAGGGCCGCCCCGGCCACGGAGGTCGCGAACTCCCAGCGATAGAACTCCGAGCCCAGGTCGTACGGGTCCTCGATCAGGACGTCATGGCGCTGGCGGTCCGGCCCGTCCGCCGTCTCGTCCGGCGCGGGGACGAGACCGCGGCCCTGCTTGCCGGTCGATTCGGCGAGCAGCTGCTCGACCCACAGCCCGAAGCCGTGCGGGTTGGGATCGATGAGCACCTTGTCGCGGCCCTCCTCCCAGCCGTGCCCGAGCGCGAGGCCGAGCGCGAGACCGGCGCTGCCGTCGGCGATCCGGCATGCGTTCAACATCGTCTCCGACCGGTCGATGAGGCGCTCGAGATCGACGCCCATCAGGGCGGCAGGGACGAGCCCGAACGCCGAAAGCGCCGAGTAGCGTCCGCCGATCGACGGCTCGCCCGAGTACACGGCACGGAAGCCCCGCTCCTTCGCGAGCGCCTCGAGCTCCGAGCCCGGGTCGGTGATCGCCGCGAACTGTGCACCCCTCTTGCCCGCACGCTCCCAGAAGAACTCGAGATGCGAACGGGTCTCGAGCGTCGTCCCCGACTTCGAGGCTGCGACGAACAGCGCGCGCCCGATCTCGAGCCCGTCGGCGAGACGCCTGATCGCCGTCGGGTGCGTCGTGTCGAGGACGTGGAAGCGGTCGGCGCCGAACGTGCGGCGCAGCACCTCCGGGGCGAGGCTCGAGCCGCCCATGCCGAGCAGGACGACGTCGTCGGCGTCCTCCCGAGCGCCGGCTGCGAACGCATCCAGCTCGCGTGCGCGCTCGTGCATCCGCAGCGGCTCGTCGAGCCACCCGAGCCACTGCGCCTCGTCGCGCCCGGTCCAGACGGTCGGATCACGCTCCCAGATCCGCTCGACCAGCTCCGCCGGCTCGATCAACACGCCATCCATCCTTGTAACAGTCTGTTACCAGACCCGATCGCCGCGTAGCCGAGCGGCGTCCCGACCTTGTAACAGTCTGTTACTTGCTCGAAACGGCCGCCGGGCACGACTCTCGGAGACGGGTTCATCAAGCCGAGACGAGCTCGCCGCGCTTGGCGCGGATCCCGTCGAGCAGCTCGCCGAACGAGTCGGCGAACTTCTGCACGCCCTCCTCCTCCAGCACGCGCGTGACGTCGGCGACGTCCACGGCGGCCGCGTCGAGGTCGCCGAACAGCGCACGTGCCTCGTCGAGCTCCTGCTCGAGCGTGAGCGCGACCTCGCCGTGTTCCTGGAAGGCCTCGATCGTCTCCTCGGGCATCGTGTTCACGGTGTCGCGGCCGATCAGCTCCTCGACGTAGAGCACGTCCCGGTAGGCGGGGTTCTTGGTCGAGGTCGAGGCCCAGAGGCACCACTGCTTCGATGCTCCCTTCGCCTCGAGCGCGGCCCAGCGCTCGCCGGAGAAGACCTCCTTCCAGTTCTGGTAGGCGAGCTTCGCGTTCGCGACTGCGAGCTTGCCCTTCAGCTCGTCGTGGCCGCCGATCACGTCGAGCCGCTTGTCCGCCTCGGTGTCCACCCGCGAGACGAAGAAGCTGGCGACCGACGAGACCGGGCCGGGGTCGCCGCCGGCCTCGACCAGGCGCTCGATCCCCCGGATGTAGGCCTCCATCACCTCGCGGTGCCGCTCGAGCGAGAAGATCAGCGTGATGTTGATCGACTTTCCGGCGGCGATCATCTCCTCGATCGGCGGGAGGCTGGGCTTCGTCGCCGGGATCTTCACGTACAGATTGGGGCGGTCGACGAGCGCGTGCAGCCGCCTCGCCTCGGCGAGCGTCGCCTCGGTGTCCGAGGCCAGGGTCGGATCGACCTCCATCGAGACGTAGCCGCGCAGTCCTCTCCCGCCGTCCCAGGCGGGCCGGAGCAGGTCGCAGGCCTCGCAGACGTCGCGGCCGGCGAGGGCGACGAACACCTCCTTCGCGTCCTCCTCGTGGGCGAGGAGCTCGCGGAGCTGATCGTCGTAGGCGGAGCCCTGCGAGATCGCCTTCTGGAAGATCGTCGGGTTCGAGGTCACTCCGCTGACGGCGTCGTCTTCCGTCATCCGCGCGAGCGTTCTGGTGTGCAGGAGCTCGCGGGAGAGGTAGTCGATCCAGACGCTCTGACCGAGCGCGGAGAGACGGTGCAGGCGTGAGTCAGGCATGGCTCGTCCTTTCCAGGTCTTCGATCTGCCGAAGTCGTTTCACGTAGCGGTCTCCTCCCCCGAACGTCGCTCCGAGGAACGTGCGGACCAGCTCCGCCGCCAGCTCGGCGCCCACCACCTCCGAGCCCAGGCAGACGACGTTCATGTCGTCGTGCTCGACCCCCTGGTGCGCGGAGTAGACGTCGTGGCAGATCGCCGCCCGGATCCCGGGGAGCTTGGAGGCGGCGACGGAGGCGCCGACCCCGGAACCGCAGACGAGGACGCCGCGCTCGGCGTCGCCGGAGCAGATCGCCTCTCCGGTCTCGCGCGCCTTGTCCGGGTAGTCGACGCGAACCGACGCGTCCGCGACGCCGAGATCGACGACGTCGTGCCCGAGGTCGGCGAGCTCCCTGAGCACCCGTTCGCGGAGCTTCACACCGCGGTGGTCGAACGCGACCGCCACCCTCATGGCAGCTACGTTACCGGGATGGACGACGTTCAGCTCTGGCGGGAGCTCGGGCAGCAGTTCCGCGTCGACTCCATCCGCTGCGCGGCCGCCGCCGAGTCGGGTCACCCGACGTCGGGGATGTCCGCCGCCGACCTGATGGCCGTGCTCGTCGCCAAGTACCTCCGCTACGACTTCGACGCACCGGACCTGCCGACGAACGACCGGCTGATCTTCTCGAAGGGCCATGCGTCGCCTCTTCTGTACGCGATCTACCGCGCCACAGGAGCGATCACCGACGAGGAGATGCTCACGTACCGCCAGTTCGGAAGCGTCTTCGAGGGACATCCGACACCGCGGATCCCCTGGGTGGACGTCGCGACCGGCTCGCTCGGCCAGGGCCTTCCGATCGGGGTCGGGATCGCGCTCGCCGGAAAGTACCTCGACCGGCTGCCGTACCGGGTCTGGGTGCTGTCCGGAGACAGCGAGACTGCGGAGGGCTCGGACTGGGAGGCCTTCGAGCACGCCTCCCACTACGAGCTCGACAACCTGACGATGATCCTCGACGTCAACCGGCTCGGCCAGCGGGGCGAGACGATGGCCGGCTGGGATCTGGACCGGTACGCCGATCGCGCCCGCTCGTTCGGCTGGCACGCGATCGAGATCGACGGCCACGACGTCGAGCAGGTCGACTCCGCGTACGCAGAGGCCGCGACGACCACGGGCAGGCCGACCGTGATCGTCGCCCGCACGATCAAAGGGAAGGGCGTGAAGGCGGTCGAGAACGAGAACGGCTGGCACAGCAAGCCGCTCGACGACCCGGACGCGGCGATCGAGGAGCTCGGCGGTCTCCGCAACATCACCGTCGAGGTGGCGAAGCCCGAGCCGGGCGACCCCCATCTCTTCGAGACCGGTGACCTCGACCTTCCTCGGTACGACGTCGGCTCGAAGGTCGCGACCCGCAAGGCGTACGGCGAAGCCCTGGCGGCGGTCGGATCGGCGCGCGGGAAGGTCGTCGCCGTCGACGGCGAGGTCTCCAACTCGACGTTCGCCGACATCTTCGAGGCGGCGCACCCGGACCGGTTCTTCGAGATGTACATCGCCGAACAGCAGATGGTGGCCGCGGCGGTCGGCCTCCAGGTGCGCGGCTACGTCGTGTTCGCCTCGACCTTCGCCGCGTTCCTGTCGCGGGCATACGACTTCATCCGGATGGCCGCGATCGGCCGTGCGACCTTCTGCCTGTCCGGCTCGCACGCGGGGATCTCGATCGGCGAGGACGGGCCCTCGCAGATGGCGCTGGAGGACCTGGCGATGATTCGCGCGGTTCACGGCTCGGTCGTCCTCCACCCGTGCGACGGAAACCAGACTGCGAAGCTGGTGCTCGAGCTGGCCGATCGCGATCAGGGGATCTCCTATCTCCGTACGCTCCGACCGGCCACACCGGTGATCTACGACCCGGACGACTCCTTCCCGATCGGCGGCAGCCGCGTGCTGCGCTCCTCCTCGGAGGACGTGGTCACCCTCGTCGGCTGCGGGATCACGGTGCACGGGTCGCTCGAGGCCGCCGATGCACTGGCGGAGGTCGGCATCGCCGCGCGGGTGATCGATTGCTACTCGGTCAAGCCGATCGACGCCGCGACGCTCGCCGCAGCCGCCGAGGAGACGGGACACATCGTCACGGTCGAGGACCACTGGCCGGAAGGGGGGCTCGGCGAGGCGGTCCTGTCCGCCCTGGCCGAGAGGGGGGCTCGTGCGGACGTCGCCCACCTCGCCGTGCGGGAGATGCCGCATTCGGGCAAGCCCGGCGAGCTGCTCGCCGCCTTCGGAATCGACGCCGAGGCGATCGCGAAGGCGGCGCGGGCACTCGTGCAGGCAGGGGTGCCCTCGACCTAGCCTGTACGGCGGCATGGCCGTCGTGATCGGAACCAACCTGCGCAAGGAGCTCGCCGGCGGGCTGCTCTTCGACGACGTCTCGTTCAAGGTCGAGCGACGCGACCGGCTCTCGCTCTCCGGGCCGAACGGTGCCGGCAAGACGACGCTGCTCCGGATCCTCGCCGGTGAGACCGGGGCGACCGGCGGCCAGCTGGTCTTCGACAAGGGCACGCGGGTGGCGCTCCACGACCAGCGCCCACCCCTCGATCTCGGCCTGTCGCTCCGCGAGTACGCGCTCCTGGGCGCGCGCGACCTCGTCGCGCTCGAAAAGGAGCTGCGCCGGCTGGAGACGGCGATGGCGTCCGGAGACCACGGTCAGGAGACGATGCGCCGGTACTCGGACGCCCAGTCCCGGCTCGAGCACGCGGGCGGGTACGCGTGGCGCGAGAACTCGCTCGCCACCCTGCGTGGACTGGGGTTCGGCGACGACGAGCTCGACCGCCGCCTCGACACGTTCTCCGGCGGCGAGCTGACCCGCGCCTCCCTGGCCAGGGCGCTCGCCGGCGACCCCGATCTGCTCCTCCTCGACGAGCCGACCAACCACCTCGACGTCGAGCGGCTCGAGTGGCTCGAACGCACCCTGGTCTCACTCGACGCCGCCGTCGTGCTCGTCGCCCACGACCGCTGGTTCCTGGAGGCGACGGCAACGGCGGTCCTCGATCTCGAAGCCGGCCGCTCGACGTACTTCGCAGGCGAGTGGCACCTCTGGCGGCGCGAGAAGGCGGCGCGCGCCCTCGATGCCTCGAGGGCGATCGAGCGCTACGAGGCCGACATCGCCAGGCTCGAACGCTTCGTGGCCCGGTTCCGGTACAAGAAGTCGAAGGCCAAGCAGGCCCAGGCGAAGCTCACGCACATCGGACGCCTGCAGGCCGAGCGCGGGCGGGCGGCGGACGGCCTGGCGCTCCTGACCCGGCGGTCGCGGCGGCTGGGGTTCGAGTTCCTCGATCCACCCCGAAGCGGCCGGACGGTCGCCGAGGTCGAGAACCTGTCGCTCACCGCGGGCGACAAACGGCTGCTCGACGGCGTCTCGCTCGCGATCGAGCGCGGCGAGCACGTCGCGCTCGTCGGTCCGAACGGCAGCGGCAAGACAACGCTGATCGAGGCGATGCTCGGGAGCCGTGACCCGGCGGCCGGGACGGTTCGGCTCGGACACGGCGTCGTCCCGGCGTACTTCTCGCAGCACGAGGCGGAGCTGGACGAGCGGGGATCGGTGCTCGATTGCGTCCAGTCGATGACCGGGCTCCGGCGGCCCGACGCGCAGAAGCTGCTCGGCCGCTTCCTCTTCTCCGGCTGGGAGACGCACGAGAAGGCGGTCTCGGTGCTGTCCGGCGGCGAGCGGCGGCGCCTCGCGCTCGCGATCGTCGTCGCCTCCGGCGCGAACTTCCTCGTCCTCGACGAGCCGACGAACCACCTCGACCTCGAGAGTCGCGAGGCGCTCGAGACTGCGCTGGAGGCATTCCCCGCCACGGTGCTGCTCGTCTCGCACGACCGCGCGCTCCTCGACGCGGTCGCAGAACGAACGCTCGCGATCGAGGACGGAGGGATCTCGAGCTACGACGGCGGGTGGGCCGACTACGTCCGGACGAGCCCCTTGTGGGGAAAGAGTTCCGATGTTGGCGCAGTTCCAGTCTCAGAGACTGGGTTGGAAACGCCACGAAGAAAGCCGAGGCCGAAGCGGCTCAGCGAGCTCGAGCAGGTCGAGGCGCGGATCGCCAGACAGGAGGAGGCAGTCGTTGACCTGGAGCGGAAGCTCGCCGACGACTGGAGCGACATGGAGCTCCTCGCCGCCCACCGAGCTGCCCGTGACGAGCTCCGATCGCTGCTCGACCGCTGGGAGACGCTCTTCCAGCAGGCGCAGGCGTAGAGGCGGCGCGGTGCGCTGGACGTCCACGGCGAGCGTTTTCTCTACGACAGCGACTTGGGTCTCGCTGGCTCGTCGACGTCGAACTGCCAGACGGACAGCGCTTCGACCACCACCTTGTCCGGATCCTACGCAAGGCGGCGGCGGTCGTGATCCACGACCCGGAGCGCGGGATCGTGCTCTTCACCGTCATCGCTTCGTCACGACTCGTGGGGATGGGAGATGCGGCGTCTCCCAGCAGCGGCGTCTTCCTCCTCACCGACGCGGAGCTCGACGAGGTCACCCGGGTCGCCTGGGGGGCGAGCACGATCGACCTGCCCGCCGACCTCACCCTCACCCAGTCGCTGCGATCCGCGCAGCAGTGCACATGCTCGACGTCTACGTCGAGGCGCCCGACAACCTCGGCGGGGTCGTGCGCCGGCGCGAGCTCCCGGAGCTGATCCGCGTCGCCGCCCGGTCTACGTCAAGTTCGGCCTCCGGGCCGCTCCCGATGGGTGTCCTGTCGGGGGCTCGCACCTCGATTCGACGACGATCGCCCTGTCCCGCGAACGGGCCCGCCGAGCGCAGCTCGGCATGAAGCTGCTCGCCCGCTCCGGCTACGAGCCGTCGACCTCCGAGGTGGGCACCGAAAGCCTCGCGGTACCGATGCCGTGATCGTCCGCCTCCTGCTCCGAACCTGGCCGACTCGAAGCCCTCGCTGGAGAAGCTGCGCACGCGGGTCGAGCCCGGCCCGCGGCGGACCTGGATCTCGGACGAGACGACCGAGCGCTTCGGCGTTATCGAGACGTGGGACGGCGAGCCCGGCGAGTTCCCGGCCGAGATCCGCGCCCTGATCGGCAAGGACCCGGAGGTCGCCGAGCTGTTTGAAGTCGAGGCGTAGGGGTACGGCCTTCCAGGCGGAACGGAAGGAGTCGATTGGGCGCTGTCCTCGTACTATCCGGCGCGACCAGGACGACGGCGGGCATCTTGCTGCTCAGCGTCCTGGCCATCGAGTACGGCGGCTTCATGGTCCTGAGGCTGACCCGCGGGGGAGAGCCGGCGACCGAGCTGCAGCGGCCGGGCACGGTCACGCTGGAATCTCTGTCGTCTTCGCGCTGCTCGCCCAGGTGCTGGCCGACGCCGACGGACTCGGCGGTTGGCAGGACGTCCTCGCCCGCGACGGGATCTGGGCGGCGGCGATCCTCTTTCCCCTCGGCTTCTTCCTCGCCGCCTCCGGGCGAGGCACGACCGCGCCAAGCCGATTCCTCATCCTCGTCTATGGCGGCACGGTTGCGCTCACCGCAGGCGTTCTCGCCCTCGGCATCGGGCTACTGACCTCATGATCGACGACCTCCTCGAGCTCGAGCGGTGGTTCTGGCAGTCGTCGGGCAATCGCGACGCGTACATGGCGCACCTCGCGAAGGACGCCGTACACGTCTTCCCCGGCTGGGGGTCGCCGAGTCCGACCGCGTGCTCGAGGCGGTCGACTCGGCGGAGCCCTGGGAGACGTTCTCCATCGACGCCCCACGGCTGGTCGAGCTGGGAGAGGACGTCGCTGCGCTCGTCTACACCGCACAGGCGCAGCGCAGCGGACAGGAGTCGTATGTCGCCGCGATCACCAGCGTGTACCGGCGCGCCGGCGGCGGCTGGGAGCTCGTCGTCCACCAGCAGACGCCGCTCTAGCTCTCGAAGGTCGCGATCAGCGCGTCCGCGACCACCTTCAAGGGCCGCCCGGCGAGCTGGCTCGCGCGGCGCAGCCGCGCGAACGCCTCCTGCTCGGTCAGCCCCTCCTTCTCCATCAGCAGTCCCTTCGCCCGCTCGATCGACTTTCGCGCCGCGAGCGCCTCGGCCAGCGACTCCGCCTCTTCGCGCAGCGCTGTGAGCTCCTCGTGACGCGCCCGCGCGGCGGCGATCGCCGGCACCAGATCGGTCTCGCGGAACGGCTTGACGAGGTAGCCGAACACGCCGGCCTCGACCGCGCGCGAGACGAGCTCATCCTGCCCGTAAGCGGTCAGCATCACGATCGGGATCGGTCGCTCGTGGAGGATCCGACGTGCCGCCTCGATTCCGTCCAGCCGCGGCATCTTCACGTCGAGCACGACGAGATCGGGCTGCTCCGATCGGGCGAGCTCCACCGCCTCGAGCCCGTCCTTCGCCTCGGCGCAAACCTGGAAGCCGGCGCGCTCGAGCAGCTCGCGCAGATCGAGGCGGATGATCGTCTCGTCCTCGGCGATTAGGATCCTTGCGGGGTCAGACCCCATGCCGAGAGTCTGACGACATCGCGATCGAAGAGCGACGCCACCACGAAACCATGCGGGCTCCTTCGTCCACAGAGCCGTGTGCGCGCTTCGTATCGGGGTCAGACGCCGTTACGAGGCACGCGCGGATCCGTCACGCGGGAAAGACAACCTCCGCCAGCAGCCCGCCGTCGTCGGCGAGCGTGAGCGTGCCGCCGAGCTCGTCGCGGACGAGCGCTTCGACGATGGAGAGGCCCGTCCCCCGCGGGGCCCCGTCGATGCCGCCGCCGTCGTCGGCGATTGCGAGCACGACGTCTCCGTTTCGCTGCGACAGGTCGATCCGTACTGTCGCGCCGCCGTGCTCGAGCGCGTTCTGGAGGAGTTCGCTGAAGAGGAGCGCGAGCGCCGTCGCCCGCCCGCCGACGAGCGACACGGACTCGAGTCGCGCGAGGACGCGCTTGTCCCCGGCGAGGCCCTGGACGAGCATCGCCCGCAGTCGCTCGAGCAACTCACCGAGGTCGACGCTCTCGTCGCGACGCTCGGTCAGCACCTCGTGGACGGCGGCGATCGCCAGGATCCGGTTCACCGAGTCGTCGAGCGCCCGCCGGGGGTCGACGCCGTCGCCTCCGCGCGCCTGGAGCCGGAGGAGAGACGCGACCGTCTGCAGGTTGTTCTTGACCCGGTGGTGGATCTCCTGGGCGAGCACCCCGCGCATCACGGCACGCCCGTGCTCGAGCGCGACCGCGGCGTGATGGGCGATCGAGGCGAGGAGCTGCCGCTCCTCATCGGTGAACGGCGTGTCCCGGTCGGCGACGAGCTCGCCGATCTGGCGCCGCTTCCAGCGAAGCGCCGTTCGCACCGCGTAGGCGCCGGGGCAGCCTCCCGGCCACGCGATCTTCCCGTCTTCGAGTACGAGCGCGGCTCCCGTCGCGGAGACGGCATCCATCGTCGTCTCGACGATCGCCTCGAGTGACTCCTCGAGGTACAGCGACTCGGACACGGCCTCGGAGATCCGCGCCAGCGCCTCCAGCTCCTCGACCCTCCGCTGGGCCTGAGCGTAGAGCTTCGCGTGCTCGATCGACTGACCAACCTGGGCGGCGATCGCGAGGAGGAGATCGATCTCGGCTGCAGAGAACGCGCGCGGCTCGCGCGTGCGCACGTTCAGAGCGCCCTCCAGCTTCTCGCGGGCCAGGATCGGCACGGCGAGAATCGACTCGTACTCCTCCTCCGGCAGGTTCGGGAAGCGCTTGAACCGTGGGTCGAGGTCCGCCCCCTTGGGAATCATCACGGGAGAGCGCTCGGCCGCCGCCACCCCGGTGATTCCCTCGCCGGGGCGCATCTTCGGCCGGCTCGTCATCTCCTCCACGCGCGTTCCGTACGTGGCCCGCAGCACGAGCTCGTCGGCGCGCCCGTCGTAGAGGTAGACGAAGCATGCGTCCGTTCCGAGCGCGCCCGCGACCTTGCTCGCGACCAGCTCGAGCACCTCCTGCAGGTCGAGCGTCGAGTTGACGGCGGCGATCGTCTCCGTCATGAGCCGCAGGTGCCGCTCGGGCGCATCCACCCGACCGATTGTAGGCCGGAGTTGGCTTAGGCTTCTCCCGCGTGACGACGTACGACTGGCTGCTCCTCTTCCACATCCTCGCCGCGTTCCTGCTCCTGTCGGGATCGGTGGTCGCGGGCATCCTCCAGGCGGCCGCGGCGCGCCGCGTGCGCCCGAGCGAGGTCACGCTCCTCCTCGGCCTCGTGCAGCCGGCGGTGATCGCGGTCGGGATCGGCATGATCGGAACCCTCGGTCTCGGACTCTGGCTGGCAGACGACGCCGGCTACGGGTTCGGCGAGGGTTGGGTGATCGCCGCGATCGTCCTCTGGGTCGCCGCCGGCGCGCTGGGCGCGAGAGGCGGTCGACCGCTCCGCGAGGCACGTGAGCTGGCAGAACGCCTCGCCGCAGACGGCGACCGTCCCAGTCCCGAGCTCCACCGGGCGGTCGGCGACCGGCAGGCTCTCTTGTTCAGCTACCTCAGCTTCGCAGCGGTGCTCGCGATCCTCGTCCTGATGGTCTTCAAGCCGGGGACCTGATGATCGCCGTCGTCAGACCGGATGACTGGAACTGGCTGCTCTTCGGCCACCTGCTGGCCGCGTTTGCGCTCGTCGGCGGCGTGGCCACCGTCGTCCTCGTGTCGCTCGCCGCCGGGCGGAGGGCGCGGCCCAACCAGGTGCCGCTGCTCCGGGCGATCGCCTTCCGTACGAACCTGGTCGTCGTTCTCCCGTCCTTCATCGCCGTCCACGTGCTCGGCGACGTGCTCGCGGGCCGCGAGTACGAGCACGGCGATCCCGACTGGCTCTCGGCCGGCTTCGCGATCACCGACGCTGCCCTGATCGTCGGCGGCGTGCTGTTGACGCTGCTCCAGTTCTGGGTTCTCCGTCGAACGCGCTCGGGCCGGCCGGGCGGGTGGCAGGCGGCGCTCGCCACCTACCTGCCCGCGCTCGTGCTCGCCGCCCTCGTCAGCGTGATCGTGTTCATGGCCGGCAAGCCCGTCGGGTAGGCACCGTCGGCCGGTGTGGGAAACAAGCGCTCGCTAACAGAACCTTTACCGAACGCATGTTTTTTCGACGCACGCGCTGCATAGGTTTCAGGCGATGAGCTCGGCAGCCGCAGCCGTCGACCTGACCGCGATCACCGGGTATCTGGTCGCAGACGCGAAGGGACGCGTCGTCGGCCGGGTGGAGGCACCGATGTACGGCACCTCGCCCGACGTTCCCGACGCGCTCGCCGTTCGCTCCGGCTTCCTGCGCCGCAGGCGGATCGTGCCGACCGACGCGATCAAGGCGATCGACGGCCGCAGCGGCGTGATCGGGCTCCGGCTCGTGCGCGAGTCGATCCAGAGCTTCGGCTAGACCTTTCGAGGCGTCCGGGAGGAGCGCGGAGGGGCGCGCGCCTCCTTGGCTGGACCGGGCGAACTCGCGACGCTGAAGGCTGTCCCCTGGACAGAAGCCGGTCTCGTGTGCAGCCGGAAAACGACCGCGAGCCGCGCATGAACGCAGCTCGCAGTCGGCCGTCAGTCAGCCTCACCGCCGCAGGGTGGTGAGGCGTAGACGTATTTTAGACCAGCGGAGTGGGAGCCGCACCTTGTCCGTTTCGGACAGGGTGGGGCCGTTCCGCTACAGCGCCTTCAGATACCGCTCGAGCTCCCACTCGGTGAGCTGGACGCGGTACTCGTCCCATTCCTTGCGCTTGATCTCGACGTAGCGGTCGAAGATGTGCGGGCCGAGCGCCTTGCGCGCGAGGGCGGACTGCGACAGCTCGTCGATCGCCTCACCGAGCGTCTCCGGCAGCGCGACGATGCCGCGCTCGCGCCGCTGCTCGGCGGTCAGGTGGTAGAGGTTCGTCTCCATCGGGTCGGGGAGCTCGTAGCCCTGCTCGATTCCTTCGAGCCCCGCATGCAGGAGCGCTGCGAAGGTCAGGTACGGATTGCAGGCGGGATCCGGGCAGCGGATCTCGGCGCGGGTCGCCTGCTCGGAGCCGGGCTTGTAGAGCGGGATCCGGATCAGGGCGGAGCGGTTCCTCCGCGACCACGCGACGTAGACCGGCGCCTCGTAGCCCGGGACGAGCCGCTTGTACGAGTTCACCCACTGCGCGAACACGGCCGAGATCTCACGCGCGTGACGAAGCTGCCCGGCGATGAAGGCCTTGGCGACCTGGGACAGGTGCCACCCGTCGGCCTCGTCGAAGAAGGCGTTCCGCCCATCGGCGAAGAGCGACATGTGGGTGTGCATGCCCGAGCCGTTCTCGCCGAAGATCGGCTTCGGCATGAAGGTCGCGTAGACGCCGTTCTTCGCCGCGATCTCCTTGACGACGAGTCGGTAGGTCAGCGTATGGTCGGCCATGTCGAGCGCCGGCGCGAACCGCATGTCGATCTCGTGCTGGGACGGCCCGACCTCGTGGTGGTGGTACTCGATCGGGATCCCGACCTTCTCGAGCGCCTGGATCGTCTCGTTGCGCAGCTCGGTCGCGGCGTCCTGCGTCGTCATCGCGAAGTAGCCGCCCTCGTCGAGCGTCTCCGTCCCCTCCGCGTCCTTGAACAGGAAGTACTCGAGCTCGGGGCCGATGTTGAACGTGTCGAAGCCTGCCTCGTGCATCCGGTCGAGCGCGCACCGGAGAACGTACCGCGGGTCGCCCTCGTACGGCTTTCCGTCAGGCGTGACGACGTCGCAGATCATCCGTCCGACCTTGGACTCGCCCGACCGCCACGGCATGACCACGAACGTGTCGGGATCGGGGATCGCGACCATGTCCGACTCCTCGATCGCGTTGAAGCCCGTGATCGACGAGCCGTCGAAGCCCATCCCGTCGTCGAGCGCGCCTTCGAGCTCGTCGGGGGTGATCGCGAAGCTCTTCAGGTGTCCCTCGAGATCGGTGAACCAGAGGAGCATCGACTCGATGCCTTCCGTCTTGCACCGGGCGAGCACCTGCTGCCGGATCTCCTCGCTCGACGTCGCCCTGTTCTTCGACTGCACCTGTGCCATCTTCCCTCCTGAAAATGAAAAAGCCCCGAGCGCGGCATCGCCCCTGAACAACAGGGCCCGCACCCGAGGCGACATCGCCTGCGGACGACTCCCAGCATAGCGCAGTAGGGTGTCGGCATGGCTCCAGACCTGGAGAGCGCCGAGCACGCCGCGTACACGGACGCCTTCCGCGCCTCTCCCGAGCTCTGCGACGTCGCCCGGATCGGGGACGCAACCTGCCTCGCCGTTCGCCGCCTTCCCGGGCGGCTCTTCAACCGTGTCGTCGGGCTCACGACCGCGGACGCCCTGGACGAGATCGCCGCCTTCTACGGTGATACGAAGTGGTGGATCTCGGATTCGCAGGGGCTCGAATCGACGCTCGAGGAGCGCGGATTCGTCCGGGACTACGGCTGGATGAAGTTCTCCCGCGGCGTCGGCCCGCGACAGGCCCGGAGCGACCTCGACGTCGTGCGGGTCGAGCCGCAACGCGCCGGGGACTTCGCGAGCGTCGTGGTCGGCGGCTACGACCTGCCGGAGTGGACGGCGCCGCTCGCAGCCAACGTCGTCGGGCGCCCGGGCTGGTCGTGCTTCGTGGCGTACGACGGGGAGGCGCCGGCCGGGGCGGGCGCCCTGTTCGTGCACCAGACGGCCGGCTGGCTCGGCTTCGGCGCCACCCTGCCGGCGTACCGTGGCCGCGGCGCGCAGAGCGCGATCCTCGCCGCCCGCATCGAGGATGCTCGCCAGCAGGGATGCTCGATCGTGATTACCGAGACGGGTGAGCTCGAGGAGGGACGCCCCTCGAGCTCGTACCGCAACATCGTCCGCGCCGGCTTCCGCGAGGCCGGTGTGCGACCGAACTACCGGGCGCCCTAGCCGGCGGCCGGGCAAGACGTGGGTATGCGGCGCTGGGGCCTGATTGCTGCTGCGGTCGCGGCGCTCGCCGTGCCGGTTGCCCACGCCAGGCCGCCGCTTCGGATCGGGGCCGTCGTCCCAGAGCTCCTGACGCGGTCGCTCGTCCCCGGCACGGTCGCCGCCATGCGCGCCGCGTCGCTCAACCAGGCCGCGCGGGTGACGCTGACCTGGAAGCGCGGCCAGACCGACCTCGACCTCGACCTCCTCGCCGACTTCCGGTACGGGATCGCTACCGCCGAGCGGGCCGGCGCGGACGTGTATCTGACGCTCTACCCGGACGGAAGCTCGCAGACGCCCCTGACCGCCGACGACCAGGCGACGTTCGCGCAGTGGGCGGCGTGGCTGATCAGGCGGCTTCCGGAGGTCGAGCACGTGATCGTCGGCAACGAGCCGAACCTCAACCGGTTCTGGTTCCCGCAGTTCGGCGCCGGGGGCAGGGACGTGGCCGCGCCTGCCTACGTGCGCCTGCTGGCGCGTACCTACGATGCGCTCAAGGGGGCATCACCGGGGGTCGACGTGGTCGGCGGCGCGCTCGCGCACCGCGGGATCGACCGCCCGGGAAGCGGCCGCGACACGCACTCGCCCGTCAACTTCATCCTCGACATGGGCAAGGCGTACCGGCAGAGCGGCCGGACGAAGCCGATCATGGACGCGCTCGCGATCCATCCGTACCTCGACTCCTCCGACATCCCGCCCACCCACCAGCACCTGATGTCGCGCGAGATCACGATCGGGGACTACGGAAAGCTCCTGTCGGTACTGACGCGCGCTTTCGACGGATCGGGACAGCGGGGCTCGACGCTGCCGATCGTCTACGCCGAGTTCGGGGTCGAGACCCGCGTCCCACAGACGCTCGCCGGGCTTTACGCGGGCGTCGAGCCCTCGACGACGCATCCCGTCGACGAGAGGACGCAGGCGCGCTACTACGCCCTCGCGATGCAGATGGCCGCCTGCCAGCGGACCGTCAGGACGTTCCTCGTCTTCCGGCTGATCGACAGCCCCCAGTTGCCCGACTGGCAGTCCGGCCTCTACTACGCGGACGGAAAGACGGCGAAGTCGAGCCGAACCGCGATCGCCGCCGCCGCGAGACGCTGGCGGGCCGTTTCGGCGCCGACCGGATGCGCAGCGCTGCTTGCGGTCAAGCCGCTCGTCTCCTTCTTCCCCGCCACCCGCCCGGGGCCGAGGATCGGGATCCAGCCGCTCCTCCTGCAGTGCAACGAGGACTGCGCCTACACGATCCGGGTCACGAAGCTCCAGGCGAAAGCGCCGCTCGCCGTCGTCCGGGGCCGGTCGCTGGCCGGCCAGACCGCCCACCCCAGGGTTCCTCGCGTGCGGCTCACGCCGGGGTACTACCGGATCTCGATGCGGGTGACGGCGACCGCCTACCGGGCGAGCGCGTACTCGGCGAGCCGCGCCTTCCGGATCAGGGCTCGACGCTGAGGAGCGAAAGGGGCCGTGTCTAGCCTCGTGACGTTTCCAACCCAGTCTCTGAGACCAGGGTTGAACCGTTTCTGGGACAACTTGTCCACAGGGTTCACGGCCGGAGCGAGGCGAGCGGCAGCGACGCGACCATCATCACGCTGACCGAGTACTGCTGCTCAGGCTTCACGCGCAGCTCGACCGTTCCCGCCGACACGCGGCGACGACGCTACGCGCGCGCAAGTCATGCCGAGAGAGTGTCGGCGTCGGACTCTGCGCGGCGGACGCCGATCACTCCGACCGCCTCAGGTCGGAAAGCACCGCGTCGATCCGGTAGCGAGCGTTCGCCGCTCGCGGTGGATTCGTGTCCTTGTAGTAGGGCAATGCGATCAGCCCCGTCGAGAGCGCCCACCCTCGCCCCCTTTCCCACGTCGCGTCGTCGACATCCGACGCCGCGCGAAACACCGCTCGCGCGTCGGCGGACAGGACCGTCCAGGCGACCATGAGGTCACAGCCGGGATCGCCCACGCCGAGACAGCCGAAGTCGATGACGGCGGCGAGTCGCCCGTCGCGAACCAGGATGTTCTCGGGCGTGAGGTCTCCGTGCACCCAGACCGCAGGGCCCGGCCAGGGCCGCACCCGAAGCCCCCAGTCCCAGGCAGCTGCTGCAGCGGTGGTGTCGATCACTCCGTCGAGCTCTGCGAGCGCCGTACGCACCGGGCCGTCGCGCACCGGGAGGGGCGCGCCCCGGAAGAAGTTCTGCTCGCCGGCCGGGGGCCCACCGGCCGGATCGATGCGCCGCAGAGCGTCCACGAATCGGGCGAGATCGGTGGCGAGACGGGCATTGCCGACCCCGTGCACCGGCGGGTTCTCGCCTTCCAGCCAGCCGTACACCGACCAGAAGAACGGGTAGCCGGCGCCGGGAGTGCCTCTGGCGATCGGGACCGGCAGCTCCGCCGGCAGACTCGAAGCGAGCCGGGGCAGCCATTCCCGCTCCTTGTCAACCTGGGCGTCGACTCCCTTCTTGCGAGGCAGGCGGGCCACCAGCTCGGTGCCGAGGCGATAGAGAACATGGTCGGAGCCGGCGGAAGGAACACGCTCGATCGGAAGGCCGGCCCAGTCCGGGAACTGCTGCTCGAGGAGCCGCCGAACGAGGTCCGCGTCGGTGCGCACCTCGTCGGCGTGCAGCCTCGCGGCGACGCCGATCATCCGGACCGCTTCAGCTTGCCGTGCTTCTTCGCGTAGCGCTCACCGCGCTGAAACACCCAGAGCCCGAGCGGGATCGCGACGACGCCGATCACGAGCAGCGGCCAGATGTCGCCCCAGACCTGCCCGACGCCGGCGCCCTCGAGGATCGCGTGCCGGATTCCGCGCAGGGCGTAGGTCGCCGGCGAGATCGTCGAGATCGCCTGCATCCAGCCGGGCAGCACCGAGACCGGGTAGTAGACCCCGGAGACGACGAGCATGATCCCCTGGCCCATGAATCCGAGCTGGGTCCCCTTCTCGGGTGAGATCAGCGGCAGGACGGCGGTCATCATCCCGATTCCGACGAACGAGACGGACGCGACCGAGAGCAGGACGAGCGCAGTGCCGAAGTTCGCGGTCGGCATGTGCAGCGAGAAGAACGCTGCGACCACGCCGAAGATCAGCGATGCCCGAACGAGCCCGTAGGCGATCGCGAACAGACCCATCCCGATCAGGTGCACGGGGCGCGAGAGCGGCGCCATGAACGTGTACTCGATCGTCCCCTCCCAGCGCTCCCACGCGACCGTCTCGGTGAGGATCTCGAAGATGATCCCGAGGTAGGCCCAGATCACCGCCCCGATCAGGAGGATCGTGGTCAACCTCTCCTCGGCCGCAGGGGAGAGCCCCGCCGCCTTCGAGATGAAGACGATCGAGAGCGTGTTCGCGATCGTCCAGACGAAGAACGCCAGCTCCCACATCGCGTAGCGCTTGACGAGGTACCAGTTCCGCTCGACCACGCCGAGGAGGCCGATCAGCTCGTGACGAGCTCGTGCGGCTGCGGCGCTCATCGGGCGCCCACCTCCTCTTCCTCGGTGTTCCACTCGTCCTCGAACGACTTGCCGGTCGAGGCGAAGAACGCCTCCTCCAGCGTCTCGACGCCGTAGCGTTCCTTGATCTCGTCGGCGGGCTCGAGGCAGAGGAGTGCGCCGTCGTCGAGGATTCCGATCCGCGCGGCCAGGATCTCCGCCTCGACCAGGTCGTGCGTGCAGAGCAGGATCGTCGTGTCGTGGACGGTCCGCACCTCGCGGATGAAGTCCTGCACCTCGAGCTTCGAGCGCGGGTCGAGTCCGGTCGTCGGCTCGTCGAGCAGGAGCAGCACCGGCGAGGTGAGGAGCGCCCGGGCGAGCGCGACCTTCTGCTGCGTCCCGCGCGAGAGGTGCTCCATCGCGTGCGAGCGGCGCGAGATCGGAAAGCCGACCCGGTCGAGGATCTCGGGGATCCGCTCCTTCGTCTCCCGAGGGGTCAGCCCGTAGAACCGCGCCGCGTAGGCGAGATTCTCGGTCGCCGACATCTTCTTGAAGAACGACGCCTCCACCGAGACGCGGTTGACGAGCCGGCGGACCGCCCGCGTCTCGGAGATGTCGTGTCCGAAGATGCGCGCGTCACCCCCATCCGGCAGGAGCAGCGTCGAGAGCAGGCGAACGAGCGTCGACTTCCCCGATCCGTTCTGACCGAGGATCGCGATGCACTCGCCCCGCGCCATGGCGAAGGAGATGCCCTGGAGCGCCGCGACGCGGGTGCGCTTGCGCCCGTCCTTGCGGACGAACTCCTTGCGCAGGTTGGTTACTTCGACGGCAGACATCACATGCTCCTGAGAACTCGAGGGACGAAGAAACGGACGCGGCGGCACGACGCGGGTGGTGACCGCGATCTCGCGCCCCTATGTCAACCCCTGGCGAGCATGCTGGCGGAGAAGCTACCAGCGCCGCCAACCTAGCGCCAGCGCTGTTCAGAAACCCCGCTCGGCCCGCGCTTCCTCGGGGACTGCCGCCTTCGTGTCCGCGGCACGGAACGCCCTGGCCGATAGCAGTGCGGCCGTAACCAGGAGGTAGCCGCCGCCGATGCCGAGCAGGAGCGCGATCGGGGACACCCACGCCAAAAGGGCCCCCGCTCCAGCTCGCCCAATCGGTGCGGTCGCAAGGACGAGCGCGAACAGGGAGGCCATCACCCTGCCCACGAGACGAGCCGGCACCTGCTGCTGGATCACGCTGACGAGGATCGGGTTGATTGGCCCCGCCGCCAAACCCATAACCGCGACAGCCGCGACGGCGCCAGGAAAGGAACGCACTGCCGCTAGCGTCAGGTACGCGGCGGCGATGACAGCCAGCGTGAGCGCGATCACACGCATCCGGGGAAGGCGGTGGCCGACCATCCCGTAGAGGACAGAGCCAAGCAGCATGCCGCCGCCGAACGCGCCGACCAGCAGACCAAAGCTTCCGGAATCTCCGAAGGCCCGCTCTACGTAGACAGGTAGGATGACAGCAAGGAACGGCGCGTCCAACAGGCTGAGCACGATGGCGGCCCACACGATCAGCAGAAGCAGTGGATTCGAGCGGATGCACCGGAACCCGACCATCAGCTCAGCTCTATAGCCGTTCCCATTGGCCGGGGCAGGTGCGGCGGCCCGCAGGCGGGTGCGGCCCCGCCGGCAGAGAGCTGCCGCCAGACCGACGGCCACCGCGGAGGCCGCGAAGCTCCCGATGTTCAGTAACAAGGCGGCGGAGAACCCCCACGCGGCCATCAGGAGGCCGGCGACCGGCGCTCCCACCATGAATCCTGCCCGCTGGAGCGCGAAGTAGAGCCCGGTCGCACGACCGGACTCAACAGCAGAGCCGCCGGCCGTGAGCAGCGGTAGCACGTTCTGCCGCGCGGACAATCCCGGCAGGTCGAAGAGGGCGCTCGCGAACGCGAGGGCGATCAGCTGCCAGTAGGCGAGCGTGGCGACGCTGTCGACGATCACGAGCGCCGCGACCGGCGCGGCGGCTGCGATGTCCGCGACCACACTCGAACGGAAGAAGCCCAGGCGGTCGACGATCGGGCCGCCGAGGATTCCGCCGATCACGGCGGCGGAGGCGGTCGCCGCCCCGACAAGGCCCGTTAGTGCAGGGCTGCCCGTCGACTGAAGTGCGTACCACGGCAGCGCGACGAAGACCAGGGTGTCCCCGATCGCCGACATGCCAGCCGCCGCGAGGACGAGCGCAAGTGAGAGGTCACGCCGGCACGGATGCACGGCCCTCGACGCGCCACGACGCGACTGGGCGGATCGTCGGCTCAGGGAGATCGCCTCCGTCAGCGCGCCGGATCCCCGACTGACTGGGCGTCCCGGTCAGCCGCCATCAACTGCTCGAAGATCTCCCAGCACCACCAGCGGTGCGGCTCCGCCTGCACGGCCGCCTCGATCGTGCCCATTATGCGCCGAGTGAGCTCCCCTTCCTGAAGCGGCTCTCCGGGAGTGTGGAGTTGGCTGCCGAAGGTGAGCTCGTAGTCGACGCGCCCGACACGTCGAAGGAGCACGGGCACGACCGGCGCCTTCGCCAACCGTGCGAGCCGTTCCGGGCCGAGCGGCGCGTGGATACGCCGTCCGAGGAACTCGAGCACGAAGCCTCGCTGGTCCTGTCCGAGCGAGAACTCCGGAAAGACGAGGAGCGGGTCGCCCGACCTTCACGAGCATGCGGATCACCCCCTTCTGAACGCCTTACGATGTAAGTGAGGCAATATATCACGTAAGCTGGGCAGTCGGATGGTTGTCAAACCAGAGACAGCAGGCCGCAGCCGCCGAGCGCCGCTCACGAGACGGCGCATACTCGATGCCGCCCTCGAGCTCGTGGACGGGCAAGGAATCGGCGCCCTGTCGATGCGCAAGCTCGCGGCCGAGCTTGGCGTGGAAGCGATGTCGCTCTACAACCATGTCCCGAACAAGGCGGCCGTTCTGTCTGGTCTCGCCGAACTCGTCCTCGACGAGATCGATGTCCCGAGTCAGGACCTGCACTGGGTCGAACGGCTCCGCCGGCTGGCCCGTGCCACGCGGACCGCGTTCCAGCGCCATCCCGCCGTCGTCGCGGTGTTGGCCTCGCAAGAAGCGAGCCTGACAACTCTGACTGCGCTGGCGCCAATCGAGAATGCACTCGACGCACTACATGCGGCCAACGTCGACGATGTCACATCTATACACGCCTACCGGGCGCTTGTCGGCCTCATCTTCGGCCAGGCGGTGCTCGAGGCTGGCGGTCTGCCTGGAACAACTCCTGGAGCTGCCGCTCTTCCGCTCGAGGTGCCCCCGGGACTCCTGCCACGCCTGCACGGGGCAATGAAGATCTTCCCCAACGTCGACACGGACGACGACTTCGAGTTCGCGCTCGAGGCGATCATCGCCGCCGTCGAGCGTAAGGCTGGCTTCTGACCCGACCAGCCTGGGGAATCCGCGCCGCGCCGGAAGTCGAGACGGGAGGTCTCGACGTGCACGAGCACGGCATGTGGGGCTACCCCGAGTTCTACATCCCGGTGCCGGGTGGCTACGGGACCCGAGGCGCACTCGCACCTCCTTTCCCACCGGCCGGCCCGGAAGGCGGCGGCGGTCGCCCATCAGGCGATGCCGGAGCCGTCCGGATAGGTGCTCCGGCGGGCGAGCTCGTCCTCGACCGCCGCCGGATCGAGGCCGCGGGAGGCGAGCAGGACGTAGCTGTGGAACCAGAGGTCGGCGAGCTCCTCCACGAGCCGCTCGTCGTCCTCGCCGGCTCCGGCGAGCGCGGCCTCGAGCCCTTCCTCTCCCACCTTCCGCGCGCAGGCCGCGGCCCCGTCGGCGAGCAGTCCGGCGACGTACGAGCCCTCGGGACGCTCCTTCGCACGCTCTGCAACGCGGTGCCACAGCCAGGGTGCGAAGCAGGAGCGCGAGCCGGTGTGGCAGACGGGACCGGCCGGTCGCACGCGCACGAGCACCGCGTCGCCGTCGCAGTCGTCTCTGAGCTCGACCAGGGCGAGCGTACTTCCGGAGCTCTTGCCCTTGTGCCAGAGCTCGCGCCGCGAGCGGCTCCAGAACCAGGCCTCGCCGGTCTCGCGCGTCAGTCGTAACGCTTGGGCGTCCATCCACGCGAGCATCAGCACCCGCCCGTCATCGGCGTCCTGGACGATCGCCGGCGTCAGGTCCGGCCCGGTCAGCTTCGGATCGGCCACCCGGCCTCCCGGAGGTCGCGCTTCAGCTCGGGCAGGCGCTCGGGGCGCTCGTGGACGATCGAGGCGACGAGCGCGGCCTCTGCTCCTGCGCCGAACGCGTCGGCCAGGTGCTGCGTCGTGCCCGCCCCACCGGAGGCGATCACGGGCACGGTCACCCGGGCGGCGGCGGCGGCGGTCAGCTCGAGGTCGTAGCCCTCACGCGTGCCGTCCGCGTCGATGGAGGTGAGCAGGATCTCTCCCGCGCCCCGCTCGACCGCCTCCTCGGCCCAGGCGACGGCGTCCAGCCCACGCGGCTCGCGCCCCCCGTGTGTGATGACCTCGCCCGCGCGAGCGTCGATCGCACAGACGACCGCCTGGGCGCCGAAGTCCCCGGCCAGCTCGGACAGGAGCCCCGGGTCGTCGACGGCCGCCCTGTTGACCGCGACCTTGTCGGCGCCTGCGCGCAGCAGGTCGCGGGCATCGCCGAGCCCGGCGACGCCGCCGCCGACGGTGAACGGGATCTCGAGCTCGGCCGCCGCCCGCTCGACCAGTGCCAGCAGGGGACGGCGGCCCTCGATCGAGGCGGTCACGTCGAGGAAGACGAGCTCGTCGGCCCCCAGGCTCGAGTAGCGCGTCGCGAGCCCGACCGGGTCGCCGACGTCGCGAAGGCGATCGAAGCGAACGCCCTTCACGACGCGTCCCCCCGCGACGTCTAGGCAGGGGATCACGCGCTTCTTGACCATGCCAGTGCGTTCCGGATCACGCGGGCGCCCGCCGGACCGCTCCGCTCGGGATGGAACTGCACGCCGGCAACCGGCCCGGCTTCGACCGCGGCGGCCACTGGCCCGGCGTGGTCGACCTCCGCCACCGAGACGGCGTCCGCCGGAAGGCAGGCGAACGAGTGCGCAAAGTACACGTCCTCGCCCTCGAGGCCGTCGAGGAGCGACGAGGGCGCCATCAGCCGAAGCGTGTTCCAGCCCATGTGCGGCACGCGGCCGGCCCGGAGGCGCACCACCGAGCCGCGGAGGAGGCCGAGCCCCACGGCCCCCTCCTCGCTCTCTTCGAACAGGAGCTGCATCCCCAGGCAGATCCCGAGCAGCGGGCGGGCGGCCCGCGCACGCCCGCGCAGGGCCTCGGCGAGGCCGGTCGCGTCGAGTCGGGCCGCGGCACGCTCCGCGTTGCCGACACCCGCCACGATCGCGAGCGGCGCCGTCTCGACCTCCGCCGGATCGGCCGAAACCACCGGCTCGGCCCCCGCGCGGGCGAGCGCCGAGCAGACGCTGCTCAGATTGCCCGCCCCGTAGTCGGCCAGGACGACCCTCACAGCGCGCCCCTCGTCGACCCGCGCGCAGCGCCGTTCGTCGCGCAGGCTTCTCGAAGCGCCCGGCCGAGCGCCTTGAAGGCCGCCTCGGCGACGTGGTGATCGTCGGCGCCCGAGGCCTCGACGTGGAGGGTCAGACCCGCCTGCATCGCGAAGCGCTCGAGCGCGTGGGCCAGCAACGTGACCGCCAGCCCGCCGACCCGGCCCTCGCCGAATGCAAGCCGGATCTCGGCGTGAGGTCGGCGGACGAGGTCGACCGCGGCCGTCGCCCGCGCCTCGTCCATCGGCACGGTCGCGGCGCCGTAGCGCATCACGTCGGATCGACCGTCGAGGGCGGAGGCGAGCGCCTCGCCGAGCGCGGCGAGCACGTCCTCGACCGTGTGGTGCTCGTCGACGGCGACGTCGCCGCCGGCCACGACCTCGAGATCGAGGCCGCCGTGGAAGGCGAGCTGCTCGAGCAGGTGGTCGAGGAAGCCGATCCCCGTCGCCACCCTCGCGCGACCCAGCCCGTCGAGCGTGAGCGAGATCCGACACGTCGTCTCGGCCGTCGTCCGGACGACCAGCGCCGAGCGCGTCGGAGCGGGCTCGGCGGTCGCGCCGAGCGCCGAGAGGATCAGGTCGTTCTCGCTCGCCAGCCGGACCGTGATCCTGATCGCGGCGGAGAACCGGCGAACGACGAGCCCCTGCGCCTCGAGCGCGTCGGCGTGCCGCTCTGCGTCCTCGACGCGGACGAGGACGAAGTTGGCGTGGGAGGGCGGGGTGTCGTAGCAGGCCTCCGTCAGCGCCGCCCGCATTCGCTCGCGCTCGGCGACCGTCTGCTCGACGTCGAGCCGCGGGTTCCGGAGCGCCGCCGCGCCGATGCGGGCGGCGGGCGCGGCGACGGGCGCCGGCTCTCGCCGCCGGTTCAGCTCGCGGGCGACCTCCGGGGACGCGATTGCGTACCCCACGCGCAATCCGGCGAAGCCGAACGCTTTCGAGAGCGTGCGCAGCGCGACGAGGTTCGGCGCGTCGGCGATCAGCGGGATCACGCTCGCGCCCGCGTACTCGGCATAGGCCTCGTCGACGACGACCGATGCGCCGGGGAGCGAGCGTGCCAGCGCGGCCACCTCGACGGGGTCGACGAGCTCACCGGTCGGGTTGTTCGGGTTGCAGACCCAGACGAGGTCCGCACAGTCCGGGTCGTCGACGACCTCTGCACCCTCGACTCCGCTCGCGATCGCATACAGCGGATAGGTGAGGCGACGGACGCACGCACGCCGTCCGGGCCCCAGGAACGTCCGGGCCGCCAGGCCGATCAGGCCGTCCGCCCCGGCCCCGACGACGACCTGCTCCGCCGACACGCCCGCGTAGGCGGCGGCCGCCTCGCGGAGGTCCCGGTAGGTGCCGTCCGGATACTCGTTCACGCGGGCGAAGCTCTCGCCGAGCGGCACCCGGGGGACGCCCGGCAAGGGCGGGACGTTGGCATCGAAGCGGATCACCTGCGCCGGGGAAAGTCCCTGTCGCGAGGCGACCTCCTCGACCGAAGGAGCCCAGACGTACGGCGTGAAGCCGTCGGGAAGCGCACGGACGTTCATCGTCGGGCCGCGACCGATGCTGCGTGAAGAGGCAGGTGCTCCAGCTCGGCAAGCGCCTCGACGGTCTCCCTGACGCCGGCCAGCCCGGCCGGGGAGGCCCTGATGATCTGGATCGGCTTCAGGAACGCCTCGAGGCCGAGCCCACCCGTCCCGCGGGCGAGGCCCCCGGTGGGGAGCACGTGGTTCGCGCCGACCGCGTAGTCGCCGAGCACCGCAGTCGTGCCGAGGAAGACCGAGCCGGCGTTCCGCACTCCGGCGACAGCGGCCTCGGGATCGGTGACCAGCAGCTCGAGGTGCTCGGGCGCGTAGTCGTTCGCCCGGGCGAGCGCGTCGTCGAGCGAGGCGAGCGTCTCGACCCGGACGCGCCCGTCGACACGAGCGGCGACCGCAGCCGCCAGTGAAGGGCACGTCGCGAGCAGGATCGCCTCGCTGTCGCCGCCGTGCTCGGCCTGGGCGAGCAGGTCGGCCGCACACTCGTCCGGGTCGGCCGAACCGTCGGCGATCACGACCACCTCGCTCGGCCCGGCGGGCAGGTCGATCGCGACGGAGCCGGAGACGAGCAGCTTCGCCGCCGTCACCCAACGGTTGCCCGGACCGACGACCTTGGCGACGGGCGAGACGGTTTCGGTCCCGTACGCGAGCGCCGCGACCGCCTGCGCTCCGCCGATCGCGTACACCTCGTCGAGGCCGAGCTCGCGGGCGACGGCGAGCAGCGAGCCCGAGGGAGTCGGGGTCGCGACGGCGATCCGCGGCACGCCGGCGACCCGCGCCGGAACAGCGGTCATCACGAGAGACGAGACGAGCCCCGCCGGAACGTAGATCCCGACGGAATCGATCGGGACGAACCTTCGCTCGACGAGGAGGCCGCGCGCAGGCGAGACCGAGGTGTCCGCCGGGCGCTGCACGGCGTGCACGGCCTCGACCGCAGAGGCGAGCCTGCGAACGGCGGAGAGGGTGCGCTCGTCGATCGCGGCCCCGCCGATCGCCTCCGCCGGCACGCGCAGCGCCGGCCTCCCGTCGCCGAGCCGCTCCGACCAGTCGAGGACGGCCGCGTCCCCCCGCGCGCGGACGTCGTCGGCGATCTCCGCGACCTGCAGGAATGCTCGGGAGAGCGCGATGCCCCTCACGGCACGAGCCGCTCGACCGGGACGACGAGGATCGACGACGCGCCGGCCGCCTTCAGCGGCGGCAGGAGATCCCAGATGTCGTCGGCGTCGACGGCGGCGTGGACCGCGATCTGTCCGGGTGCGGCAAGCGCGAGTACCGATGGCGCGCCGAGCCCCGGAAGGAGGTCGCGGATCGCGGGCAGGTCCGCCTCTGCCGCGTTCAGCATCAGGTACCGGCGGCGCCGGGCGGCGACGACACCGCGGATCATCAGCTCGAGTCGCTCCACCGTCTCGCGCCGCTCGTCGAGCGCCCCACGGTTCGCGATCAGGACCGCCTCGGAGGCGAGCAGGCGTCCGATTCGCCTGAGCCCGTTGACGCTCGCGGTCGATCCCGTCGAGACGAGGTCGACGACCGCCTCGGACAGCCCGAGCCTCGGCGCGGCCTCGACCGAGCCCGAGACCGTGACGAGCTCGGCCTCGACCCCGAGCTCGACGAGCGCGGCCGCGGTCGAGACGGGGTAGGCGGTCGCCACCCTCAGCCCGTCGAGGTCGGTCAGGGACTGCTGGGGCGCCGGTGCCGGCACGGCGGCCTCGAGCGTGCATCGCGCGAACCCGAGGTCGGCGAGCGAGGAGACGTTGGCCCGGGCCTCGGCGACGAGGTTCGCGCCCGTGATCCCGGCGTGGACGACACCGTCCTGCACGTATTCGGGGATGTCGTGCGGCCGCACCAGCAGCAGGTCGACGGGGGCGTTCTGGCAGGGAACGTGGAGCGCGCGCTCCCCCGCCTCGAAGCGCAGCCCCGCGGCTGCGAGGAGCTCGAGCGCGGGCCGCGCCATCCTCCCCTTCGACGGGACGGCAACGAGCAGCCGCCCGTCCACGGCCGCGCTCACCGTCCGCTCCTAGCGGGTGCGGCGCAGGACCAGCTCGTAGCCGCCGGCGCCGTGCCGGAGCCACTGCGCGACGCGGGTGACCGTCGCCGTGCTGGTGTGCACCCGCTCGGCGATCTCCAGGTACGGCCGGCCCTCGTCGAGGAGTCGGACCACCTGCCACCGGTGCGCCAGCGCGCCGAGCTCGCCGAGCGTGCAGAGATCGCGGAGAAACCGCACCGCCTCGTCCCGGGACCGGAGCGTGAGCAACGCGTCGGCGAGCTCGTCGAGGCCGGCCACGTCCTCGACCCCATGTCGCGGCTCCTGTGCGGTGGTGCTCACTTTAAGCATGTTAGCATGCTAATATAGCAGTATGGAAGGATTCACCGTCTACCCGGCGATCGACGTCCTCGACGGCCGCTGCGTACGGCTCGCGGAGGGTCGGCGCGAGCACGTGACGGTCGAAGGCGGCGACCCCTTGGCGGCCGCGCTCCGTTTCTCCGCGGCCGGAGCGACGTGGCTGCATCTGGTCGACCTGGACGGAGCCTTCTCCGGCGTCCCGACACCGGGCCTGGTGCGGCTGGTCGCCCGGGCCGGAGTCCCTGTGCAGGCCGGCGGCGGGCTCCGCGAGCCGGCGGCGGTCCAGGATGCTCTCGACGCGGGCGCAGCCCGGGCGATCGTCGGAACGGCGGCGCTCGGCGACCTCGAGCGGCTGACGAACCTGTTCGGCGACCGGCTGGTCGTCGCGGTCGACACCCGAGACGGCCGCGTCGTCACGGAAGGCTGGACCAGCACGTCGGCGCTGAGCGCCGGCGAGTTCGCCGGGCAGTGTGCGGCGGCCGGCGTCGCCCGTCTCCTCGTGACGAGCACCCGCCGGGACGGCTCGCTGGCCGGGCCCGATCTGGGGCTGCTGGAGGACGTCCGCGCCGCCGGCGTCCCCGTGATCGCCGCCGGTGGGATCTCGTCGCTCGACGACCTCGTGGCGCTCCGCGCGCTCGGGTGCGAGGGCGCCGTCGTCGGGAGCGCGATCTGGACGGGGCGGCTCGAGCTCGCCGAGGCTCTCGCCACGGCCGAGGAGGGACAGGCCTAAGCCTGTCCCTGAAGGTCGAAGCGCAACCGGCCCGACGCGACCGCGGCGCGCACGTCGCCGAGCCGCGCCGCAACGCTCTCCGCAGCGGTCGAGTCGGGGTCGAACGTGCCCTCGCGGACGGCCCGGGCGACCTGCTCGTGCGCGTCCCGGAACGGGACGCCCTCCGCGACGAGCGCCTCGGCGGCATCGGTCGCGAGGAGGCCCGGATCGGCCGCGGCCTCCTCGAGCCGGTCGTCGACGAAGCACAGGTCGCGGATCAGCGCAGCGAGCGCCGCGAGGACACGTCGGACGTCGCGCCGCGCGGCGAATGCGGCCGGCTTGTCCTCGCTCAGATCGGAGTTGTACGCGAGCGGAAGCCCCTTCACCGTCGCGAGCAGGCCGGCCAGGCGGCCGATCGCCGTCCCCGCCTTCCCACGCGCCAGCTCGGCGACGTCCGGGTTCAGCTTCTGGGGCATCATCGACGAGCCCGTGGCCGCGGATTCCGGGAGGCGCGCGAACCCGAACTCCGCCGTCGTCCACAGGACGAGCTCCTCGCCGATGCGCGAGAGGTGGACGAAGAGCGCGGCGCACGCGTAGAGGTAGTCGAGAGCGAAGTCGCGGTCGGCGACCGAGTCGAGCGAGTTGCGCACCTTCGGAAGCGGCAGCGTCGTCCCGGCGAGCGCGCCTGCTCCGAGCGGCGAGGATGCGGCGTGGTCCGCCGCCAGCGAGAACCGGTCCCGGTCACGATCGAGCATCTCCACCCAGGCGAGCAGGTGGTGGCCCAGCGTGACCGGCTGCGCCCGCTGGAGATGCGTGTAGCCCGGCATCGCGGTCTCGGCTCCCTCCTCCGCCCGGTCGAGGACGACGGCGGCGAGCGCTGCGATCCGGGCCCGGGCCTCGGCGCAGGCGTCCAGCGTCCAGAGCCGGAAGGCGGTCACGACCTGGTCGTTACGCGACCGGCCGGCGTGGATCTTCCGGCCGACCTCGCCGAGCAGGCGCTCGATCGCGGTGTGCACGTCCTCGTCCGAGTCGCGCAGGAGGGCGGAGCCCTCCTGCGCGATAGCCGTCAGTCGAGCTCCGACCTCGGCGTGTTCGTCCGCGGTCAGAAGCCCTGCCGCGAAAAGCCGGTCGGCATGGATTCGTGTGCCCTCGCAGTCGTAGGGGAAGAGCTCGGCATCGTCGGCCCTGACGAGCTCCCAGACCTCGGGCGCCAGCTGCCCCTCGACCCGTCCCGCCCAGAGCGTCACGAGACGGCGACCCCCCGAACGCGCGCGGCGGCCAGCTCGGCCTCGAGCGACGCGAGCCGGATGAAGCCTTCCGCGGCCTCGTGAGGGAACGTCTCTCCCGTTGCGTAGGAGGCGAGCGCCTCGGCGTAGAGCGCGTGCTCGGAGCGACGCCCGTTGACGACCGCCGCAGCCGGCCGGAGCTCGACCCGGACGTCGCCCGTGACGAGCTCCTGGGTCGCGCCGACGAACGCGTCGAGCGCCTCGCGCACGGGGCTGAACCAGAGCCCGTCGTACACCGTCCGCGCCCAGCGATCCTCGATCCAGCGCTTCGTCTCCAGCTCGGCTCTCGTCAGCACGATGTCCTCGAGCGCCCTGTGCGCGGCAATCAGCGTCATCGCCGCGGGCGCCTCGTAGAGCTCGCGGCTCTTGATCCCGACCGCGCGGCTCTCGATCATGTCGATCCGCCCGATCCCGTACGCGCCGGCCCTGCGGTTGAGGGTTGCGATCAGCTCGTGGAGGGGAAGCGGCTCCCCGTCCAGCGAGGCGGGCAGGCCGGCGTCGAAGCCGATCACGACCTCGGCCGGCGGCGGCGCGTGGTCTGGGTCCTGCGTGAGGAGGAACGCCTCCTCCGGCGGAGCCTCCCACGGATCCTCGAGGATCCCGGCCTCGATCGAGCGGCCGAGCAGGTTCTCGTCGACCGAGAACGGGGAGCCCGCGGTCGCCGTCACGGGGATCCCGCGCGAGCGCGCGTACTCGATCTCCTCGTCACGCGTCCACGCGTGGTCGCGGAGCGGGGCGATCACGCGCACACCCGGGTAGTTCGCGCGGAAGGCGAGCTCGAAGCGGAGCTGGTCGTTCCCCTTGCCGGTGCAGCCGTGAACCGCAGCCTCGGCACCGAGCTCGAGCGCGAGCTCGGCGACCGCCTGCGCGATCACGGGCCGGGACAGGGCGGAGACGAGCGGATACTTGCCCTCGTAGAGCGCATTCGTCCGCAGCGCCTTCGCGACCTGGTCGCTCGCGAACGCCTCCCGGCGGTCGACGAGGACGACGTCGGCGGCGCCGGCCGCATACCCGCGCGTCCGGGCCTCGTCGAGGTCGAACTCCTGGCCGACGTCGCAGAGGACGGCGACGACGTCGTCGAAGCCGTACTCCTCCTTCAGCCAGGCGATGATGCACGTGGTGTCGAGCCCGCCCGAGTAGGCGAGGACGGCGGTCTTGCTGCTCATGGGCCGACCTTTGGCCGATGAGCGGGGGAGGGGGCCGGGGGGAACCGGGAGGTTCCCCGATCAGAGTCGGCTTGTAGACGAACGGGGTCCGTGGGGGAAACATGGTTTCCGCCACGGGAGCGAGCGATTGGCGAGCGACTCAAGCTGCTCCTTCCAGGAGGTGTGCGTGGAACTCGTCGCGGAGGGCGGCGGCGCGGACGCCGGCAACCGGGACGACGAGGATCGTGTTGTCGCCCGCCACGGTGGCGAGCACCTTCGGGTGGTTGGCGACGTCGATCGCCTCCGCGAGGGCGGCGGCGAAGCCGCGCGGCGTGAAGACGACGACGAGCGAGTCGTTGGCGTCGATCGAGAGCGCCCAGCGCCGGAACGCGAGCTCGAGCTCGTGCAGGCGGTCCAGGTCGGCGGTCCCGCGCTGCGCATAGGCGAGACGCCCGCTCGCCGCCCGGACCTTGACGAGCCCGAGCTCGGCGATGTCGCGCGAGACCGTCGTCTGGACGGCGTCGTGACCCGCCTCGCGCAGCGCGTCGGCGAGCTCGGCCTGGGTGGAGAGCTCGCGGGAGCGGATCAGGCGCAGGATCGCGCCATGGCGCTCCCGGCGGTGTGCGGTCATCGGAGAACCTCCTGGAGGATCGACGCGGCAAGGGCGACCTCGTCGGACGAGACGGTCAGCGGGGGAGTGAGCCGGAGGGCGTGCTCGCCGGCGCTCGTCACGAGCAGCCCGCGTTCGAGGCACTCGTCGACGACCGCCCCCGCCGGGCGGATCGTCTCGAGGGCGAGCAGGAGCCCGGACCCGCGCACGGGCAGCGCTTCGGCGAGCTGTGCGCTCCGGTCGCGGACGTTCTCGAGCAGCGCCTCGTCCACCGCCTCGACGACGGCGCAGGCGGCGGCGCAGACGACCGGGTTGCCGCCGAAGGTGGACGCGTGGTCGCCGGGGACGAAGGCGCCCGCCGCCTCGTCGGCGACGAGCAGTGCGCCGACCGGCAGGCCGTTCGCGAGCGCCTTCGCGAGCGTGACCAGCTGTGGACGCACTCCGAGCTGCTCGTGTGCGAAGAACGTGCCGGTGCGCCCGACGCCCGTCTGCACCTCGTCGAGGCAGAGCAGCGCCCCGACCGAAGCAGCCAGCTCGGCGGCGGTCGAGAGGAACTCGGGCTCGACGGGCAGGACGCCGCCTTCGCCCTGCACGGGCTCGACGATGATCAGGCCCGTGTCGGAGCCGACCGCCGCCTGGAGCGACGATGTGTCGTTCAGGCGTGCGAACGAGACTCCGGGGAGGAGAGGCTCGAACGCCTCCCGCTTGCCCGGCTGGCCGGTGACGGAGAGCGCACCCATCGTGCGCCCGTGGAAGGAGCCTTCGAGCGCGACGACCCCCGGCCGCCCGGTCGCCCTGCGCGCGTACTTGAGCGCAGCCTCGATCGCCTCCCCGCCCGAGTTGCAGAAGAACGCCTGCGCGCCGCCGAACCGCTCCGAGAGGAGCTCCGCCAGGCGGGCCATCGGCTCTGTCCAGTAGAGGTTCGACACGTGCCAGAGCCGGTCGAGCTGCGCGTGCGCGGCGGCGAGCGGCTGCGGGTGTCGATGGCCGATGCCGACGACGGCGATCCCGGCCGCGAAGTCGAGGAACCGGCGCCCGTCGTCGGCGGTGAGCCAGGCGCCGTCGCCCTCGACGAGCGTGACGTCGGCGCGCGCGTAGGTCGGCAGGACCGGCGAGGACGTGGCGATGGTCAAGCGACCACCTCGGTCGCGCCGATCTCGACCTGCGCGCCGCGGCGCGCGGCCAGCACGGCCGCTCGGAGCTTCGGCACGATCCCGCCCTGAAACGTCCCGTCGTCGAGCAGCCGCAGGGCCTCGTCCGCCTCGATCCGCTCGAGCAGCCCGCCGTGGAGCACGCCGGGGACGTCGCTGAGGAAGACGACCAGATCGGCTCCCAGACCGACCGCGAGCGCGGCGGCGGCCTCGTCGGCGTTCACGTTCAGCGGCCCCTCCGCGATCGGGGCGACGACGGGGATCCGGCCGGCCGCGAGCACGTCCAGCACGGCCCGGGGCCGGCTGGGGATCGGATCGCCGACGAGCCCGAGCGCGGGCACGGGCACTGCGCGGAGCCCGATCTCGTCGCCGGCCAACCCGACCGCGCTCGGCCCGATCGCGGCGCAAAGCTGAGCGTTGACGCCGAGCAGCGCCTGACGAACGACCGCGAGCGCCGCCGCGTCGGTCACCCTTCGTCCGCGCACGAACGAGACGGGGAGACCGCGCCGCTCGAGCTCGGCCGAGATCTGCGGTCCCGCGCCGTGCACGACCAGGACCGGTCCGCCGGCTGCGACCGCGAGCACGTCGAGGAGACCGGTCCCGACGACGGCGCCGCCGCACTTGACGACGATCACGTCGTGTACTCCGCGTTGATCCGGACGTAGTCGTACGTCAGGTCGGAGGCGAGGTAGCCGGCTCTGGCGCTCCCGAGCCCGAGGTCGAGCTCGATCCGGCAGACCGCCCCTTCGAGGTCGACCCCGGCGCCGGTCGGCTCGCCCGCCGCGAAGACGACGGCCCCGTTGATGCGCAACGTCAGCCGGTCGACGTCGACCTGTGCGAACCCGCCGCCGCAGAACGCGGAGCCGGCGGCCGCGAGGATCCGCCCCCAGTTCGGATCGCGGCCGAACGCCGCAGTCTTCACGAGCGGCGAGGTAGCGATCCGCCGCGCGACCGCATCGGCCTCCCCGGGGCTGGCTGCGCCCGAGACCTCGATCTCGAGCAACACCGTCGCGCCCTCGCCGTCGAGGACGATCTGCCGCGAGAGGTCCGCGCACACCTCGCCGAGCGCCGCCGCGAAGGCGCGGTCGGTGTCCGGTGTCCGCTCGATTCCGCTCGCGCCGTTGGCGAGCAGGACCACCGCGTCGTTCGTCGAGCACTCCCCGTCGACCGAGATCCGGTTGAAGCTCTCGCCGACCGCGCGCCTGAGAAAGGCGTGCGCTCCGCTCGTGTTCAGCGGGTAGTCGCTGGTGACGACGGCCAGCATCGTCGCCAGTCGCGGATGGATCATCCCGGCGCCCTTCGCCATCCCGCCGACGGTGAAGCCGCTCCGCGAGACGACCGCTTCCTTCGCACGGGTGTCGGTGGTCAGGATCGCCTCCGCCGCGCCGGCACCCCCGCCGGCCGCGAGCGCCGGCACGAGCTCGTCGAGCCCGGAGAGCAGCCGCTCCATCGGCAGCCTCGGGCCGATCACGCCGGTCGAGAGGACGAGCACCTGCTCGGGGTCGAGGCCGAGCAAGCCGCCCGCGTGGGCTGCGGTCGCGACTGCGTCGCGCTCGCCCTGCTTGCCGGTGGCGGCATTGGCGACGCCGGAGTTGATCACGACCGCCTGGGGCTCGGCCCGCGCCAGGTGCGCCCTCGACACGAGCACCGGAGCGGCCTGGACGCGGTTGACCGTGAACATCGCGGCGCCGACGGCGGGAACCATCGAGCGGACGACGGCCAGGTCGGCCTTCGTCCGGCGGATCCCGGCGTGGACGGCGGCGGCGACGAACCCCTTCGCGGCGGTGACCGCGCCGCTCGCGGTCTCGAGGCGGGCGACGGCGACAGCCATCAGACGAGTACCCCGCTCAGTCGCAGCCCGGCCGTCTCCTCGAGCCCGAGCGCGAGGTTGGCGTTCTGGACCGCCTGGCCGGCAGCGCCCTTGCCGAGGTTGTCGAGTGCGCAGATCACGATCCACCGGCCGGTCGCCTCGTCCTCGAATGCGGCGACCTCGGCAGCGTCCGCGCCCTGGACGCGGGCCAGATCCGGCACCGAGTCGATCACCTCGACGACGTGGGAGCCCGCGTACGCCGCCTCGAGCAGCGGCCGCGGATCCTCGGACGCCGCCAGGTAGCACGTGGTGACGAGCCCGCGGCGGAGCGGAACGAGGTGCGGGACGAACGTGACCGGAAAGCCGAGCGCGTGCGCAATCTCGGGCGCATGCCTGTGCGCCCCGACCGAGTACGGGGAGACGTTCTCGAGCACCGCCGCCGCGTGCGACGACCCTCTCAGCGTCCGCCCTGCACCCGAGATGCCCGACTTCCCGTCCACGACCACGCCTTCGGGGTCGATCGCACCGACGAGCGGGGCGAGCGCGAGCAGTGCCGCGGTCGCGTAGCAGCCGGGATTGGCGATCAGCCGGGTGGTCGGCGGGAAGAGCTCGGGAAGCGAGTAGCACCAGCCTGCGGCCCCGATCCGGTGGACATCCGAGAGATCGACGACGATCGCGTCGTCAGGCGGCTCCAGCTCGGCTGCCGCGTCTCCGTCGAGACAGCAGAGGACGAGCTCTGCTCCGGACGCGAGCGCCTCGTCATTGGTGACGAAGGACGGCAGCGATGCGAATCCGTTCCGCGCCAGGCGCGGGTCGAGCGCAGCAGCCGCCTGGCCCGCGAGCGAATCGGAGCCGAGCGCGACGAGCTCCAGCTCGGGGTGGGCGAGCACGCGGTCGAGGATCTCCTGCCCGGCGAAGCCGGACGCCCCCAGGATGGTCGCTCTCGCCATGCGGATATTATGCAGAGACATAAGGAATTATGCAAACTCGTTCCCGTTCGGCCGAACCCGACCGTCACGAAGTGCGTGTTCTGCGGCTCGGATCGGGTACTGCTCCGCCGCCGTGGCCTCGACTCGCCAGAAGTCCCTCGTCCGGCGCTGGCTCGACCGCGCCGCGCATCCGGTAGTCGCGCTCGTCGTCATCTTCGCGCTGGAGGCAGCCGCAACGGGAGGTCTCGTCTGGAAAGCCGGCTGGCGCGAGATCGTTCACGCCGTCTCGGTGGACAACTTCCAGTGGTTCGGGCTGTGCGCGGGGGGCCAGCTGATCGCCTATGTCGGCTACGCGATCGGTCTCCGCGCCGCCGCCGGCGTGGAACGCGGCGTCAGGCTCCCGTTCCCCGCCGCCCTCGCGATCGTGAGCGCGGGCTTCGGTCCCGTATTCGCAGGCAATGCGTCCGGCGGCTTCTCCGTCGACTACGTCACCCTTCGCGACTCGGGCATGACCCCACGACGCGCGCTTCGTCGCGTCCTGGGGCTCAGCGTCCTCGAGTACGCGGTACTCGCCCCGGCAGTGGCCGCGTGCGCGATCCTCGTCTACTTCGAAAGAGGGCTACCCGCTTAACGCCCCTTTGTGCTGATTCCGTCTTGTGCGGCTGCGATCTTGGAGGCGATGGAGGCTCCGGTTGCTGGCCGTGGCTACCCGCGGACGCTGCGCGAGTTCAACGCTTGGTTCCCGGACGAGGCGGCCTGCC
>JBBRXG010000013.1:0-40843 GCA_038248655.1 Gaiellales bacterium
AGGTGCGGGATGTAGGCATGCTCGAGCGCGCCGCCGGGACCGCGCCTGCGGTCTCCGAGGTGCGGGATGTAGGCAGGCTCGAGCGCGCCGCCGGGACCGCGCCTGCGGTCTCCGAGGTGCGGGATGTAGGCAGGCTCGAGGGCGCAGCCTTGCCCGATGCGGTCGACGTGGCAGCCCGCGAGGCTACGAGCACCGCGGTTGCCGGCGCCGCCACGGGCGGGACGGGAGCCCCGCTGGAGACCGAAGCGGGAGCGGAGGACGGAAGGGCAGGCGGAGAGGAAGAGGGAGGGGCAGGCGGAGAGGAAGAGGGAGGGGCAGGCGGAGAGGAAGAGGGAGCGGCAGGCGGAGAGGAAGAGGGAGGGGCAGGCGGAGACGGAGCCGGAGCGGGAGCAGGAGCCGGCGCGCGGACCGGAGCGGGTACAGGTCTCGGTACGACGCGGGCGGGGAGGGCCTTCGGCTTCGCGACGTGCGTTGCCGGCGAGGGCGACACGCGGACGCGAGTGACCGGTGCGCGCCGGACGGGGGGTCGAAGGGTCGGGCTCGTCACAGCGCCCGCGCCCGCGGTGCTCTGAGCAGCGTGCTTGCGGACGGGCGCATGGCGGGGCGCGAACGCAGCGCCACGAACGACGGTCGAACCGGACGCCGCCGCCACCGGTCCCTGGCTCGAGCTGCCGTCGCCGTTGACCGCCAGCAGCCAGACGGGAGCGACGACCGAGCCGGTCAGCGCGGCCGATACGACGAGGACTTTCGTCACACGCGAGAAATCGGGTCTCAACTTCCTCCCCCTTTCGCCCGACAAGACTTTGAGAACGTGATCGGCATCCGATCCCCATTCCTGAATACCGCTACCCCGCTTGGGGGACGTCTTCGACTCGTAGTCGCCATGATCCTGCTCGCGGTTCCGCTCGGAGCCGGAATCTGGGCCTTTGCCGGCTACGCTGGCCGAAGCTCCGAGGATCGGGCCGACACGCAACTCTCGGCCGTGCTCCGCTCGGCACTGCAAGAGTACGCCGGAATTCTCGACGCCGCCGGGGCGAAGGCAACGGCGACCGCTGCTCGCCGCGACGTCCAACGCGCGCTCGTTCGACGCGACCGCGCAGCCCTCGGCCGCCTGACGGCGACGACCGGCCTCCGTTTCGAGGTGCCGGGCCTGCGCCCGATCGGCGCGCAGCGCTCGCCGGCGGCCGAGCGCTCGGCTCGGGTCGTCGTCGGGGGGCGCTACGTCGGCCGGGTCGCCGCCGCCGTCGTGCTCGACCGGACGCTGCTCGCACGGCTGTCGGCTTCCACCCCGCTGCCGGACGGCGACCGGCTGGCGTTCGGGCACGGCGCGGTCCGCTCCGGGACGACGACAACCGTGAAGGGCTCGGAGTACCGGGCAGCGGCGGCCAGGCTCCTCGCGGGGCCGACCGCCACCAGCCTGCTCGCTCTCGCTCCGGCCGCACGGGTCGAGGCGAGCGCGGCGAGAGCACGGAGCCGGGTGCTCCTCGCCGGCCTGGTCGGACTTGGCTGTCTCGCCCTGCTGGTCTACGGGCTCGCTCCGGCGATCGCCAGGGGCCGTCTGCTCAGGAGCCAGCGTGACCAGGCGGCGCGCGTTCTCTCGCATCTCGGTGAAGGGGTCGCTCTGATCGACGACCGGGGAACGGTCCAGCTCTGGAATCCGTCTGCGGAGGCGATCACCGGGCTGCCCGCCGCCGGCGTCCAGGGCCGTCCGGCGCTGGAGGCGATCCCGGGTTGGGCGAGCGTGGTGGAGCGGATCCCGGTCGCAGACGAACGCCCGCAGGCGCTCTCTCTTCCGATCGAGCTCGGGGGTCGGGAGCTCTTTCTCTCGATCTCCGGCGTCCGGTTCTCCGAGGGAACCGTCTATGCCTTCCTGGACCTGACCGCCGAGCGCCGGCTCGAGCAGATGCGCTCCGACTTCGTCGCGACGGTCTCGCACGAGCTGCGCACGCCGCTGGCCTCGATCCACGGCGCAGCCCTCACGCTGGCGAGGCGCGGCCTCGATCTCGAGCCGGCGCTGAACGATCGCCTGCTGGCGATTATCCGCGAGCAGTCCGAGCGCCTCTCCGAGCTCGTCGAGCAGATTCTGCTCGCGGCCCAGCTCGACTCGGGTGGACTGCGCTTCGTGCGCGAGGACTTCGACGCCGGGGAGCTGGCGCAGAACGTCGTCGAGGCTGCGCAGTCGCGGATTCCGCCCGACGTCACGCTCGACCTCGCCACGCCGCCCGTGCTCCCGTCCGTCTATGCGGATGTCGGCAAGTCGCGGCGCGTGCTGACAAACCTCGTCGACAACGCGGTCAAGTACTCGCCCGACGGCGGCCGGGTCGAGGTCCTCATCGCCCCGCACGGCGATTGTCTGCGCTTCACCGTCCGCGACGAGGGCCTGGGGATCCCGCCCGGTGAGCAGCAGCGGATCTTCGAGAAGTTCTACCGTCTCGATGCCGGGATGAGCCGTGGCGTCGGCGGCAGCGGTCTCGGGCTCTACATCTGCCGCGAGCTCGTGCGCGGAATGAACGGGCGGATCTGGGTCTCACCCGCCGCCGGCGGCGGGTCGAGCTTCAGCTTCGAGCTGCCGCTCACCGCGGCGCACTCCGCTATCGCCGGCTAGTCCGCGCCGGCCCGGGCTCGATCCGCGCCCGCATCAGCACGTAGAAGACGAGGTACGCGGCCGTGAGGAGCGCGGTCATGGCGAGCGTCGCCGCCCCCGCCCTGCCGAGCGAGGTCGGGTCGACGAGATGCGCGTTGATCTGGGCGAGCTTTGCGCCCGGCTGGGTGAGGAGGTCCCAGCTGTTCCAGCGCTTCACGCGTCCCAGGTACACGCCGGCGCTGACGAGTGCGAGGACGATGGGCACGCCGAACCATCCGATCGTCGGGCCGAAGCGGTGCCGGACGACGGCGTGGACGAGGTAGAGCGAGACGTAGCCGAGCAGCATCCCGGTCCACGCGAACGCGGAGAGCTCGAGCCCGTCGAACCAGAGCGGAGCCCGCGAGGCTGGCGAGAGGTGGATGAAGTCGGTGACGATGTACGGGGCGTTCGGCAGAAAGAGGAGCCACAGCGCGGCGAGCGGCGCCGACCGCGCGAGTGACGCGCCGCGCCGGTAGCGGTCGTACACGACCAGGGCGAGCACGAGCGGGATCCAGGAGAGAAACAGGTTCCAGACCAGGAAGTCGTAGCCGTACGCGCCGTACCGTCGCTCGCGCGTGAGCTCGAGCCCGAGACAGAGCGCGGAGGCGACGGCGAGCCCCGCGAGGACGAACAGTCGCTCGTTCGGAAACCGTCGGGTGCGCAGACTCATACCGACACAGTAGTCGCCGCCTCGAGGGCGCAGCAAGAACCGCTCGGCGCCACGACCGCCGCCGCGACCGACATGGCGGTCGCGGCACCTATGCACCTCGAGGGTGCGACCGGTCAGGGGAGGGGGCGCACGGGGGAAACCGGCTGTTTCCCCCGTGAAGCGAGCGTCAGCGAGTTACGGTGGAGACGTATGTGGCCACGGCCTGGATCTCTGCAGCCGTGAGCTGGCCCTGGAAGGAGGGCATCACACCCTTGCCGTGCGTGACGCGGTCGACGACCAGCGCCTTCGGCGGCTTCGCCTCGTCGAGGTTCGGGCCGACGGTCCCGGTTGCGCCCGCGTCCTTCAGCGTGTGACAGCTCGTGCACCCGGCTCTCTCGAACACCTGCTTGCCCTGGGCGACGAGGTCGGTCGAGCCGCCCGTGGTCGTCGTCGCCTCGGTCGTGGTCGGAGGCGGCGTCGGCGGCGGAGCGGTCGTGGTCGCCTGGGTCGTCGTGCCGCCCGCTGCCAGCCCCGCGACCGAGGCGACATAGGCGGCGACGTCGTCCGCGTCGGAGCCCGTGACGAGCTTCGCCGGCATTCCCTGCACCGGCTGCTCCTCCCCGTTTGGCCCCGTGATCACGCCGCTCGGGTTCGAGACCGGGAAGAGGATCTGGCCGTGGACGACGTTGCGGATCGTCGACTCCTTGAACCCCTGAGCTCGCGGTCCGGCGAAGGCGTCGTCGAGGTTCGGCCCGATCTTGCCCTGCGTTCCGGCGTCGGCGAGCGTGTGGCACGAGCCGCACTTCTGCTGGAAGAGCTGCTTGCCGTTGGTGACGTCTGCGTTCTTGCTCGCCAGACCTCCGGTGCCGCAGCCTCCTGCGAGCAGCGCGGACGCGCCCAGCGTCGCCCCGAGCGCGAGCGCGCGATGCAACCTAGGTCGTAGGGCCCGCGGCGGCGACCTGCTCGACCGCCTCCGCACGGGTCGGGTAGATGGTGAACACGCGGTCCAGACCGGTGATCTCGAAGATCTTGGTGATGTTCCGGTCGCTGCACACGAGCGACAGCTCACCGTTGCTCGTGCGTAAGCGCTTCACCCCCCCGACAAGGACACCCAGCGTCGTCGAGTCGATGAACGTCGTGTCCGAGAAGTCGACGATCACGTGCTTCGCTCCCTTGCCGATCACGTCGAGCAGCTGGGATTTGAACTCGGGTGCCGTGTAGAGGTCGACCTCGCCCGCGAGCGAGATCACGCACCCGCCCCCCTCCAGTTGCTCGGTGTTGATGTCGAAATTCACGTGTCAATCCCCCCGACGCGGTGATCGTTGTCCCTGCGGCGGGAGTCTAACCCTGCGGAGAGGCGGCGAGCTGCGACTGCAGCGACGTGATCTGCTGCCTCGCGTACGGCACCTGATTGTCGTCCGGAGCGAGCTTGATGAAGCGCAGGTAGGCGGTGACCGCAACCGCGCCGTCCCCGGCGTCCTTCGCCGCGTCGGCGAGCTGGAGCTGCGCGGCCGGCTCGTCGGCCAGGATCTGCGCGACGTGTCGATAGGCGTCGACCCGCAGGTTCCCGGTCTGCTGCCGGGCGGTGAGCGCGTCGTTGAAGCGTTGGCTCGCGTCGCCGGCGACCGCTTCGGCGATCGGATCGGGGACGCTCGCGAGCGCCCGGCCGAGAGGCGACGTCGCAGGCGGGCCGAAGTTCGCCGTCGCCTGCGCGCTCTGCGCCTCGGTCTGCGCCGCCAGCGCCACGGTGGTCTGGTTCGCGAACTTCTGCGTGTAGTCGGTCGCGAGCTGTGTCCAGCCCTCGGCGTCCCTCGGCTTCAGACCGGTGTACACGACCCAGGCGGTGATCGCGCCGTCCAGATCGCCCTTCCCGTCGTACGCAGTGGCGAGGTCCTGCCAGGCGGCTGCGCTCTTCGGATGCCGGTCGGTCTCCTTCTGCGCCTTCGAGACGGACTGCTGCCCCGAGCCGTTGCCGCGGATGCCCTGGAAGAGGTCGCTCAGGCCGGACCCGACGCTCGAGCCGACGCCGAACAGCACGAAGGTGAGCCCGAACGTGAGCGCCAGGAACAGGAACACCCACTTGGCCCGCTTGCGCAAGCGGTTGAAGAACAGGGTGTCCTCGAACCGCTGACCCCCGCTGTCTCGATGACGGCGCTTGTCGGCGTCGTGGTGGCGCACCGGTTGGCGGCGCTTTGCCGCAGCACGTGCCATCTCGCGAAGTAGCCTAGCGCGCTCGGCTCGCGACCGGCTCCCAGGGAAACTCGGCGGCGACGGCGCGGAGACGCGCCTTCGTCTCCTCGTCGCAGAGGGCGCCGGCGAGCGCGTTCTCGTAGAGCGCCCGCGGGTCGAGACCGAGCGTCTCCGCCGCCTCGTACTCGCGTGTGAGGTCGGTGTCGAACATCACCGGGTCGTCGGTCGAGACCGTGCAGCGCACGCCGGCCCGCACGAGCTCCGGCAGGGGATGCTCGTCGAGCGAGGCGACCGCGCCGGTGCGGACGTTCGAGATCGGCGTGACGTCGAGCACGAGGCCGCGGTCGCGAAGCTCGCCGACGAGGCCCGGGTCCTCGACGGCGCGGATCCCGTGCCGGATCCGGTCGGGCTCGAGTGCGTCGAGAGCGCCGCGAATCGACGCCGGACCGGCCACCTCGCCTGCGTGCGGAACCGAGCCGAGCCCTGCCTCGCGGGCGGCCCGGAACGCCGGCGCGAACGGCTCCGGCGGGTAGAGCGCTTCCTCGCCGCCGAGCCCGACCGCGACGACCCCCCGGTCTCGGTAGCGGGCGACCTGCCTGACGAGCTCGAACGCATCGTCGAGCGGCGCGCTCCGCGTGATGTCCGGGTTCAACCGCACCTCGACACCGTGCGCTTCACGCGCCTCGGCGACCCCGCCGCAGTAGCCTTCGAGCATCGTCTCCCACGAGACCCCCCGCCAGGTGCGCTCGATCGGCGAGAAGATCGCCTCGAGGTAGACGGCGCCGTGACGTCTTGCCTCCGCGGCGTAGTCGACGACGACCTGCCGGAAGTCCTCTTCGTGCCTGAGGCAGTTCGTGGTCAGGATCCAGACCTCGATGAAGTGATCGAAGTCGCGAAAGCGGTAGAGCTCGCGGAGCCCCTCGACCGTGCTCGCAGGAAGGGCCTCGCCGTTTCGGCGGGCGATCGCGAGCAGCGTCTCCGGCTGAATCGTCGCCTCGAGATGGACGTGCAGCTCGATCTTCGGGTACGGCCTCACCACTCGCCGGACTCGAACGCCGCCTCCCGGGCCGCGTCGAGCCGCAGACGGCGCCGCTCGAGGATCCCCGCCAGCCAGATCGAGGCGACGTAGAGGATCATCAGCGGGACCATCTCGAAGGTCGTCGTCACCGGGTCGACCCCGGGGAGCGCGACGGCGATCACCGCCATGATCGCGATCCCGACCCGCCAGGTCCGCCGCAGCCGGGCAGCGGAGAGCACTCGCAGCTGGACGAGCCCGAGCACGACCATCGGCACCTCGAACACGAGCCCGACCGCGAACAGCACCTGCGTGCAGAACCCGTAGTAGTCGCGCGCGCGGATCTGGATGTCGTAGTGGGTCGAGTCGAAGTTGGTCAGGAACTTCACCGCCGCGGGCAGGGCGACGAAGTAGCCGAAGAGCACGCCGCCGACCATCAGCACGGTCGCCGCCCCGACGAGCAGCGCCATCGTGCGCTGGTAGTGCTCGCTGAACGCCGGGGCGAGGAAGGCCCAGACCTGCCAGATCACGATCGGCAGCGCGATCAGGAACCCGGTCCAGAACGAGACCCAGACCGAGGTCGTGAACGGCTCGGCGACGCCGAACGTGACCGGCCGGTGGATGCGATCGGGAAGCGGGGCGTTCAGCCAGTTGAGGATGTGGCCGCGGAAGGTGTAGGTGACCGCGAACGCGGCGACGAGCGCCACCAGCGCGACGACGATCCGCGAGCGCAGCTCGCCCAGGTGCTCGACCAGCGTCGCCTCTTCGCCGTAGGCGAGACGCCGCGGCAGCAGCCTCATGGCCGCCTAGACCGAGGGCTTGTCGTGCTCGCTCGTCGTCACCGGCAAGCTCTGCGGCGGCTCGTCGTCGTCCTTGCCGGTGATCGAGTCCTTGAACTCCCGCATCCCCTTTCCGAGCGAGCGGCCCATCTCGGGCAGCCGCTTCGGGCCGAAGATCAGCAGGAGCACGAGCAGGAGCAGGATGATCTCGGGAAAGCCGATCCAACCAGGCATTGTCGAGCAAGGGTAGCGCGTTTCGACTCGGGCGGGTCGGAGACGTACCAAGGGGATGCGGAAGAAGGCGCTCCACGAGCAGGTGATCGCCGTCACCGGTGCCTCGTCCGGGCTCGGACGGGCGGTCGCCCGCGGGGCGGGTCGCCACGGGGCCAAGGTCGTCCTCGCCGCTCGAAACGGCGAGGCGCTGGCGAACGGCGTCCGCGAGATCGAGGCTGCCGGATCGGAGGCGCTGGCCGTCCCCACCGACGTGACCGATCCCGAGCAGGTGGAGGCGCTCGTCGCGCGTGGCGCACTTCGGACGTCTCGACACCTTCGTCGCGAACGCGATGGTCACGGTGTACGCCGAGGTCGACCAGCTCGAGCCTCCCGAGCTGCGGCGGGTGATCGACGTCAACTTCCTCGGCGTCGCGAACTGCTTCCGGGCGGCGCTCCCGCAGCTGCGGGCGACGCGCGGGACGTTCGTGCACGTGAGCTCGGCGCTCGCGTACCGCGGGATCCCGCTGCAGGCAGCGTACTGCTCGTCGAAGGCGGCCGCGCGAACCTTCCTCGAGTCGGCGAGGGTCGAGGAGCAACACCGCGGGTCGGATGTGGCCGTCTCGCTCCTGCTCCCCGGCGCGATCAACACGCCTCAGTTCGACCGCGACCGCCAGAAGATGGGCTACCAGCCCCAGCCCGTTCCGCCGATCTACGAGCCCGAGCCGTTCGCCGGGGCGGTGCTGCGCTGCTGCGTGCGACCCGCGCGCGAGCTGCCGATCGGCTGGGGTGCGCAGAAGCTCCTCTGGGGCCAGAAGCTCTCTCCGCGGGCCGTGGACTGGATGCTCCGGCGGATGGGCTGGGACAGCCAGCACACCGGCGAGCCGAAGCCGATCGGCTCTCCCGACAACCTGTTCGAGACGCTTCCGGGCGATCCCGGCGCACGCGGCCGCTTCTCCAGCCGGTCGCGAGGGAGCACGGCGTGGACCTCGCTCAGGCTGTTGAGGTGGCTGGCCTAGCTATCGCTAGACTGGATTCATGCCACTGCTCGAGATCAGGAACCTGCACGTCGCGCTCGAAGACGGCACGGAGATCGTCAAGGGCGTCGATCTGGCGATCGCCCAGGGCGAGGTGCACGCCGTGATGGGCCCGAACGGGTCGGGCAAGTCGACGTTCGCCTACGCCCTGATGGGTCATCCGGCGTACGAGATCACCGAGGGCGAGATCCTGTTCGACGGCGAGAACCTCGTCGAGCTGGGAGCCGACGAGCGCGCGCAGCGCGGCCTCTTCCTCGCCTTCCAGTACCCGCACGCCGTGCCCGGCGTGACGGTGACCAACTTCCTCCGCTCGGCGCTCAACTCGATCCGCAAGGCACGCGCCGGCAAGGACGATCCGATCGCGATCAAGGAGTTCCGCACCGAGCTCCTCGCGACGATGGCGGAGTTGAAGGTGTCGCGCGAGCTCGCACAGCGCTACATCAACGACGGCTTCTCGGGCGGCGAGCGCAAGAAGATGGAGATGTTGCAGCTCGCGATGATGAAGCCGAGGATGGCCGTGCTCGACGAGACCGACACCGGCCTCGACATCGACGCGCTCAAGGTCGTCGGCAACGCCGTGAACACGCTCGTCGGGCCCGAGATGGGCGCGCTCGTGATCACCCACTTCCCGCGCGTGCTCAACTACATCGAGCCGAACCACGTCCACGTCTTCGCCGACGGCAGGATCGTCGCCGAGGGGGGCCCCGAGCTCGCCCAGACGCTCGAGGCGGAGGGCTACAAGGCATTCATCCCCGACCTGGAAGGGGCAGCCGCATGACGGAGCAGACCGAGACCCAGGTCGTCGCCGAGATCGGCGCCGACTACAAGTACGGCTTCCACGAGAAGGAGGACTACTTCTTCAAGTCGGGGCGGGGCCTGTCGCGCGAGGTCGTCGAGGCGATCTCCGCCCACAAGGACGAGCCCGAGTGGATGCGCAAGTTCCGGTTGAAGGCGCTCGATTACTTCCAGGCGCGCCCGCTCCCCCGTTGGGGCGGGGATATGAGCGGGATCGACTTCGACAACATCTTCTACTACATCCGACCGACCGAGAAGCAGGCGACCTCCTGGGAGGACCTGCCGCCCGACATCAAGAACACCTGGGACCGGCTGGGCATCCCCGAGGCCGAGCGCAAGTTCCTCGCCGGGGTCGGCGCGCAGTACGAGAGCGAGGTCGTCTACCACAAGCTCCAGGCCGATCTCGAGGCGAAGGGCGTGCTCTTCCTCGACATGGACTCGGGCCTGCGCGAGCACGAGGAGCTGGTCAAGGAGTACTTCGGCAAGACGATCCCGCCGAACGACAACAAGTTCGCAGCGCTGAACTCGGCGGTCTGGTCGGGCGGGTCGTTCATCTACGTGCCGCCGGGCGTCTCGATCGAGATGCCGCTCCAGGCTTACTTCCGGATCAACGCCGAGAACATGGGCCAGTTCGAGCGCACGCTGATCATCGTCGACGAGGGTGCCTACGTGCACTACGTCGAGGGCTGCACGGCGCCGATCTACTCGTCCGACTCGCTGCACTCGGCGGTGGTCGAGATCATCGTCAAGCCGGTGGGGCGCTGCCGCTATACGACGATCCAGAACTGGTCGACGAACGTCTACAACCTCGTCACCAAGCGCGCGGTCGCCTACGAGAACGCGACGATGGAGTGGGTGGACGGCAACCTCGGCTCGAAGCTGACGATGAAGTACCCCGCCATCTGGCTGATGGGCGAGGGTGCCCACGGCGAGGTGCTCTCGATCGCCTTCGCCGGCTCCGGCCAGCATCAGGACGCGGGCGGCAAGGCCGTTCACGTCGCCCCGCACACCTCGTCGGTGATCACCTCGAAGTCGATCTCCAAGAACGGGGGCCGCGCCGGCTACCGCGGCCTGCTCGAGGTCGCGAAGGGCGCGCACGGGGCGCGCTCGAAGGTCGTCTGCGACGCGCTGATCCTCGACGAGGAGTCGCGCTCCGACACCTACCCGTACATCCGGATCGACGAGAACGACGTCGACATCGGCCACGAGGCGACCGTCTCGAAGATCGGCGAGGAGCAGCTCTTCTACCTGATGAGCCGCGGACTGTCGGAGGCCGAGGCGTCGGCGATGATCGTCAGCGGGTTCGTCGAGCCGATCACCAAGGAGCTTCCCCTCGAGTACGCGGTCGAGATGAACCGCCTGATCCAGCTCCAGATGGAAGGCTCTGTTGGTTAGCTCGAAGTCTGCGAGCAGACTTCGAGGTGTGGGTTGATCGTCGAGCGCGTCGACTTCATCTCCGTTCCCGTGACGGACATGGAGCGGTCGAAGCGGTTCTACGGCGAGACACTGGGACTCGACGAGATCGAGCATCCGGAGGGCAGCTTCCCCGAGTACCAGCTCGGAGAGAACGTCAGCTTCTACCTCCTGCAGATGGAGAACATCGGGCGATCGTTCGAAGGGCCGCACACGGCCTCGGTCGCCCTCCGGGTCCCGGACGTCGCCGCAGGGCAGAAGGAGCTCGAGGAGAAGGGCGTCGTCTTCGACCTCGGGGCCGAGCCCTTCGATACGGGTGTCTGCCACATGGCGCTCTTCAAGGACCCCGACGGCAACCAGCTCATGTTGCACCGCCGGTACGCGCCGGTCGACTGATGCAGATCGAGGAGGTCGACTTCGTGTCGGTGCCGACACGCGATGTCCGGCGCGCCGTCTCGTGGTACCGGGACGCCCTCGGCCTGCCGGTGAGCGAATACACGCCGGGGGAGGTGGAGGCGCCTGGGTTGACGCTCTCCTTCTGGAACCCCGAGGCCGACGGGGAGCAGTTCGTGTCGAGCGCCGCCGGCGTCGCCTTTCGCGTCGCCGACGTGGCGACGGCGGTCGAGGAGGTTCGGGCGGCGGGCGCCGAGGTGATCGGGATCGAGGACACCGGGGTTTGCCACATGGGCTTCTGCAAGGACCCGGACGGCAACACGATCATTCTCCACCGCCGCTACGCCGCGAGGGAGCGACGGGATGGATAGGGCAGAGCTCCTCGAGCGCTACCGTTCGCTGCCCCTGCCGGACACGACGCAGGAGGCCTGGCGGTTCACCGACCTGAAGGGCTTCGACCCGGACGCCTTCGGCTCCAACGGCCATGTCCGGGGTCAGACCCCTGACATGTCCATGCTGGACATCGACCTCGCAGGGGTCGCCACCGTCGGCGAGGACGGAATCGAGATCGAGCGCGCGCCGGACGGTGTCACCTTCGAGCCGCTCGTCGAGCACGAGCTCCTCGGCACGCTGGTCGGGGCCGACGACAAGTTCACCGCCCACAATGCCGCCAGCTGGCAGCACGGCCTGCTCGTCTGCGTGCCGAAGGGCGTCGTGCTCGAGCAGCCACTCTACGTTCGCGTGGCGAACTCGTCCCCGGACGGGTCGCTCTTCTGGCGCCTGCTCGTCGTCGCAGAGGAGGGCTCGCGCTTCTCGCTGATCGAGGAGTACGCGTCCGCCTCGGCCGATCTCGCGGGGTACTCGAACGCCGCCGTCGAGCTGTTCGTGGAGCAGGGCGCGAAGCTCGAGTACGTCTCGCTCCAGAACCTCTCGCGGGAGACCTGGCACTTCGCAACCCACCACGCCCGCGTCGAGCGCGACGCCGAGCTCGACTGGGTCGCGGGCGGCTTCGGCTCGAAGAAGGGCAAGACGCGAATCCAGAACGACCTCGCGGGCGAGGGAGCGACCTCGCGGGTGACCGGCGCCTACTTCGCCGACGGCGAGCAGCATCTCGACTACGACACGTTCCAGGAGCACATCGCCCCGAACACGACCTCCGACTTCGCCTTCAAGGGCGCTCTGCGCGACGAGGCCTCGACGGTCTGGCGCGGGATGATCCGCGTCGAGCATGAGGCGCAGAAGACGAACGCCTACCAGGAGAACCGCAACCTCCTCCTCTCGAACGCGGCGCACGCCGACTCGATCCCCGGCCTCGAGATCCTCGCCAACGACGTGCGCTGCACCCACGGCGCGACCCTCGGCCAGGTCGACCGGGAGCAGCTCTTCTACCTGATGACCCGCGGCCTGTCGCGGTCGGAGGCCGAGCGGCTGATCGTCCGCGGCTTCTTCCAGGACGTGCTCGACCGGATCGAGCTCGAGCCGGTGCGCGAAGCGCTCGCCGAGGCCCTCGAGAACCGGATTCCCGCCGCTGGTTCAGGCGGGGCCTCGTAGCTCGCTCGCACGGGGGAAACGGCCGGTTTCCCTCGTGGGCCCCCTTCCCTAACCACTGCTCTCACGGCGAGCGGCTACGTGCCGCGCCCGCCATGTCGGTCGCGGCGACGGGTGGTTCACGCTCTGATCGTTCTGGTGCCGGCCGATACGCTCGCCGGATACCTCTCCAGAACAAATCGTATCGGCGCCGGGACTGCCTGATCCCGTTCTGGGCTCGCTGGCCTGCGCCGGCCTCCTCATCGATCTCGCGATCTCCATCGCAATCTCGGCGGACGATTGGTTCGGCAGGGGTCTGGGAGCACTCGGCGCAGCGCTCGCCTTCTATGCCCTGGCAGCTGGGTTGTTCCGCCTTGCCTAGGTCGAAGCGCCGCCCTCAGTAGTCAGTAGTAGATCGTCCGCGTCAAATGATGCGGGTAGTGCGTCCGGTGGAACGGCACCCACAGCCGCGCGTCCACCTGCGGGACGATCACCTGCAGCTCCGGCGGCCGCAGCGCGTTCACCAGGCGGGCCAGCTCCTCGCAGGCGGCGATCGTGTTCGCGCGGATCTCCACCTCCCACGCCGAGCCGGCCTCGATCAAGCGGCCGTTGCGGATTGCCGACTCGAGCTCGTCCGAATAGCGCGTGATCCCGAGGACGCGCAGGGCGGCCGGAACGATGTAGTCCGCGAACGCGGTCAGGCGGTCGAGGTCGGCGAAGCCCGTGCCGCCGGGCAGCGTCGCCTCCAGGATCCAGACCGAGAGCTGCGCGAGCTTCCAGAAGCGCACCGGCTGCCCGTCGTACTCGGCCCTGTCGTCGAAGCGCTGGAAGTCACGCGTGAGTATCTCGAGGAAGCCGCTGCCGTCGTCGTAGAGCCGAGCAGGCGCAGCGGCGAGCACGTTCGAGAACCGGCCCTCGTAACGCTCGACCAGCACAGAGCCGACCTCGCGCAGGATCCTCGCGCGCTCGTCGAGCAGCTGCAGCTCCGAGTTCGCGCCGCGGAAGATTTCGCGCAGCGTCTCTTCGGTCACCTCGGTCAGCCACGCGCCGTCGAGCACGGGTACCTCGTCGGCCAGCGCGCGCTGGAGGCAGAAGTGCATTCCGTCCGCGTCCGCGAGCGTGCGTCCGTCGTGGGTGATCTCCCAGCGCGTGCGCGTGTCGAGATCGGTGAAAGCGAAGTTGATCGACGTTGCCGTCAGGACGAAGTCGAGGACGCCGTCCCGTTCGAGCTCGAGCGGGAAGGGGAGCAGGAACGCCGGCGGCGGCAGCTCCTCGTACGCCATCCAACGTGCGTGCTCCGCGAGCCGGTCGTGGTCGAGCGAGACGTCCCGCGCCGCCTCGACGACCGGGAGCACCGTATCGAGCACAGGATGACCCATGGCGTCAGCCCGGGACCACCTGGTCGCGCGGCTCGAGGCGAACGCGGAAGCGCCGGCTCGGGCGCCAGTGGTAGCGGTTGAAGTCGGGCGGGCCGTCGCGCACGACCGTCCAGTCGTACCCGGCCGAGAGCGCGGTGACGAAGCAGCCGGCGACCGCGACCGTGGTCGAGACTCCGATGCAGCGGTGCTCCAGCCGTCCGAACGGCGAGTACGGTGCGGCTGCGAGAGCCGCATATCTGAGCAGGCGGCGCACCTCCCCATTCGATCACAGGGCCGGAGCGGCCTGGTCGGTACGATGAGAACATGGCCGTCGCGGCGCAGACGAAGCTCGATGCCCGAAAGCTCCGGGCCGACTTCCCGATCTTCGAGCAGCCCTCGCACGGCAAGCCGCTCGCGTTCCTCGACTCCGCTGCCAGCTCGCAGAAGCCGCGTCAGGTGCTCGACGCGATGAACCACTTCTACGAGACGTCCTACGCGAACGTGCACCGCGGCGTGTACGAGCTCGCCGAACGTGCGACCGAGGCGCTCGAGACCGCGCGCGAGAAGTGCCGGGCGTTCGTGAACGCACCGGACGTTCGCGAGATCATCTTTCTCCGCAACGCGACCGAGGCGATCAACCTCGTCGCATACGCCTGGGGCCTGAGCAACCTCGGGCCCGGGGACATCGTGCTCGTCACCGAGCTCGAGCATCACTCCAACTACGTCCCGTGGCAGTACATCGCCCGGAGGACGGGCGCTGACTTCCGGATGCTCCCGCTCGACGACCTGGGCGAGCTGCGCCTCGACCTGCTCGACGAGACCGTCGACGGCGGCACGGTCAAGGTCGTCGCTGCCGGGCTCGTGTCGAACTCGCTCGGGACGATCAACCCCGTCGCGAAGCTCGCCGTGTGGGCGCGCGAGCGGGGCGCGATCACCGTCTGCGACGCGGCCCAGGCCGCGCCCCATCGCCGGCTCGACGTGCAGGCGCTCGGCGCCGACTTCGTCGCCGTCTCAGGGCACAAGATGTGCGGTCCGAGCGGGATCGGCTTTCTCTGGGGACGCGCCGACCTGCTCGAGTCGATGGAGCCGTTCCTGACCGGGGGGCACATGATCCGCAAGGTCGGGTTCGACGGCACGTCGTGGGGCGAGCTTCCGCACAAGTTCGAGGCCGGTACGGCTCCGATGGCGGAGGCGGTCGGACTCGGCGCCGCGGTCGACTACGTCGAAGCCGCGGGGCTGGAGGCGATCGAGCGGCACGAGCACGAGCTGGCCGCGTACGCCCTCGCCCGGCTCGCCGAGCTCCCCTGGGTGACGGCCTACGGCCCGCCGGCCGACCGGCGGGCGGGGATCGTCTCCTTCAACGTCGAGGGCATCCATCCTCACGACGTCGCCCAGGTGCTCGATATGGACGGCGTCGCGATCCGCGCCGGGCATCACTGCTGCCAGCCGCTGATGCAGAAGCTCGGCGTGCTGGCGACGAACCGTGCGAGCTTCTACCTCTACACCGTGCGTGAGGAGATCGACCAGCTCGTCGACGGGCTGCACCGCGTGCAGCAGGTCTTCGCATGACCGGCGACGTCCACCGCTCGTGCGGAATTCCGTCGCCGCGACCGACATGGCGGGTGCGGCTCAGGGCGGTCGCTGAGGTGCGAGCGAGTTTAGGGAAGGGGGCTCGCGGGGGAAACCGGCCGTTTCCCCCGCGAGAGCGAGCCGAAGGCGAGCGGTTGTGAGCGGCGAGTTCGACCAGCTGTATCGTGAGGTGATCCTCGACCACTACAAGAACCCGCGCGGGCACGGGGTGATGGCCGACGCCGACGCCGAGGCCGAGGGCGAGAACCCGCTCTGCGGCGACGAGGTCTCGATCTACGTCGCCTTCGGCGAGGACGGGGAGACGATCGACGACGTGATGTTCTCCGGCCGGGGCTGTGCGATCAGCCAGGCGGCGACCTCGATGCTGACCGAGCTGGTCAAGGGCCGGACCGCGAGCGAGATAGCGGAGATGCCGAAGGAGGAGCTGCTCGAAGAGATCGGGATTCCGCTCACGCCCGTACGCCTGAAGTGCGCGATCCTCGGTCTGACGACGCTGAAGGTCGCGCTGCACAAGGGGCGGGGCACGCCGCTCCCCGAGGGCCTCGCGGACCTCGACGAGCTGAAGCTGACATAGGCGATGGCCGAGCTGGACGTCTGCCCGGTCGACGAGCTGCCGCCGGGGGAGGTGAAGATCGTCACCGCCGGACTGATCTCGATCGGCGTCTACAACCTCGGCGGGCAGCTCCATGCGATCGAAGATCGCTGCTCGCACGACGACGGCCCGCTTTGCGAGGGGGAGTTCGACGAGGAGACCGGCGTCGTGATCTGCCCCCGGCACGGCGCGACGTTCGACATCGCGAGCGGCCGTGCACTCACGCTGCCGGCCTACCAGCCGGTTGCGACCTACCCGGTTCGCGTCGCCGGCGGGATGATCAGGGTCGAGGTCTAGCCATCCGCATCCGCGGCTGGCTAGGACGTGCCGCGGAAGTGGCCTAAGCTGACGGGCGTGCTGGACGAGCGGGTGCGCGCCGTGCTCGGGCGCCTCGAGGCGGAGGACGCGGAGGAGCGGGAGCGCGGCGTCTCGCGCGAGCTGCGGGCCCGGTCGGTGGCGCCGACGACGGGACGCTTCCTGCTCGCGCTGGTCGCGCCGCAGAATGCGTGCGAGGTGCTCGAGATCGGCGGCTCCCGCGGCTACTCGGCGATCTGGCTCGCCGCCGGCGCGAGGATTCTGGGCGGCCGGGTCCTCTCGCTCGAGCACGACCCGGCGAAATGCCGGGCCTGGCGGCAGAACGTCGCCGATGCCGGCCTCGGCGAGTGGGCTGAGCTGATCGAGGGAGACGCCCACGAGGCGCTGCCGGCGATCGAGGACGTCTTCGACCTCGTCTTTCTCGACGCGGAGAAGGACGACTACGAGCGTCTCTTCGGCCTTGCCCGAGGCAAGCTCGAGCCAGGTGCCGTCGTCGTCGCGGACAACGTGCTCTCGCACGAGGAGACGCTCGGCGCGTACTCGCGCGCGCGGCAGGCCGACCCGACGCTCGAGAGCGTCACCGTTCCCCTCGACCGCGGACTGGAGGTGAGCGTCGTCCTCACCGAGACGCTAGAGTGAGCGCAACCGCGGAAAGGAGGTGGTCCGGCTTGAGCGACGACAGTACGGGCAGTGGAGGTGCCAGCAGGTAGGGGTGCGTCCCCGGACCTGAAGAGGGGAACCGCCTAGCCAGCGTGGGGGACTCGCTGAGAGCGCCGCCGCCCCGAACGAGGGCGGCAGGAAGCGCCCCTGCTAATACCGGCTGGTAACCGGAGCCGAGGGCCGCGCGAGCGGCCCTCGCTCTTTCAGCCGCCCAGGTCGAGGTCGTAGCCTTTGGCCCTGAGCTCCTGCTGCGCCTCGACGAGGAGCTGGACCGCCGGCGCGGCGAACAGGGCGTCGATCGCCGCCGACGCGTCCTTCGCACTGCTGACCTTCTCGAAGATTCCGTCGATGTCGGTCGCGAGCCGCCGCAACGCGTTGACGAGCTGCGCGTGCGCCCGGGCGACCTCGGGCGGCGGATCGATCCGCGCCAGCTGGCTCGCGAACTCGTTCACCGTCTTCCTGGCGACGGTGAGATCCTCCTTCGTCGGCGTCCGGCCGTTCGCGGTGCTCGACCGGAGCTGCGCGCCGATGTCGCGTGCGATCTTCGTGAGCTTCGCCTGGTAGGCGGCCCTGGTCAGCCGCTTTCCGGTCGGCCCGTTCGCTGTCGTGGTCGGCGTGCTCGTCGAGGTGGCCGTGGTCGTCGGACGAACGGTCGTGCCGGCGGGCTTGCTGCTCTTCCCGCCGCAGCTCGCGGCGAGGAGCGCGACGCCTGCGAGGACGACGGCGAGCCGGCGCACGAACTCGACCTTACCTCAGGTCGCGCGGCGCAGCTGCTCGTCGAGTGAGATCGGGCGGATCCCGAACACCTCGAGGGCAGGCGACGGGTCGCAGACGTTATCGCCCGCCTCGAGCATCGTCAGCTGATCCCGCGTGATCGGCGGCCGGGGCAGGCGCTCGGCCGCGGCCGCCCCGAGCCGCATCAGCCCGACCGGGACGTGCACGCGCGCTCGGCGCTTGCCGAGCACGCGTGCGATCCGCTCGTACAGCTCGTTCCACGTCACCTGGTCGGGCCCGCCGAGCTCGAAGGTCCGGCTCGCCGCCTCCGGCGAGTCGACGGCTCGCGCGACGAACGCTGCGACGTCGTCGATCCAGATCGGCTGCAGTCGCCGCTTCCCGTCTCCGACCACAGGTGTCACCGGCGACCAGCGCACCTGCCGCACGAACAGCGGCAGCACACCTCCGTTGCGGCCGAAGACGAAGCTCGGCCGGAAGATCACGTGCTCGATCCCCGACCGGCGCGTTGCCTCCTCCATCGCCCACTTTGCCCCGTAATAGGGGACGAGCCCCTTCGTCTCCTCGCTCGCTCCCAGGGCGCTCATCAACACGAACCGTCGCGTGCCAGCCTCCTCGGCGGCAGCGAGCAGGTTCCGGGTGCCGGCGATCATCACGCGCTCGAAGGCCTCGGCGCTACCGGCGATGATCGACACGAGATGGACGACGGCGTCGCAGCCGGTAACGGCCCGGTCGAGGCTCGCCCGGTCGGTGACGTCGCCCGGCGCCAGCTCGCACCCCCATGCCCTCAGGCTCTCCGCCGCCTTGGGCCGCCGGACCAGGCAGCGCACGTCCCGGTTCTCCGCGCGCAGCGCGTGAACGACCCTCGAGCCGACGAACCCGGTTCCCCCCGTGACGAGGATCACCGGAAGTTGCGCCAGTATCTGCTCGGGGTCGGGCCCTGCTGGCCCTGGTACTTGGAGCCGAGGCCGTCGCTCCCGTACGGCGACCGGGCCGGCTCGGTGAGCTGCACGAACGAGAGCTGGCCGATCTTCATCCCGTGGTAGATCGTGATCGGCAGGTTGGCGACGTTCGAGAGCTCGAGAGTGACATGGCCGTCCCAGCCCGGGTCGATGAAGCCGGCGGTCGAGTGGATCAGCAGGCCGAGTCTTCCGAGGCTCGACTTCCCTTCCAACCTGGCGACCAAGTCGTCGGGAAGGCGCACCCGCTCGAGCGTCGAGCCGAGGACGAACTCGCCCGGATGGAGGATGAACGGATCGCCGTCGATCTCGACCAGCTCGGTCAGATCCTCCTGCTCCTGCTTCACGTCGATGAACGGGTAGCGGGAGTTGCGGAAGACGCGGAAGTAGCGATCGACGCGAACATCGACGCTGGACGGCTGGAGGAGCGCCGGCTCGTAGGGCTCGATCCCGACCCGGCCCTCGGCGAGCAGGCGCTCGATCGTCCGGTCGGAGAGGACCACGGGCTCGATTCTACGTCCGCGGCGGCCAGCCCCTCCGATATCGTGGATCGGTGGCCGTCACCCGAGCGATCGAGCTTCGCACCGGCGTTCCGGGCACGCGGTCGCAGGCGATCCTCGCCCGCAAGGACGCATCCGTCGCGGCACCGCTCGCGTCCACCTTCCCGATCGTCGCCGCCTCCGCGGTCGGCGCCACGCTCACGGACGTCGACGGCAACACGTTCATCGACTTCACCGGCGGTGTCGGCTGCCTCAATGTCGGTCACTCCCATCCGAGGGTCGTTGCCGCTGCGCGCGAGCAGCTCGAGCGTTTCTTCCACACCGATTTCACGATCGTCCCCTATGAGCCCTACATCGCCCTGGCCGAGCGGTTGCTCGAACGCACGCCGATCTCCGGCCCGACGAAGGCGGCGTTCTTCAACGCCGGCACCGAGGCCGTCGAGAACGCGGTCAAGTTCGCACGCGCATACACCAAGCGGCCGGCCGTGATCGCGTTCGAGGGAGCCTTCCACGGCCGGACGCTGCTCTCGCTGTCGCTGACCTCGAAGACGCACCCGTACAAGGCCGGGTTCGGCCCCTTCTCACCCGAGGTCTACCGCGCGCCGTTCGCCCAGGACTACCGGGGGCCCGACTCGCGCACGGCGCTCGCCGCGATCGAGCGCATGCTCGTCACCCAGGTCGCCGCGGAGGCGGTGGCCGCGATCGTGATCGAGCCCGTGCAGGGCGAGGGCGGTTTCGTCGTCGCACCACGAGACTTCATGGCCGGGGTACGGCGGATCTGCGACGACAACGGCATCGTCATGGTCGTCGACGAGGTGCAGACCGGGTTCGCCCGCACCGGCCGCTTCTTCGCCATCGAGCACTACGACGTCGAGCCCGACCTGATCACGGTCGCGAAGTCGATCGGGTCGGGCCTGCCCCTGTCCGGAGTTCTGGGGCGCGCGGCGATCATGGACGCGCCCGGGCCGAACGCGGTCGGCGGCACCTACGTCGGCAACCCGGTCGCGCAGGCCGCCGCACTCGCCGTCCTCGACGTGATCGACGGCGAGAGGCTCGTCGAGCGCGCGGCCGAGATCGGCGAGACGATGCGGGCGCGCATGTACGAGTGGCAGCAGCGCTTCGAGGAGATCGGCGACGTCCGCGGACTCGGGGCGATGCTCGCCCTGGAGCTCGTTCACGATCCGGCCTCGAAGGATCCCGCGCCGGAGCTCGTTTCGGCCGTGTGCGCGGAGGCATTCGCCAACGGCCTCCTGCTGATGAGCGCAGGGATCTACTCGAACGTCGTCAGGGTGCTCGTGCCGCTGACGATCGCCGATGCCGATCTGGACGAGGCGCTGGGCGTCTGGGAAGACGCCCTCGAGCGGGTCCTCGGCGCTTCGTGACCCCGGCATAGGGAAAATGGTCGTGAGCATGGTCGGCGAGCTGATCGCGGGCCGCTACGAGCTCGAGGAGCTCGTCGGGAAGGGCGGCATGTCCAGCGTGTACCGCGCGCGTGATCGACTGCTCGAGCGCACCGTCGCGATCAAGATGCTCCACGAGCATTACTCGAGCGACGAGGAGTACGTGGAGCGCTTCCGCCGAGAGGCCCGCGCCGCAGCCCGCGTCCAGCATCCGAACATCGTCACGGTGATCGACCGGGGCGAAGCGGACGGCCACCAGTTCATCGTCTTCGAGTACGTCGACGGCGAGAACCTGAAGGAGCTCGTCGGGCGCGAGGGACGGCTCCCGGTTCGGATCGCGCTCGAGCTCGGGGTCGAGATCGGTCGCGCGCTCGCCTTCGCGCACGAGAGCGGCCTCGTCCATCGTGACGTGAAGCCGCAGAACGTCCTCCTCCGCGACGGCGAGGTCAAGGTGACCGACTTCGGCATCGCACGCTCGGCGGCCGACGTCCAGAGCGGGCTCACCGAGACGGGCACGGTGCTGGGAACGAGCGACTACATCGCCCCTGAGCAGGCGAGCGGACGGCAAGTCGATGCGCTCAGCGACGTGTACTCGCTGGGGATCGTGATCTGGGAGCTGCTCGCCGGCTCGCCGCCGTACTCGGGCGAGAACTTTCTGGCGGTGGCGATGCGGCACGTCAACGATCCCGTGCCGAGCATCTCGAGCGTGCGACCCGATGTGCCGCCGAGGCTCGAGACCGCGCTCCGACGCGCGATGGCGAAGGAGCCGATCGACCGTTTCGGCTCGATGGGCGAGTTCGTCGCCGAGCTCCAGGCGTGCCTCGAAGCGCTCGGGCAACCGGACGCCGACCGGACGGCGATCATCCGCCCACCTGCCGCTCCGAGTCGGCCGCGCAAGCCCGCCAGGAGCCGGCGCAGCCGGCGTGGCCCGCTCCTCCTGCTGGCCGTGGGCCTTGCGGCGATCGCTGCCGCGGCGGCCGCGTACCTCGTGCTCCGGGACTCGGGAGGCGGTGGAGGTGCGACCCCGACCGTGCACCTGACCGCCTCGAACGCGTACGACCCCGAGGGCGACGGGCAGGAGCACGATGAGCTGGTTCCGAACGCCACCGACGGTCGGCCGTCCACGTCCTGGGAGACCGAGAGCTACCGAGGGAGCGTGACGTTCGGCAATCTCAAGGACGGGGTCGGGATCGTCTTCGACGCGGGCGCAGCCGTGAGGCTGGGCTCGCTGACAGTCGTCACCGACACCCCGGGATTCGTCGCCGACGTGAAGGCGGGTGCCTCGTCGGACGGGCCGTTCGACATCGTCAGCCGGTCGCAGACGGTCGGCCGCCGCGCGACCTTCGAGCTCGATCTGACCACGCCGCGCCGGTACTACCTGCTCTGGATCACGCGGCTCGCACCGGGAGTCCCGCGGACGCACGTCAGCGAGGTGACGGCCGGTCCCTAGGGGTCTAGACTCCGCCGCGTGAAGTTCGACAAGGACGCGAAGGCCGATGCGATCGCGCACGTGCCGCTGTTCGCGCGCTGCTCGAGGAACGAGCTTCGCACGATCGCGCAGCTGGCCGACGAGATCGACCTGCCTGCGGGGAAGGTTCTGACCAAGGAGGGTACGCGCGGACGCGAGTTCTTCGTTCTCCTGGAGGGCTCGGCCGAGGTGCAAAGCGACGCGCGTCCGCTGCCGTCGCTCGGCCCCGGAGATTTCTTCGGCGAGATCGCCCTCGTCACCGATGCGCCGCGAACGGCGACGGTGACCGCTTCCACGGAGGTGCGCGCGCTCGTGATCACCGACCGGGCGTTCCGGGAGCTGCTGCGCACTTCGCCGGAGATCCAGGGCCGCGTGCTCGAGGCTGTCGCCTCGCGGCTCGCGAACACGACGCTCTAGTACGCGAGCCTGCCGCGGCGCTCGTGCCGCTCGTGTGCGAGCAGGATCAGCCGTTCGAGCAGGTCGGCGTAGGCGATGCCCGAGGCCTCGAACAGCTTCGCGTAGACGCTCGTCGCGGTGAAGCCCGGGATCGTGTTCAGCTCGTTGACGAGCACTTCGCCGTCCTCGCGGACGAAGCAGTCGACCCGGGCCATCCCTTCGCACTCGGTGGCGACGAAGGCTCGAACAGCCAGCTCCTGCACGCGGGCGGTCTGCTCCGGCATGATGCGCGCCGGGACGACGAGGTCCATCTCGCCCGCGTCGTACTTCGCCGAGTAGTCGTACCACTCGTTGTGCGTGACGACGATCTCGCCGACCAGCGAGGCGACCGGTCCTCGGTTTCCGAGCACGCCGACCTCGACCTCGCGACCGGGGACGAACTCCTCGACCAGCACTTTCTCGTCATGGCGGAAGGCGAGCAGAACGGCGGCGTGCAGCTCGTCCTCGTCGTGGGCCTTCGTGATCCCGACCGAGGAGCCGAGCCGGGCCGGCTTCACGAACACGGGGAAGCCGAACGGATTCTCGGGCGCCGCCCCGTCGCGGAGCGTGACGTTGCGCGTGACCGGGATCCCGTGGTCGCGCAGCACCGCCTTGAACAGGTCCTTGTCCATGCAGAGCGCCGAGGCGGCGTGGTCGGCCCCGACGTACGGCACCCCCGCCATCTCGAGCACACCCTGCAGCCGCCCGTCCTCGCCGAACGGGCCGTGCAGGATCGGCAGGACGACCTCGACGTCGGAGAGCGTCGCCGTGACCCCGCCCGACGTGGCCAGAACCGGCGGCTGTGGACGGTTCGTATCGGGGTCAGACCCCGATACGAGCTCGTGACTCTCTGTCCCCGACCCGAGCTGCCAGCGGCCGTCGCGCCCGATCTCGATCGTCACCACCTCGTAGCGCTCGGGGTCGAGCGCCTCGATCACCGACCGCGCCGACGCGACCGAGATCTCGTGCTCCGAAGAGCGGCCGCCCATCAGCACCGCAACCCGGCGGCGCATCAGGGAATCGGGACGGTGTCGGTCGGTGTCGCCGTCGTGTCCGTCGCCGTCGTCGGCGGCTCGGTGATCGTCGGCTCCGTGGTCGGCGGCGGCGGGTTGAAGTGCCCGACCGTGATCGTCACCGTCGTCCCGGGCTTCGCCGTCTCCCCGGGGCCGGGCGTCTGCGTGAGCACGATTCCGTCCTGCGAGGAGTCGAGCGTGTCGGCTATGTCCACGAGCACCTTGAACCCGGAGTCGCGGATCGTCGCGATCGCATCCGCGCGGCTGAAGCTCGTCACGTCTGGGACTGCGGACTCCGTCGGCCCCTTCGAGACGAACAGGGTGATCGTCGAGCCGACCGGCTGCAGCGTGTTCGCAGGTGGATCCATCTGGACCACGATCCCCTTCGGCTCGTTCGACTCGACATCCCGGCGGGCGACTGCGAAGCCCGAGCCCTGGAGGGTCGCGGCCGCGGACTCGTACGGCGAGCTCACCACCGGCGGGACACCGACCGGCTTCGGGCCCTCGGAGACGTTGATCCGAACCCGCTCGCCCTTGACGACACGCGTGCCCGCCTTCGGATCCTGACCCGTGACCGTTCCGGACTCCTTGTCGGAGTTGACCCGGTGGATGGCCGCCTTCAGGCCCCGCTCCGTCAGCCTCGCGACCGCGTCCGTCGCCTGCTCGCCGACCACCCCCGGAACCGTCACCTTCTCCGGGCCGGCGGAGACGTAGATGTCGACCGTGATCCCCTTGTTCCGCCGGATCCCGCCATCCGGGTCCTGGTCGTAGACCCGCCCCTTGTCGACCGTGTCGTTCGGCCGGCGGTGCACCTGCACCTTCAGGCCGGCAGTCTCGATCTTGTCGACCGCGAGCCGCTCGATCGTTCCGACCACGAACGGCATCGCCACCGGCTTCGCCTCGTTCAGCTGGTTCTGGATCTTCGTGTAGACGTAGTACCCGGCGACGATCGCCGCGGAGGCGAGTATCAGCGCGAGCAGCCAGGGCCAGAACGAGCGCCGCATCGGCTCGTCGTACTCGTAGAAGCCCGTCGGCGGCGCGTAGGGGGGCGCCGGCGGCGCGACGGCCACCGGCCGCCGGGTGACCTGCGTCGGAGCGCTCGAGATCGTCGCCGTTCCCGCGCCGCGCAGCACCTGGGTGGCGGCCTCTTCGGTCTCGGGGGCGACCGCCTGACCGCGCGCGGCGCGGGCGAGGTCTACGTCCATCTCCTCGGCGCTCTGGTAGCGGTCGGCCGGGTCCTTCGCGAGCGCGCGCAGGACGATCGAGTCGAACTCGTGCGGGATGTCGGGCCGCAGCTCCGACGGGGGCTCGGGGATCGCCGAGAGGTGTTTCATCGCGATCTCGAGCGGCGTGTCGCCGCTGAACGGAACCGTCCCGGTCAGCATCTCGTAGAGGACGATCCCGACCGAGTAGATGTCCGAGGCGGGCGTTACCGGAGCGCCCTTTGCCTGCTCGGGCGACAGGTACTGCGCGGTGCCGATGATCGAGCCGGTCTCCGTCATCTGGCTCGCCCCCGACCGGGCGATCCCGAAGTCCGTCACCTTCAGCCGCCCGTCCGGGGCGACGACGACGTTGTGGGGCTTGATATCGCGGTGAACGATCCCGTTCCGGTGCGCGAAGGCGAGTGCGGCGAGGATCTGGCGGGCATAGTCGACCGCGACCGGCAGCGGCGTCGGCCCGCGCGCGACGAGGAGCTCCTTGAGCGTGCGGCCCTCGAGGTACTCCATCGCGATGTAGTAGGTGCCCTCGGCCCGGCCGCGGTCGTAGATCGAGACGATGTTCGGATGCGAGAGGCCGGCGACGTTCTTCGCCTCCCGGCGGAAGCGCTCGACGAACTGCTCGTCCTGCGAGTGCCGGTCGTCGAGCATCTTGATCGCGACCCGGCGGCCGAGCTCCTGGTCCTCGGCGAGGTAGACGTTCGCCATCCCGCCCGTGCCGAGCTTGCGGACGACGCGGTAGCGACCGTCGAAGATCTGGTCGATGAGGGTGTCGGGGGCCGGCATCCTCGTCTACAGGTTAGGGGCGGCCTCGGAGCAGCACTTCCATGATCGTCTTCGCGATCGGGGCGGCGGTGCGCCCGCCCACCCCGTGCTGGTTCTCGAGGATCACCGCGACGGCGACCTTCGGCGAGTCGGCCGGGGCGAACGCGATGAACGACGTGGTGTTCACGCCGCTCGCGCCCGTCTCCGCGGTGCCCGTCTTGCCCGCGACGGGGACCCCGGAGATCTGCGCGGCCGTGCCCGTGCCCGACGCGACGACCGCCTCCATCATCTGCGTGAGCTGAGCTGCGGTCTCGGTCGAGACGGCGCGCGAGAGCTTCTGCGGCCGGGTGCGGCGGACGGTCCCGCCGCCGGGTGCGGTCACCCGGTCGACGACGTACGGGCGCATGACCACGCCTCCGTTTGCGATTCCGGCTGCGACCATCGCCATCTGGATTGGCGTCACCTGCAGCCGCTCCTGCCCGAAGGCGAGTCGACCTGGATCGACCTGGTTCGGATCGTGCGGCCGGAACAGTCGCCCGTGGTCGTAGAGCCCGCTCGGCGCGCGCTCGCTCGTCGGGGTCTCGAGCGGAGGATCGGAGTAGAAGCCGAACCGTTGCGCGTAGTCGAGCACCGTCAGCGGTCCGAGCTGCTTGCCGATGTCGCAGAAGACGGCGTTGATCGAGTGCTCGAGCGCCGTGACGAGGCTGACTCGGCCGAACACCTCTGGCCCGTTCTGGTCGGCGAAGTTCGAGACCTTCTTGCCGTATTCGATGCAGTAGCCGGGATCGTCGAAGGTCGAGTCCGGCTGGAAGGTGCCCGTGTCGAGAGCGGCCGCCGCCGTGATCACCTTGAAGGTCGAGCCGGGCGTGTACAGGCCGGCGGTCGCCCGATTCACGAGCGGTGCCGGCGGGGAGCAGTTGAACCCCTGTGCACGACGGGCGATCGCGCCGAACCGACCCTCGACCAGGTTCGGGTCGTAGCTCGGAGAGGACGCCATCACGAGCACGCGGCCGGTCGCCGGCTCGATCGCGACGGCGGCGCCGCAATTGTGGCCGAGCGCCGTCAGCGCCGCCTGCTGCGCCCTCGAGTCGATCGTCAGAACCAGGTTGTTGCCGGTGATCGTCGCACCCTTCAGCCGATCGAGCGTCCGCCGCAGCACCGTGTCCAGATGCGAGTTCGATGCCGTCAGGTAGTCGTTCAGCGACCGCTCGAGCCCCGCTCTCGAGCGAGACTGCGTCGAGTAGCCGACCACCTGGGCGGTCAGGTCGCCGCTCGGGTAGCGGCGGAAGTAGTAGGTCTGCCCGTTCGTCTTCACCGCCCGTCGGGCCGCGAGCAGCTTCCCGTCGGCCGAGTAGATCAGCCCCCGCCGGACGGTGAACTGGGCGACGCGTTCGATCGCGTTGTCCTGCCGGTCGTGGAGGCCGGCGGCCGCCCACGTCTGCCAGTAGGTCGTGGCGACGACGAGCGCCGAGAGCAGGGTGAGCGCGACGACGGCGAGGCCGGTGATCTGCCTGTTCATCGAGGCTCGTTCGCCCGGTCGGAGACGAGGAGGAGCCCTGCGAGCAGGACGAAGTTCGCGACGATGCTCGAGCCGCCGTAGCTGACGAACGGGAGCGTGATCCCGGTGAGGGGAATCAGGCGGAGCAGCCCGCCGACGATGATGAAGGTCTGCAGGGCGAAGGTGAACGTCAGCCCGGCCGCCAGCAGCTTGGAGAAGCCGTCGTCGGCGAGCTGCGCGACCCGGAACCCGCGCAGGACGAACACCATGTAGACGAGCAGCAGGCCTGCCGCGCCGACCAGCCCCAGCTCCTGGGCGAGCGCGGAGTAGATGAAGTCGGTGTTCACGTACGGGATCAGCCCGTTGCCGCCCGCAGTCGTGAAGGTGCCGCGCCCGAAGCCCGTGCCGGGGAAGCCCCCGTTTCCGATCGAGTAGAGGCCTTGCACGGTCTGGTAGCAGGAGCCGTGCACGTCGTCCCACGGGTGCAGCCAGCAGTCCACGCGCTCCTGGACGCGGGCGATCGAGGCGTAGGCGGCCGCCGCTCCGCCGACGAAGAGGCCGAGGCCGAGCGCGACGAACGCCACGCGGCCGGTGGCGACGTAGAGCATGGCGAGAAAGATCCCGAAGAAGAGGAGCGCGCTCCCGAGGTCGTTCGTCTCGACCAGCACCAGCATCGCTGCGCCCCAGATCGCGAGCAGCGGCCCGAAGTCCTTGAGCCGGCCCTGGGCGAGGACCTCGCGCTTCTCGCGCAGGTAACCGGCGAGGAAGACGATCAGCGTGATCTTCGCCAGCTCGCCGGGCTGGAACTGGAGCGGTCCGATCTTCACCCAGAGGCGGGCGCCGTTGATCGTCGTGCCGAGGCCGGGCAGCGCGGGCAGAACGAGCAGGCCGACGGCGGAGACGCCGAACAGGTACTTGTAGCTCTCGAGGACACGAAAGTCCTGGCGCAGGAGCACGAGCGCTGCGGCGAAGACCCCGACGCCGACGACGATCCAGAACCCCTGGCGGAAGGCGTCTGTCGGTCCGAGCCGGTAGATCTCGGTCAGCCCGATCGCGGTCAAGAGTCCGCTGAGCGGCAGGAGATACGGATCGGCCCACGGGACGGTCAGCCGTGTGACCGTGTGTGCCACGAGGTAGAGCCCCAGGAACATCAGCGCATACGAGATCGAGCCGGTGGAGATCACCGATTGCCGGGCGATGTAGACGCTCGCGAAGCCGAGGCCGGTCAGGACCCCGACGAGGACCAGGTTGACGAGCTCGCGGTTGCGGGCGCTCACGGGGCCGACGGTAGCGACGCGCTCACGGGGCTAGGGCACGACCTCTGCTTCGTAGCGCTTGACCGACCGCAGCGCGGCGCTGTAGCTCACGAGGTCGTGGTCGAAGAGCGCGCGCCGCTCCGTGCGGGAGAGCTGGCCCGCGAGCACCGGGCTCTCGTACCGGACCCGGTAGAGCTTCACCCCGCCGACGATGTCCCAGGGAAAGCCCTGGTAGACGGCGATGTGCCCGTTTTTCTGCGCGCCGACGAAGTAGGAGCGCGACAGGCTCCAGACGGCGAGCGCGGCGAGGACGACGATCGCGCTGACCGACGCGACCGCGATCGCGGTGCGCGACACCCGTCGACGCCGGTGAGCCGGTCGTTCGTCGAGCGCTTCGAGCTCGGTACCTTTGAGCAGCATCGTGTCGTCGACGGTCGGGACCTGCTCGAGGCCCGAGAGCGTCGCCTCCTCGTCGGCCCGCGGCTCCGGGACGTCCGGGAGCGTCTCGGCCGGGACGTCGTCGCTCTCCTCCCCGATCTCGAAGGCGACGATCGTGATGTTGTCCTCGCCGCCGCCCTTGTTCGCCGCCTCGACGAGCGCCTTGGCCGTACGGTCGAGGCTCGATCGATTGTGCTCGACGATGTCGAGAATCGCCTGGTCGTCGACCATCGACGTCAGCCCGTCCGAGCAGATCATGAAGACGTCCCCCGGCCGGGCCTCGACTGTGAACGTGTCGACGTCGACGTCGGGGTCGGTTCCGAGTGCGCGCGTGATCACGGACCGCTGCGGGTGGACGTCCGCCTCCTCGGGCGAGAGCCGGCCGCTGCGGACGAGCTCGGCCACGAGCGAGTGGTCGTCGGTCAGCTGCTCGAGACGGCCGTCGCGGACGAGGTACGCGCGCGAGTCGCCGACGTGGCCGATCCGCACCGTTCCGTCCTCGACGAGCGCTGCCGTGATGGTCGTCCCCATTCCCGATCGCGCCTCGTCGGTCGCCGCCGCCTCGAAGACGCGCCGGTTCGCCTCCTGGATCAGCGTGGCGACCGCGTCCTCGCCCGAGCCGCCGGTCGCGTCGCGGAGCGCCGAGGCCGCGATGCGCGACGCGATCTCGCCCGCCTGCGCCCCGCCCATCCCGTCCGCGACCGCGAACAGCGGCGGCTCGACCACATACGCGTCCTCGTTCCGCCGCCGCCGGCGGCCGGGGTCGGTGATCGCGGCACGTTGCCGAAGGCCCACGGCGTTCAGCGATCGTAGCGGAGGTCGGTCGAACCCACCCGGATCACGTCGCCGGGTTGCAGACGGCGCGGCTTCGACAGCCGCGTGCCGTTCACGTAGGTCCCGTTGGTCGAGCCGGCGTCGGCCACCCACACGCCGTCGCGTCGCGGCTCGAAGCGAGCGTGTCGCGCGGACGCAAAGTCGTCGTGGTCGAGCACGAGGTCGTTCTGGGCGCCCCTGCCGATCGTGACCGCGGCCGAATCGAGGACACGCTCGCTGCCGATCTCGAGCGTCGGGCTCTCGACCACGATCAGCCGGCCCGTCTCGATCCGGTGGCCACGCCCGAGAAGGCCGGCCGCCTGCGCCTGTCCCGGACTGAGCACGAAGCTCTCCCGGGGTAGGCGAAGATCGCGGCTCGCGGTGCGGACGATGCGCCAGATGAACGCGTAGAGGAGAAACAGGAACAGGATCTTCAGGATCACGAGCGCCTCGCCGACGGCGAGCGAAGCGATCACTCTGCGAGCCTTCGCTCGAAGACGAGCTCGGTCGAGCCCAGCGTGAGCACGTCGCCGCTCTCGAGCTTGGCCCGCGCCGTGCGGTGGCCGTTGACCTGAGAGCCGTTCGTCGAGTCGAGGTCGATCAGCCAGTAGGCGGAGCCTTCCTGCCGAACCTCGGCGTGTCGCCGCGAGACGTTCGGGTCGGCCAGCTGGATGTCGCAGTCCTTCGAGCGGCCCAGCACGATGCGCCGCTTGTCGACCTCGCGGCGGATGCCGTCCATCGTCAGCGTGACGATCTCCTGCGCGAGCGCGACATCGGCGGGCGGTCCCTCGGGCGGAAGCGGCGTGCGCGGCCGGTAGACCATCGTCGCGCCGGGCTCGAGCTGCGGGGACGGTTCCGGCTCTCCGCTCTTCGGCACTCGCTGAGCCATGCGCGTGGCGATGCCGAACTCGCCGACGGCGAGATCGTCGTCGGTCGCGATCAGGACCGTCGGCGAGGTCAGCAGAACGTACCCCTCGCGGCGGGCGTGCTCGGCGAGGTACTCCTGCAGCTCGACGGTCAGCGAGCTCTCGTAGCCGGCGAACTGCTCACGGTCGGCCGGCGAGAGGTAGACGGAATACTCGTTCGGCACGTAGATCCGCGAGACGGAGACCGTGCGGTGGTCGTCCATCTCCTTGACCAGCTTGCGCGCCAGCTCGACCGGCTGCACGTTCGTCCTGAACGCACGGCCGAAGAGGCCTTCGAAGAGGCCCTCGATCTTCTGTTCGATGGCGCGGAGCACGGTCACCGGCAGGGATTCCCCCGCGCGCGAGTCTAAAGTCTAACTCCCGTGTACGGCGCGAAGGCGGGGACGCCTGAGGGAAATGCGCCGCACACGGGCGAAAATCGGCGGGAGCGGGCGCCTCGGCCCCGGTTCGACGGCGAGCAGGGCCGCTGTCGCCCATGTGGCTGCGACGAGCGGAGCGGCGGCCGCGGTCGGGTCGGCGAAGAGCGTCAGTGCGCCGAGGAGACAACCGAACGCGGCCGCTCCCCACGGGCCGCGCCGCCGGCAGGCGCCGATCGCGGCCGCCGCCACGCCGAGCGCGATCGTCTCCCGCAGCAGGCCCTGCGTGGCGCTCAGCCCGCCCCAGAGCTCTCCGACAGCGGAGAGCGGCCGGTCGATCCCGGCCAGCTCCAGCGCCGGCGCGTGCTCGCCGAAGGGAAGACCATGACCGGTCACGCCCGCGGCGACGGCGGCTGCGAGCACGGCCGCGGCCGCCTGCGCGGCACGGCGGGCGGCGCCGCCTGCCGCGAGCGCGACGACCGGTACGAGGCCGAGGGCACCGATGGGCCCGAGGAGCGGTCCCGCGACGAAGAGGAGCGCGGAGCGCGGACGCTGCCACCAGAGGGCGAACCAGGCACAGGCGAGCACCGCGTAGCTGACCGCGAGTCCGAGCGAGATGTTCCCGAGCGGCAAGACGGGAACGGCGAGCGCGAACGCGAGCCCGAGTCGCGGGCCGGCGAGAGAGAGAAGGGCCGCGACGAGGGCGAGGCCGCCCGGCCAGTAGGCTGGAAAGAAGGGCAGCGTCGCCGAGGTCCATCCGGCGAGGGCGGCGGGAGGGCCCGTCGTGGCGAGGAGCGCACCGGCGCCCGGCGCCCGTCGCGGGACCTGGACGCGGTGAGGATGGCCCGCGGCCACACGTCGCAGCGACTGCGCGAGCTTTGCGGCCGGCGGCCTCTTCGACGGCTCGACGGCGAGCGCCCGGTCGACGAGCGAGACGAGCGTCTTCGGCAGGTCGGGGCGCACCGTCCGGAGCGAGGGAGCCCCGCGCCCGATCCGCTTCGCGAGCTCGAGGAACCGCCCCGTCCCGAACGGGTGGCACCCGGCGAGCGCCTCCCAGAGCAGGATCCCGACCGACCAGACGTCCGTCGCCGGCCCGGCGGTCTTTCCGGCCAGCCTCTCGGGCGAGATGTAGGCGAGCGTTCCCGGGACGTCGCCGGCGGCGGTGAGGGTCTCCTCCTCGGTGACGAGTGCGAGCCCGAAGTCGAGCAGCCGGACCGACAGCTCGGCCTCGTCTGCGAGCAGGACATTCGACGGCTTCACATCGCGGTGGACGATTCCGCGCGCGTGGGCGTGCGCGAGGCCCTCGAGAATCTGGGCTGCGACCTCGACGGCGCCGCGGTCGTCGAGCTCACCGCGCTCGAGCGCCTGGCGGAGCGTGCGTCCGGCGACGTACTCGTAGGCGATGTAGACGTGTGCTTCGTCCCTGGAGAGCGAATAGGCCCGGACGCAGGCCGGATGGCGGAGCTGCGTCGAAGCGGTCGCCTCGCGCTCTGCCCGCGGCCCCGCGGTGCCCGAGCGAGGAACGATCTTCAGCGCTACCTCGCGGCCGTGCCGCTCGTCGTACGCGTGCCACACCGACCCCATGCCGCCGCTGCCGAGCGGGCGCAACGGACGATAACGGCCGAGCACGAGGCCGGCCGGGGTCCCTGCAGGCGATGTATGCGGCATTCCGCTGACAGCTTTCGCACCGGCACCCGAACTCCTGCGGTGAACGAGGAATGGGCTAGAGTGGGCCGAAATCTGCTGCAAAACGCCTTATGACCGAGCGCGACGACGACCTCGAGTTCGACTTCTTCGACGACGACCCCGACGCGGTGGGGACGTACGAGGGGGAGCCGCCCGCGCCTGCTGCCCCGGCCCCGCGGGGCGGCGGCGGCCCCGGATCGCCGCGGCGGCCCCCGGCGGCGCGGCCGCAGGTGGGGCTCACCCCGCTCCTTCGCCTCGCCGGCCTGATCGCGTTCGCGATCCTCGTCGTCGTCCTGTTGATCTTCTGGATCTCGAGCTGCCAGGGGGCGGGCAAGAAGAGCTCGTACAAGCGGTACATGGAGAAGGTCGCCGTGATCGCCCAGGACTCCCAGCAGCACGGCCGTGAGCTGAACGACGCGCTGACGACGCCGGGGAGCAAGTTCGCGGACCTGAGCACGCGGGCGTCGTCGATCGCGCAGGGCGAGCAGCAGAACGTCGCCGCCGCGCGGCAGCTGAACCCGCCCGGACCGCTCCGGCTGCAGCACCAGCAGGCGATCGAGGCGCTCGAGTTCCGGGTCAGCGGCCTCCGTGGGCTCTCCCAGGTCTTCGATCGGGCCTCGCGGACGCCGAAGAACGTGACCGGGAATGCGTTGCTCCTCGCGGGCCAGGCGGAGCGGCTCGTCTCCAGCGACGTCGTCTGGGACGACCTGTTCAAGGATCCGGCGATCGAGGAGCTGCGGCGCCAGGGGATCACCGGGGTCGCCGTCCCCGACTCGAGCTTCGTCCCGAACCCGGACTACGCGAGCACGCGGTACTGGGAGGCGATTCTCCAGCGGTTGCAGGGTACGTCGAGCACCGGCGGCACGAGCGGCGGCCTGCACGGCACCGGGCTGATCTCCGTGAAAGCGCTGCCCGGCAACCAGGAGCTCTCCGCCGACACCGAGAACACGGTCACGGCGACCACCGATCTCGGATTCGCCGTCACCGTCGAGGACACAGGGGACTCCCAGGAGGTCCAGGTCAAGGTCACCCTGACGATCCAGCAAACGCCCTCCCCGATCGTCCAGACCAAGACGATCGACCTAATCAACCCGGGCGAGCAGCAGACGGTGACGTTCCACAACCTCGGGCAGGTGCAGTTCGCGACCCGGACGATGGTGAAGGTCGACGTCGCACCCGTCCCGCAGGAGAAGAACACGTCGAACAACTCGGCCGAATACCCGGTCATCTTCTCGCTCGGCTAGGTGAGCACCGCCGAGCTGATCGCGGTCGGGGCGGTCGCCGTGGCCGGCGGGGCGGTGGTCGTCGCCGGGTTGTCGTTCTCGAAGCTCTCCGCGATCCGCCGCGCCCAGGAGGTTCTGCTCGGGGGCGACGCGAAGGCGGACGTGGTCGAGTTCGCGGTCTCGCTCCAGGGGCGGATCGACGACCTCCACAGCGCCGTCGACGAGGTCGCGGCCGCGCTCGCCAGGGTCGACCGTCGGGTCGACGGCTCCCTGTCGCGCGTCGCGGTCGTCAGGTACGACGCCTACGAGGACACCGGCGGGCACCAGTCCGCATCGGTTGCGCTCCTCGACTCGAGCAGGACGGGGATCGTGCTGACCGCGATCCAGGGTCGAGACTACGCGCGCATCTACGTGAAGCAGATCGACCGCGGGCGCTCGCCGATCGCGCTCTCCCCGGAGGAGCAGCAGGCCGTCGAGCGGGCGATGGCCGAGAGCTGACGACGCTCGCTCCGCCCGTTCCGCGGGGGGAACAGCCGGCCGCACGCGAAGCGTGCAAAGCAGACAGAGCCCCCGTACGGGCGCCGAGGGCGCCCCGCGTGCCCCCCTCCCTGAGCTGCTCGTACCCTTGTTGCCGCGGTGGGCCGCGCCCGCCAGGTCGGTCGCGGCGGCGCTCGAGGGACAGCTTCAGCCTGTCCCAGCCTGCGAATCTCGCCACGCTCAGCGACAGGCTTCAGCCTGTCCCAGCCTGCGAATCTCGCCACGCTCAGCGACAGGCTTCAGCCTGTCCGTGCCCGCGCAGCTCGCTTCCTTCGGCGTTGACCGCGTCGGCTACGCTACCGGCGGATTGGGCCAGGTCCTCGTCCTGAATGCGAGCTACGAGCCGCTCAACGTCTGCTCCGTGCGGCGGGCCCATGTGCTCGTGTTCAAGGGGAAGGCCGAGGTGCTGGAGGAGCATGAGCAGCCGCTCCACTCCGCGACGAGCACCTTTGCCCGACCGCACGTGATCAGGCTCGTCCAGTACGTGCGCGTCCCGCGTGCCTCCCAGCGCAAGATCTCGCGCAGGGCGCTCTTCGCCAGAGACGGGTGGAGCTGCGTGTACTGCGGAACCTCCGGTGGCCGGCTCACACTCGACCACGTTCTGCCCCGCAGCCGCGGCGGCGACTCGGTCTGGGAGAATGTCGTCACCGCCTGCGCTCCCTGCAATCTCCGCAAGGGGGACAGGCTGCCCGAGGAGGCGGCGATGACGATGCGCCGCCTGCCACGCCCTCCTGCACCCGTGCTCTTCATCCGGCTGGCCGCACCCTCCGGCCTGCCGATCAGCTGGCGCCCCTACCTGCACGACCCCTCGCTGGCCGCGGCGTAGCAGCGATCGGTGGGACGAATGTCCCACGATCGTCACACCCCTGGTGCCAGGCACGAGCGGTGGACACACTGTCTCGAAACCGCCACACGTCCGGTGCCAGGCACGAGCTGTGGAAAGCCGGCGCGCCGTCCCGGTGACGGGGCGTCCGGTGGGCGGCGTATAGAAGTCGCATGAGATCGCTCGCCGTGATCGGGCTCGCCTCCGTGTCGCTCCTCGCCGGTGCCCAGGGCGGTTCCTCGGCGGCCGTCCAGCACTCGATCGTCGTCAACGGCACCGGCTCGGTCGCGACCGTCCCCGACCGCGCGCAGCTCTCCTTCGGCGTCTCGAGCGATGCGAAGACCGCGTCGGCGGCCCTCCGTGCAAACGCAGCCGAGATGACCAAGGTGATCGCCGCCGTCAAAGCGCAGGGGATCGCTGGCGCGGACATCCGCACCGAGCTCGTCTCTCTCTCCCCGCGCACCACGCCGAACGGCGACGGGATCATCGGGTACACGGCGGCGAACTCCGTCGCGGTCACCCTCCGGAACCTCGACAAGGTGGGCAGCGTGATCGACGCGGCCGTCGATGCCGGCGCCAACCAGGTCTCCGGCCCGAACCTCGTCCGCTCCGAGGCGACCTCGCTCTACCGGCAGGCGCTCCGCGCCGCAATCGCGGACGCGAAGGGCAAGGCGCGGACGATCGCGCGCGCCTCTGGCCTTCACCTCCGCCGGATCACCGATGTGAGCGAGAGCGGCTCCGGTCCGCCGGTTCAGGCGACCGCCGAGAAGTCGGCAGCGCCGTCGACCCCGATCGAGCCGGGCACGCAGTTGGTCGAGGCGAGCGTGACCGTGACGTTCTCGGTCGCGTAACCCTCAGACGGGAAGCGCCGTCGTGTCGATCGGCGCAGGGCGACGCGACTCGAAGGCGTCGATCTCGTCGCCGTGCTCCAGTGTCAGGCTGATGTCGTCGAGCCCGTTCAGCAGCCGGTGCCTCCGGTCCAGGTCGAAGTCGAACGGGATCGCCGGCCGCTCTCAGCCGAGATCGTCTGCGACTCCGAACTCCTCGCAGTTCCGCCGGGGGCGCCGGTCCGCTGAACGGGCTCGACGACGTGCGCGCTCCAGACCTCACCGTCACCAGCGGCTCCACGTGATCGGCAGCTGCAGGCCGTAGCGCGCACACATGCGCATCGCCGCGCCGTGGCGCTCGGCGCGTTAGCCGGCGAGGGCGGAAAGGAACGCCGACTAGCGCGTAAAGACGCGCGCGCCGAGGATCGCGAGGGAAAGATTCGAGGTGAGCCCGCGGGCGCGCTACATCGAGCCACGAAGCGCAGGCGCCGGTGCCCGTCTCGTCAACGGTCGAGCTCGTCGAGTATGCGGGCGGCGAACTCGACCGTCGTCGCCGTTCCGCGGAGGTCCGCCGCCGGCGCGGCCGCGCGCGCGGCGTCGATCGCCTGGCGCCGCCGACCGGAGCATCGCCGCCTGGTCGCCCCGCAGACCCGGGATCGTGGATGTCGCGCCGGTCACCGGCCGTCCAGGAAGTTGCCCCAGAGCCGAGGGCGGTCGGGCGTCAGGACGCTCTCGAGGTGAAACTGCACTCCGTTCGCCGGAAGCGTTCGCCGGCGGACGGCCATCACCTCGGCGTCATCGCGCGTCGCGGAGACCTCGAGCTCGCGTGGCCGCCCAGCAGACCAGCGTCGGCGCCGTCGGCGCCGCCGGCGTCGATCTCGTCGTTCCGGCGCAACCCCACATCTCTGCGCCGAGCCCCTGGAAGAGGTGGACGAGGTTGTACGTGAAGCCGTCGTAGTTGTCGACGAGGAGGATCGCCGCGGGCCGACGATCAGGGCCGCGTGACCGCGCCCTCGCTCGCCGACGAGACGAGCGCGGCGTACTTCGCCAGCACGCCGCCGTCGTAGCGGGGCGCGGGCGGCGACCAGGCGCGGAGGCGTTCGGCGAGCTCGTCCTCGGAGAGCCGCACGCTCAGGGCGCCGGCCTCGACGTCGATCGTCACCGTCTCTCCCTCCCGGACCACGGCGAGCGGCCCGCCCCGGAACGCCTCCGGCGAGACGTGTCCGACCATGAAGCCGTGCGTCGCGCCCGAGAAGCGGCCGTCCGTGACGAGTGCGACCGAGTCGCCGAGCCCTTCGCCGATGAGCGCGGCCGTCACCTGGAGCATCTCGGGCATGCCCGGCGCGCCGGCCGGCCCCTCGTACCGGATGACGACGACGTCTCCGGGCTGAATCGACTTCGCCATCACCGCCGCGAACGCATCCTGCTCGTTGTCGAAGACTCTCGCCGGCCCGGTGTGCAGGGTTCGCCCGACCGTGAGCTTGACCACGCAGCCGTCGGGCGCGAGGTTGCCGCGCAGGATCCGCAGGCTTCCGCTCTCCTTGATCGGCTGCTCGATCGGGTAGACGACCTCCTGCCCGGCCGTCTCGACGACCGCGCTCGCGACCTCGCCGAGCGTGCGGCCGTCCACCGTCGGCATCTCGCCGTGGACGAGACCGCGCTTGGCGAGCTCCCGCGCGACCAGGGCGACGCCGCCGGCGCGGTAGACGTCGGTCGCGTGGAAGCGGCCCCACGGCTTCATGTCGGCGAGGACCGGCGTACGGCGGGCGATCTCGTCGAAGTCGTCGATCGTGAAGGGCAGCTCGAACTCGCGGGCGATCGCGAGCAGGTGCAGCAGACCGTTGGTGGAGCCGCCCGTGGCGACGACCGAGGCTGCGGCGTTCTCGAGTGCGGCCCGTGTGACGATCTGGGAGGGGCGGACGTCGCGGCGGACGAGGTCGACGGCGATCCGGCCGCTCTCCGCGGCCGCGGCCGCCTTCTTCGGCGACAGCGCGGGGATGCCGTTCAGCCCGGCCGGGCTGAGCCCGAGGAACTCGAGGATCGTCGACATCGTGTTCGCGGTGAACTGTCCCCCGCACGCGCCGGCGCCCGGGCAGGCGGCCGACTCGAGCTCGTGCAGCTCCTCGGCGGTCACCGAGCCGGCGGCGTAGCCGCCGATCGCCTCGTAGACGTCGGCGACGGTGACGTCGCGGCCTCGGAACACGCCGGGGGCGATCGAGCCGGTGTAGAGGACGACGCTCGGAATGTCGAGGCGCGCGAGCGCCATCACGGCCGCCGGGTTCGTCTTGTCGCAGGCGACGAGACAGACCAGGCCGTCGAACAGGTGCCCGCGGGAGACGAGCTCGATCGAGTCGGCGATCACCTCGCGGGAGACGAGGCTCGCCCGCATCCCCTCGGTGCCCATCGAGACGCCGTCCGAGATCGCGATCGTGTTGAACTCCATCGGCGTGCCGCCCGCCTCGCTGATCCCGCGCTTGACGTCCTGTGCCAGCTCGCGCTGGTTCAGGTTGCACGGCATGGTCTCGATCCACGTCGTCGCGACGCCGATGATCGGCTTCGCGAGGTCGTCGTCGGTGAAGCCGACCGCCTTCAGCATGGAGCGCGCGCCGGCGCGCTCGGCGCCGTCGGTGATCGCCGCGCTGCGGCGCTTGGCCGGGTCGGAGGGCCTGCCGTACGGGTTCTGCGCCATCGGCGCGATCCTACGCGCGCTCGGCTCGCTCTGGCACGTCACGCCGAAGCGGAGGTGGCCGCGATCGAGGACGAGCACGAGGGAGCACCGACGCTCCGCGCCGCCGACGAGCCGGAGGAGGCGAGGCGCAGGCTAGCGGGGATCAGCCCCCCGCGTGCCCTGCCCGGCCCGCACGCCTGAGCGTTCGGCGCGCGCCGCCGAGAGCGAGCGCCGCCGGCAGGAGCGGCAGCCAGAGGTTGAAGAGCCGGTACGTGAAGACGCCGAGCACCGCACCCGGGAACGGCTCGCCCGCGGCGACGAGCGTGAGGGGCATCAGAGCCTCCACTATCCCCGAGCCGGCGAGTGGGAGCGTCCGGCGGGTCAGCACGTAGCCGACGGCGTGGGCGAGGATCACCGGAGCGATCGCCGGCGACGGCCCGAAGGGCTTCAGCGACGCCCAGAGACACAGGACGTCGCCGGCCCAGTACACAGTCGCACCGGCGAAGGCCGGCCAGTGACGCCGCCACTGCCCTGCGAGACGGAACAGGATCCGGATCCCTTCGAGGATCTGGCCGACGAAGCCGCGCCAGCCGTCGCGTCCGACGAATCGGTCGCGGTGCCTGACACCGAGGGAGGCAAGGATCGCCCCGATCGGCACCAGCGTCGCCCACGGGATCGTGAAGTCGAGCGGAGGCTTCCGCTCTCCCTGCACGAGCAGCGTGATCGAGGCGGCGCAGGCGGCGGGAGCCAGCGGGGCGTGCTCGAGCGCGTCGAGCGCGAGCACCCGGATCTCGCCCTCCCGGCGTCCGCGTCCTCCCGAAAGCGCTCTCGCGTCGAGCGCCGCGCCGCCCTTGGCGAGGAACGCGCCGAACCCGACTGCGACGAGCTCGGTTGCCTCGCCCAGCGTGAAGCGGGGCCCGCCCTCGATGTTGGCGATCCCCCGGTAGGCGAAGACGTAGGCGGCGAACGACACCGCCTCGGCGGCGAGGGCGACCGCGAACCAGAACGAGAGGTTGGGCTGGAGCTGGTCGACGACCTCCGTCCAGCCGGCGATCGCCGACATCACGGCCAGCGTCGCGAGGAAGACCAGTGCGGCGACAGCGACCACGGCCGCGCGCGGGAGGTCCGAGATCCGGCGGAGCAGCTGCCTTGCCGCCGTGCGCCCCGTCACGAGCCTGCAGACGAGGTCGAGCTCCGGATTGCCTTTTCGATCCGACCGGCGAACGGGAGGACGGCGGCCGCCGGCAGCAGGGCGAGCCAGAAGTTGAACAGTCGATAGGCGACCACGCCCGCCGCGGCGGGGGCGAACCGGACTCCGAACCAGGTCAGGACGAAGGCGAGCAGGATCTCGACGAGCCCGGGCCCGCCGAAGGGCAGAGATCGCCGGGTCAGTGCCCATCCGGTTCCGTAGGCGAGCACGAGGGCGGAGACCGAGAGCGTCACACCGAAGACCTGCAGGGCGGCCCAGAAGGTGAGGATGTCGCCCACCCAGTAGAGCACTCCGCCTCCGAACGCCCAGCCGTTGTCGCGCCAGTCGACCACAAGCGTCCGCAGGAATGCCAGGGCGGAGACGAGATGGGCGACGCCGCGACGCAGGGGACCCGCGTCCTCGCCTGCGGCGAACCTGTGCGCCCGTTTCGGCGAGGTCACCCACGCGGCGGCGATCGCCCCCGGCAAGACTGCGAGCCAGGGAAGGGTGACACTGGCCGGGGCCGACCCACCGATTTCGAAGGTGGGCTACCCGCTTAACGCCCCCTGTGCGATTTGAGACGAGGAACGGCGGGCGGAGATCGCGGCGATCGGGACGTGGTCGAGGTGGATCGCTTGCTCGAGCAGGCGGTAGAAGAGCAGGCCGCGGTGGTTGGAGCCGCGCCGGTTGAAGCGGAACGCGAACTCGGCCATGTAGTCGTCCAGGTGCTCGGGGCGGACGGCGCGTTGATGGGTGCCGAGCAGCCAGCGCTTGAGCAGCGAGGCGATCCGGTGGACGCGCGGCATGACGACGTGGGCGGGGTCGCCGCTGCTGGAGATCGCGGTCGGGTAGTGGATGTAGCCGGCCTCGCCGAGGCCGTTGTAGCCGCTGTAGTGGTCGGTGTAGATGACCGCGCCGGGTGTGACCGACTGCCCGATCGCGTCGAGCAGGCTCTCGCCGCTGATGTC
>JBBRXG010000014.1:0-40731 GCA_038248655.1 Gaiellales bacterium
AGCGCCTCGTCCACCGGCAGCGCTGCCGAGCCGAACCCACGCGCGCCGTCGGCGCGCAGATGCCTCGAAAGCTCGTCGCCGAGTGGCTCGCCGGCCGCGGCGGCATCCTCGGCCGCCGTTCCCGGGGTGAGCGCGGCGACCAGGTCGAACTCCGCGTACTGGGCGAGCAGGCCGAGGAGCCGGTCGAGCACCGGAAAGCCCGTGTCCGCGTTCGCCCGGCCGCTGCCCGGCACGGTCACGCTGACCCGGAGGCGCTCCGCCTGTCGGCCCATCCCCATCGTGTAGCGGAGGGTACCGCGCGGTGTCTAGACAGCGACGCGCTCGATGCGGGCCCCGAGCTGGCGCAGCCGCTCGTCGATCCGCTCGTATCCCTTGTCGATCTGGTGGGCCGCGCCGATCATCGACTCGCCCTCGGCGCAGAGACCGGCGAGCAGCATCGCCATGCCGGCGCGGATGTCGGGACTCTCCATCCGCTGGCCGACGAGGCGCGCGGGGCCGCTGACGACCGCGCGATGAGGGTCGCAGAGGATGATCCGCGCACCCATGCCGACGAGCTTGTCGACGAAGAACAGGCGGCTCTCGAACATCTTCTCGAAGACGAGCACCGTTCCGAGCGCCTGGGTGGCGACGGTGAGTGCGATCGACGTCAGATCGGCGGGAAACGCGGGCCAGGGGCCGTCCTCGATCTTCGGGATGTGGCCGCCGAGGTCGTCCTCGACGAGCAGCCGCTGCTGGGGCGGAACGCGAATCGTCGTGCCGTCGATCTGGACGCGAACGCCGAGCCGCTCGAATGCCGGGAGAATCGAGACGAGATCGCTCGGCTGCGCGTCCTCGATCGTCAGGTCGCTCGAGGTGATCGCGGCGAGGCCGATGAAGCTTGCCACCTCGATGTGATCCGGGCCGATCCGCCATTCGCCGCCGCCGAGCGACCGGACGCCCTCGACACGGAGCACGTTCGACTCGATTCCCTCGATGCGCGCGCCGAGCGACCCGAGGAAGCGACAGAGATCCTGGACGTGGGGCTCGCAGGCGGCGTTTCCGATCACCGTCTCCCCCGGGGTCAGCACCGCGGCCATGACCGCGTTCTCGGTCGCCATCACGCTCGCCTCGTCGAGGAAGATCTGCCCGCCCCGGAGGCCCCGGCCCGCGGTCATCGCGTACTGGTCGTCGATCTGGACGTCCGCGCCCATGCGGGCGAAGGCATGGATGTGCGGGTCGAGGCGTCGCCGCCCGATCACGTCGCCGCCGGGCGGCGGCACGGTGACACGGCCGAGCCGCGCGAGCAGCGGGCCAGCGACGAGGAACGACGCTCTCATCCGGCCGCAGAGCACCGGGTCGAGCTCGTGCTTCACGATCTCCGCCGCGTGCACGCGGACCTCGTTTGCCCCGGTCCAGGCCACGTCGGCGCCGAGGTCGGCGAGCAGCTCGAGCATCGTCTCCACGTCGCGGATCCGCGGCACGTTCGCCAGCGTCACCGGCTCGGACGCGAGCAGCGTCGCGGCGAGAATCGGCAGCGCGCCGTTCTTGTTGCCGGCTGCCTTCACGGTGCCCGCCAGACGATGGCCGCCCTCGATCACGAAGGCTTCCATCACGTCGGCTGCAAGTGCGCCGGCGGACACCGGGGTAGGCTACCCGACATGCCGGACCCGACCAGAGAACGGGCCTGGGACACCCTTGCTCGGTACACGAAGAGCGAGGCGCTCCTCCGTCACGCCCGGGCCGTGGAGGCTTCGGTGCGCTGGTACGCGCGGTATTTCGGCGAGGACGAGGAGCAGTGGGGCGTGGTCGCCCTCCTGCACGATTTCGACTACGAGCTGCACCCGACGCTGGATCAGCACCCGCAGGACGGAGCGCCGATCTTGCGCGAGGAGGGCTATTCCGAGGAGGTCGTCGAGGCGGTCCTCTCCCACGCCGAGCACCTCGCGCTTCCGCGCGACACGCCGCTGAAGCGGACGCTGTTCGCGTGCGACGAGCTCTCCGGCTTCGTCCACGCGTGCGGGCTGGTGCGCCCGGACGGGATCGCGACCCTGGAGCCGCCGTCGGTGCTGAAGAAGCTGCGGCAGCCGTCGTTCGCCGCGGGCGTGCACCGTGACGAGGTGTACGCGGGCGCCGAGCTGCTCGGGCTCGAGCTCGACCGGCACGTCGCAAACGTGATCGAGGCGCTCCGGCCGATCGCGCCGCAGCTCGGGCTGAAGAGCTAGCTCGACCGCGGGCTCAGTGTCACTCGGGTCGAGGCCCGCGCCTTTCTCGTCCCCGCCAGCACGGTCCAGACGACCGTGTAGCGGCCTGGCCGGATCGTCCCGGGAAGCTGGAACCGGACGATCGTGGGGCCGGACCCGAGGATGAATCGCCAGCGATGAGGCTTCAGGCCGGAGCCGGTGAGGACGGCGGTCACCAGTATCCGGGGCCGCCCGACAGGGCGATCGTCTGCCCGCCCGGCGGAGAGGTGTCGGGGGTGACGACGAACGTGGCGGTACCGACGTCGGCGGGGATGTCGCGGTCGGTGGCGGTGACCGTCTTCGAGCCGCCGGCACTCGCGCCGGGCGTCCAGCTGTACGTCTGGGCGTAGGGGGTCGTCGTGTCGATGAGGGCGTCGGCGCCGAACACCGCGGGGAAGGCGACGCTGGCGATGCCCGATCCGGCCGAGGTCGTGGCGGTCGCGGTGAAGCTGCCGCTGTTCGAGCCGGTGGGTGCGTAGTAGAGCGTCGTTCCGGAGACGTGCTCGTAGGGCGAGGACTCGGTCAGGGTCACGCTCGGGCCGGTGACCGAGTCGGCAAGCGGCTCGGCGACGACGACGAACGCGATCGCCAGGCACGCGAGCAGGGAGGAAAGTCCCTTCACGCTGGAAGGATCGGCCGGAGGCGCCGAGCCCTTTTAGGGATCAGACGCTCGGCGGGTGCGACAGGACGTCGAGGAGACGGTCGACGTCGTGGTCGGACGTCCACCAGCCGCACGAGACGCGCAGCCAGCTCGCACCCGGCACGTCGCGCACGACGACACCGTGCTCGCGGAGGCGCGCAGCCTCCCGGGCGGCGTCGCCCTCGACCTGGACGGAGACCAGCGTGCCCTGGCCGGGAGCGGTCACGACCCTGAAGCTCTCGGCCAGACGGGCCCAGCAGCGCGCCGTCGTCTCGGACGCATGTCGGTAGCCCCAGTGCGGGACAGTGTCGAGGGCCGCCTCGAGCCCTGCGAGCGCCGCGGTCGAGGTCCAGCCGGCGTCGAACCGCGCCGCTCCGGGCTTCGGCGTGAATGTGCCCTCCTCGTAGTGTGCGAGCTGGGAGAAGTACGTCGGCAGCGCGATGTCGAGCTGCTCCGGCTCGCGCACGTACAGGGCTCCCGTCTGGTCGGGCCCGCAGAGCCACTTCTGCGCCGACACCGTGTAGAAGTCGTAGCGAGCTGCATCGACCGCGATCGCGCCCGCCGTCTGGGCGCCGTCGACGAGCAGCGGCAGATCGGTCTCCTCCCGGAGCTCCTCCAGCGGCAGCACGTTCCCGGTCTGCCACGAGACGTGCGAGAGCGCGAGCAGGCGCGTTCGCGGGTTGATCTCGGCGAGAATCGTCTCGAGGGCGCGCTCGGGTGGGACGGCGCGAATCCGCGCGACGCGCACGCGCGCTCCCGAGGCGTGCAGGGGTCCGAGGAGCCCGAAGTGCTCGGTGTCGGTGGTCACGATCTCGTCCCCGGGGGCGAGGCGGAGGCCGGCGAGGACGATGTTGCAGCCCTCGGTCGTCGACGGCGTCAGGGCGATGTTCTCGGCCGGCACGGCGATCGCCCGCGCGAGCCCGGCCCGGACGCGCTCCCTGAGTCCGAGCATCTCCTCGACGTAGGGCCGTCCGCTCCGGCCGTGCTCGAGATCGGCCTGGAGGCGCCCGTTCATGGCGTCGATCGTCGGGCGCGCGAGCGGCCCCATCGAGCCCGCGTTCAGGTACGCCGTCCGCGCGAGGACCGGGAACAGCGCGCGGGCGTCGTCGAAGGTCACGAGAGCTCCAGCTCGATCGGTGCGTGATCCGAGAGCAGCACGCCTTCACCCGCCAGACGCCGGCGCTCCTCGGCCCAGATCCGGGATGCCGCCGGCCGCGCGCCGCGAACGAGCAGATGGTCGATCCCGGGCCCGGGGTCGGAAAAGCCGCGAAGCCGCAGGTCCGGCCCGAGGACGTTGAAGTCGCCGCCGAGGATCACGACCTCGTCCGGCCGGGCAAATCCCTCCAGCCACCCGACGGCGCGGTCGAGCTCGGCCGCGGGGATGCGCGCATCCCCGGGCGAGCTCGTCGCGTGCAGGTTGGCGACGGCGAGCGTGCCGCCGTCGTCCCGCTCCACGCGGACCGCCTGGCAGATCCGCCGCTCCTTCGCCCAGGCCAGTCGCGCGACGAGGTCGAGCCCGAGACGCGGAGCCTGTTCTCGGCGGAAGCCCCGGGAGTTCAGGGTCAGCACCTCGTGCGCGGCCGGCCGGAGGCGACGGTCGAGGAGGATCGCGTTGCCCTGCCCCGAGAACGCGGAGCGCAGGAGCCCGGGCCTGATCTCGGTCAGCACACGGCCGAGCTCGGCGGTGATCGGCAGCGGCCCGAGCCGCGGTCGCTGGGCGACGTCCGCGACGGCGATCATCCCGCTCCAGTCGCCGAGACGCGCGAGCGCCCAGGCCGGTACCTCCTGGAGCAGGACCAGGTCCGGGCTCCCGGCGGAGACGAGGCGAGCCATCTCCGCCAGGTACGAGCGCCCGCTGGAGGGATGCGCGTTGCCGTGGTAGAGGTTCCAGCTACGGATCAGCACGGGCACTACTGTACGACCGCCGTGCGCGTCGTCCTCGCCGACCCAGCCGCGTTCACGCCGCAGTACGACCACGAGCTCGCCGCCGGTCTCGCGCGCGCCGGCGCGGAGGTCGAGCTCGTCACCTCGCGTTTTCGGTTCGGCGCTGCCCCTGCGGCCGACGGCTATCTCCGCACCGAGGTCTTCTACCCCGTCACCTCGCGAGTCTTCCGCCGCTCCGCGGCACGGCTTCCCCTGAAGGCGCTCGAGCACCCGTTCGGGATGGCCTGGCTCGCCGCCGTGCCGTGCGACGTCCTCCACCTCCAGTGGCTGGCGGCGCCACCCGTCGACAGCGGCCTCTTCCGGCCGCGGAGACCGGCGGTCTTCACCGCCCACGATCTCCTACCGCGGCGGACGGCCCGCCGCGGGAAGCTCTGGCGGAGGCTCCTCGACCGCTTCGACGCGATCGTCGTGCACTCGGTCCGCGGCGCCGAGACCCTCGCTGCGCTCGGGGTCCCGTCCGAGCGGCTGCGGGTGATCCCCCACCCCGTCTTTCCGAGCGACCCGCCGCGCACGGACGACGGGCGGACGCTCCTCTGTCTCGGGATGATCCGCCCGTACAAGGGACTGGGAGACGCGATCGAGGCGACGAAGCGCATCAAGGGAGCGCGGCTGCTCGTCGCCGGTGACCCGGTGGAGCCGATCGAGCGGTTCCGCCTGGCCGCCGGCGGGGTGGCCGAGTGGCGGCTCGGGTACCTGTCGGAACGGGATCTCGACCGGGCGCTCGGTGACGCGACGGTCGCGCTCTTCCCGTACCGGGCCGAGCTCGACCAGTCCGGTGCACTCCTGCGCGCCCTGGGCGCGGGCGTCCCCGCGATCGTCTACGACGTCGGCGGGCTCGCCGAGCCCGTGCGGACGTACGGCGCCGGCCGGGTCGTCGCCGCCGGCGACGTCGATGCGCTCGCGGACGCGGCGGGGAAGCTGATCGCGGACCGGGCTGCGCTCGCCGAAGCCCGCGCAGGCGCGCGCCGCGCGCGCGAGGGGCTGACGTGGGACGCGTCCGCCGCAGCTCACCTGGAGCTGTACCAAGCGCTCGCATGACGGCTGGACCGCACAAAAGGCCGGATGGCCCTTGCGCGGCTCTGCGGTCGGTGCGATCCTCGGGTCGTGTCGAACGGGCTCCTGCTCTTTCGCGATCCTCTCGATGATCGTGCTCGAGCTCCAGCACCTGCGCTGGATCTGGTGGGAGTACTGGGACTGCCGGGCGTGCGGGACGAAGAACAAGCACTTCCCCTGCGGCCGGTTCAAGTGGCAGATCTGGGTCTAGCAGCCTTCCCGGACTGCGATCCGTGAGGATCGACGACTACGGGCTGATCGGCGATCTGGAGACGGCAGCCCTCGTCTCCCGCGCAGGCTCGATCGACTGGCTCTGCCTTCCCCGCTTCGACTCCGGAGCGTGCTTCGCAGCCCTGCTCGGAGAGCCGCGGCACGGACGCTGGCTGATCACGCCGTCCGGGGCGACGACGGGCGGGAGCCGTCGATACCGACCGGACACCCTCGTGCTCGAGACCGAGCTCGTCGGCGACGGGGGAGCGATTCGTCTGATCGATTTCATGCCGCCGCGGACCGACTACCCGGTTGTCGTCCGCATCGTCGAGGGCCTGCGCGGCGAGGTCGAGGTCCGGACCGAGCTCGTGATCCGTTTCGGCTACGGCAAGGTCGTGCCGTGGGTGCGCCGGCTGGACGGTGCCCGCCTCGCGATCGCCGGGCCGGACGCGCTCCGGATCGACACCACGGTCGATCTGCGCGGCGAGGACATGACCACCGTCGGCGAGGTGGTCGTCTCCGAAGGCGAGCGCGTGCCGTTCACGCTCATCTGGTTTCCGTCCCACCTCGACCCACCGGACCCGATCGATCCCGAACAGGCGCTGGAGACGACCGAGGCGTTCTGGCGCGACTGGGCGGACCGTTGCACCCACACGGGCGAGTGGCACGAGGACGTCCACGCGTCGCTCCTCGTCCTCAAGGCGCTCTGCTACGCGCCGACGGGCGGGCTCGTCGCCGCCCCCACGACCTCCCTGCCCGAGTGGGCCGGCGGCGTCCGCAACTGGGACTACCGCTACTGCTGGCTCCGCGACGCGACCTTGACGCTGATCGCGCTGATCGACTCCGGGTACCTCGACGAAGCAGCGTCGTGGCGCGACTGGCTGCTGCGCGCGGTCGCCGGCGATCCGTCCGATCTCCAGATCATGTACGGCGTCGCCGGCGAACGGCGGCTGGCCGAGTACGAGGCCGACTGGCTCCCGGGGTTCCAGGGCTCGCAGCCGGTCCGGATCGGGAACGCGGCATCCGAGCAGCTCCAACTCGATATCTACGGCGAGGTGATCGACGCCTTCTACAACGCCCGGCTGCACGGCCTCTCCGCCTCCGGCGATGCCTGGGCGCTGTCGCGCAAGCTGCTCGAGTTCCTGGAGACCGGCTGGCGCGAGCCGGATGCGGGGATCTGGGAGATACGGGGCTCCTACCGGCACTTCACCCACTCGAAGGTGATGGGGTGGGTCGCCTTCGACCGGGCCGTGCGCACGGTCGAGACGTGGGGAAACGACGGGCCGGTCGAGCGCTGGCGCGAGATCCGGGACGAGATCCACGCCGATGTGTGCACCAAGGGCTGGGACGGCGAGGTGGGCGCATTCGTGCAGTCGTACGGATCGCAGCGGCTCGATGCCAGTCTGCTCCTCATCCCGCTGCTCGGGTTTCTCCCGCCCGAGGACGACCGCGTCCGGAGCACGATCGAGGTGATCGGCCGCGAGCTCGGCCGGGACGGATTGATCGCCCGCTATCAGGCGGACGAGGACAACACCGCGGTCGACGGCCTGCCGCCCGGCGAGGGCGTCTTCCTGCCGTGCTCGTTCTGGTACGCGGCCGATCTCGCCCTGCTCGGCCGCGTGGACGAAGCCCGAGACCTCTACGTCCGCCTGCTCGGGCTTCGCAACGACGTCGGTCTGATCTCGGAGGAGTACGACCCGGCCGCCGGCCGGATGCTCGGCAACTTTCCGCAGGCGTTCACGCACCTGACCCTCGTCGCGTGCGCGCACGTCCTTGCGCGGGGGGAGATCGTCCGGGTGTGAGGCTAGCGGTGCCCGAAGTGATGGGCACGCGGGAGCGAGGCCTGCACCTCGGCCAGTCCGGCCGCCTCGCGGGCGAGGGGGCCGAGCGACTCCAGCGCCCGAACGACCACGTTCAGGTTGCGCCCGCTCCGCTCCAGGCGTCCGCGCGCGAGCACCAGCGGCTCGCCGCGGACGAGGATGCGGTGGCGCTCGTAGACCGGCGGCGCGACGATCAGGTTAATCTGACCGAACTCGTCCTCGAGCAGCATGAAGACGACTCCGTTCGCGGTCGCAGGCCGCTGCCGGGCGACGGCGAGGCCGGCGACGGCGACTTCACCGCCGTGCTGCTCTGCGAGCTCCCGGCTGGAGAGGGTCGCCGCCGGCAGGTGCGGCCGCAGGAGCTCGAGCGGGTGCGGGCCGACGGAGAGGCCGGTGAATCCGTAGTCGGCGAGCATGTGCTCCCACGCCGTCTGCTCCGGGAGCTCGGGGACCCCGGCGGTCGGCTCGAGCGGGAGCGTCAGCTGCCGGTTGCCGCCGCCGACGCTCTGCGGCCGCGGTACCACTCCGACCTCCCACAGGAGCTCCCGGCGCGGGCCGAATCGATCGCAGGCACCGGAGGCGACGAGCGCCTCCAGCGCGGCGGCGTCGACCGGCGCCCGCCGGGCGAGGTCGCCGATGTCCGCGTACGACTGCCCGGCCACGACCGCCTCCGCCTCTTCCTCGCCGACCGAGCGGATGTAGCCGAGTCCGACCCGGACAGCCTGTGGACAGGAAGTATCGGGGTCTGACCCCGTGACGAACGTGTGACGCGTCGATCGTTGAACCGTGCATTTTGCAGCGCTTTCGTTGACGTCCGGCGGCAGCACCTCCACCCTCCGTCGCTGGCCGTCGCGGACGAGGCTGGCCGGCGGGTAGAAGCCCATCGGCTGCGCGTTCAAGAGGGCGCAGAGAAACTCGGCGGGGTAGTGGTGGCGTAGCCAGGCAGACTGATAGGCAAGCAGCGCAAAGGCAGCCGAGTGCGACTTCGGGAAGCCGAAGCCGGAGAAGCCGACGAGCTTGTCGTAGATGCGATTCGCCAGGCTCTCGTCGACACCCTGGTCGACCGCTCCGGTGACGAAGCGCGAGCGCAGGGCCTCGATCGCCTCCTCGCTCCGCTTGCGGCTCATCGCGCGCCGCAACCCCTCCGCCTCGCCGACGGTGAAGCCGGCGAGCGCCATCGCCACCTCGAGCACCTGATCCTGGAAGACGACCACGCCGAGCGTCTCACGGAGCGGCCCGGCGAGCGACGGGTGATCGACCGGAGGGACGAACGACGAATCCTCCCTTAGCTTCTGGCGGCGCTCGATGTAGGGGTGCACGGCACCGCCCTGGATCGGCCCCGGCCGGACGAGCGCGACCTGGATCGTCAGGTCGTCGAGGTTCTCGGGACCCGTGCGCAGCAGGCTCTGCATCTGCGCCCTGCTCTCGATCTGGAAGTCGCCGACCGTGTCCCCGCGCTGGATCTCGTCGTAGACGGCCCGGTCGTCGAGCGGGATCCGCGAGAGGTCGATCGTCTCCCCGTGGAGCCTGGCGATCTGGTCGACGCAATCCTCGACCGCGGTGAGCATCCCGAGGCCGAGCAGGTCGATCTTCAGGAAGCCAGCGTCGGCGCAGGAGTCCTTGTCCCACTGGCACAGCTGCCGCCCCGCCATCGCCGCCGGCTGCACGGGAACGAGCTCGACGAGCGGCCGGCTCGAGATCACCATTCCGCCGGGGTGCTGGGAGATATGGCGGGGGAGGCCGCTGATCTCGTGAGCGAGCTCCCCGAGCATGCGCCAGCGTGCCGACGCGTGATCGCCGGGCAGGCGTGCGACCTCCTCGGCGACCCGATGAGGATTGCCCTCGGTGATGCGCGCGAGCCGCTCCAGCTCGGCGAACGGCAGGCCGAGCGCCTTGCCGAGGTCGCGGATCGCCCCGCGCGAGTGGTAGGTCGAGAAGCTGGCGACGAGCGCAGCGTGCTCGCGCCCGTACCGCTCCGTGACGCGCACGATCAGCTTCTCCCGGATGTCGCGAGGGAAGTCGAGGTCGATGTCCGGGACGGAGACGAGCTCGCGGTTCAGGAAGCGGCCGAGGGAAAGGTCGGCCTCGACCGGGTCGACGTGGGAGAGGCCGGTCAGGTAGCACACGATCGATCCGACCGAGCTGCCGCGGCCCCGGCCGGGCGGGAGCGCGTGCCTGGGCGAGTCCGCCCCGCGCACCTCGAGCGCCACCTCGCGCGCCAGCTCGAGCACCTCCCAGTGGAGCAGGAAGAAGCCCGCGAGTCGGAGCTCCGAGATGAGCGCGAGCTCCTCTCGCAGTCGGACTCTTGCCCGTCTGCGATAGCGAGAGCCGGTGTATCGATCTTCAAACGCCTTCCAGCACACGCTCGCCAACTGGCCGTCCGGTGTCTCGAAGCCGTCGGAGAAGTCCGGGTAGCGATAGCCGAGCTCCTCGGTCAGGTCGAACGTCAGGCCCGCGGCCAGCTCGGACGTGCGGAGCACCGCGTCCCGGTCGTCGGGGAAGCGGTCGATCATTGCCTGTGGCGGCAACAACACCGACTCGTGGTTGCCGCGCCGCTCCTGCTCGCAGCCGTCGAGCGAGGTCCGACAGCGGATCGCGACGAGCGCGTCCTGCAGTGCGCTGCGTCGCTCGTGGTGGGCGTGGACGTCGCCGGTCGCGACGGTCGGAACGCCGAGGTCGCGCGCCAGCTCCCGCAGAGCGGCGTTGCGACGGGCGTCGCCGCGCTCGTACGGACGCTGGAGCTCGACCAGGAACCGGTCACGGCCGAACGCCGCCGCAAGAAGCGCGGCGTCGTTCGGCCCGGTAACGCCGAGACCGCGTCGAGCACAACCCGACAGACAGACCAATCCCTCGTTGTGCTCCAGCAACGACTCCAGCGGAAGCTCGGGCGGAAGCGGGTCGGCGCCCTCCTTCGGCCTAGTGCCGGCGTGGGCCTCGGTGAGCAGCCGGCAGAGGTTCGCGTAACCCTTCGGGGTCTCGACCAGCACGGTGAGGTGGGCGCCGCCGGCCAGGCTGACCTCGGCGCCGGTGATCGGCCGGACGCCGAACGCCTTCGCAGCGTGGGCGAACTCCAGCGAGCCGCAGACGGCGTCGTGATCGGTGAGCGCGAGCGCTTCGTATCCGAGGTCGGCAGCTCGCGCGGCGAGCTCTTCGGGGAGCGAGGCTCCGTCCAGGAACGAGTACGCCGAGTGGCAGTGCAGCTCGGCATAGCTCATGATCCGGGGCGGTGGCCGGCGACTCCGAGCCCTTCGACGACGGCAGCGACGCCGACGAGGCTCGCCGAGCAGGCGCCGGCGCTCCGCACGTCCTCTACTTGAACGTCCAGTGCTCCGGGTGGGCGCGGATCGCCGCCCGGGCGAAGACGATCCTCCCGATCGCATGGATGTGGAAGGCGAGCTCGCCGAGGTCGGCAGGGTGTGCCTGGGGCAGCTCTTTGAACCGGAGGTAGACCTGGCCGGCGAGCCTCGCGACCTCGACCTCGTCGGGGGTGAGCCCACGTACGGACATGTCGGCGAGCTCGGAGGTCATGGGCCTGGCCGAGGGCGAGCGACCATCAGGCTCCCCGCTGCGAGAACCAGCCGCCGCGCTCCTCGTCGCGGAAGACGACGACGTTCTGGCCGGTCTCGAGCACGACCTCGAAGTAGCGGCGGCTGATCGGGTTCTCCGTCCACCACCGGTCGAGGACGCGCCACTCCTCGCGGACAGCGGCGACCGGCTGGCGGTTGACCAGACGAGGGGTCCCGTCGAACCCTTCCTGGACGAGAGCCGCCCTCGGCTCGTAGAGCCTTGCCAGCATGCAGGCTCGTTATCAGTCGCGCGGGACCAGGAGGGGGGAACCCAGGGTTCCCCCCTGGGCCCCCTCCTTCTGCTGGGCGTCGAGTCGAACGGTCCGGGGGCTGCGCTCGGGCAAAGCCCGGCTCCGCCCGCGTACGGTCGCGAGTGCCGGTCGAAGAGGTCTTGCGCACTTCATGAGTCGCGCGGGACCAGGAGCGCACGCTGCTCGGGAATCCGCGACCAGGGGGCGACCTCGACGACAGTGGCGACCGCGCCTGCGCCCGCGCTCGCACGCACCTGGCGCAGACCTTTCTGCAGGCGGCCCGCGAGCTCATCGCCTTCGGCCGGGATGAGCGCGAGCTGGCGGCCTTCCGACTCGGCCAGCACGAGGAGCTCGACTTCGAGGGTGAGAACGGGCGCGGGGAGCTCCGCGAGCTTCGGCATCAGCACCGCCCGCAGTACGCCCTGCTTTGACCCCGGGTGCTCCGCGTTCGGCTCGCGCAACGTCAGCGTACGACGCCACGAGCCTCCGCCGACGAGTCGCGCCGAGAGCGCGACCTTGCGGACCTCCCGCCCACCGCGCTCGGGGCGCGCGAGGATCCGGTCGAGCAGTGCGGTCAATGCCCGGCGGAGCGTCAGCTCGTTCCCGACCGCCTCCGGGAACTCGAGCCGCTCGACGATCTCGACGGGCGGGCGCCGGGCGACGACGCTCCGGCGGTCTTCTCCTCTCGCCAGGCTCCAGGCGTGCCGGCCGTCCGGCCCCAATCGTTCGGCAACGGCAGCACCCGGCAGCCCGGCAAGCTGTCCGATCTTCGTGACCCCGAGCGCCTGGCAATCCTCCCGGAGCTTGTCCTCGACCGGTAGCAACGTCAGCGGCAGCGGCGCGAGGAACTCCTGCGGATCGTCGGAGACGACGAGCGCCTGGCCGGGGCGGGCGATCGCGGCCGCCGCGAGGGCTGCGAAGCGACGGTCGGCGGCGCCGGCGCAGGCGTCCCAGGCGGTGCCGGCGGCGCGCAGCGCGCGCTCGAGCGCCGGGGCGACGCCGCCGTACAGGCGTTCGACCCCGCGCGTGTCGAAGTAGAGGCAGCCGGGCTCGACCGGCTCGACGGCGAAGCCGTCGTCCTCGAGCCGACGGACGATCAGCTCCCAATGCTTCTCGACCAGCACGGCGTCGCGCTCGACGAGGACGAGCGAAGGGCAGGTGGCGAGCGCCTCGCCGAGACGCATCCCGGGCCGCACCCCGGCAGTCTCCGCGGCGCCGGTGACCGGCCCGAGCATCGGCTCGGTCCCGGGGAGCGGCGCGAGCGCGACCGGCTCGAGCCCGAGGCGCGGCCGGTCGCGAAGCGCCGCCTTGAGCTCGAACCCGGGGATGAGGATGCACGCGACCATTGCGAACATGTGTTCTACACGAACAGATGTTCGCTTGTCAAGGCCGGTGAGTTCTCGCCGGGCCGGTCGTCTGATCAGAAGAACACGACGTCCGAAAGGAGAGACGAATGCAGAAGATCACCCCCTGCCTGTGGTTCGACACCGAGGGCGAAGAGGCGGCGACGTTCTACACCTCGGTCTTCCCGAACTCGAGGATCGTGGAGGTCGCCCGCTACGGGTCGGCCGGCCCACGGCCCGAGGGGACGGTGATGGCCGTGAACTTCGAGCTGGACGGGCAGAAGTTCGTCGCCCTGAACGGCGGGCCGCAGTTCACGTTCGACGAGGCGATCTCCTTCCAGGTCAGCTGTCGGGACCAGGACGAGGTCGACGAGTACTGGACGCGGCTCTCCGAGGGAGGAGAGGAAGGGCCCTGCGGCTGGCTGAAGGACAGGTTCGGCCTGTCGTGGCAGATCGTCCCCACCCGCCTGATCGAGCTGCTCGGCGATCCGGACGAGAAACGCTCGCAGCGGATGATGGCGGCGATGCTGGAGATGAAGAAGATCGAGATCGACGAGCTCGAGCGGGCGGCGGCGCAGACGTAGGCGGTGCCGCCCCGCCCTCAGATCGCCTTCCAGAAGACGGTCGTGTCGCACGGACGACCGTCCGGGTAGAGCGCGTAGCCGGGGATCACGCCGACCCTCGTCCAGCCGAGCTGCTCGTAGAGGCGCTCGGCGGCGTCGCCGGTGACGGCGTCGAGCACGAGGAGCGTCTTGCCCTCCGCTCGCGCGTCTCGCTCGGCCCCGGCCATCAGCCGTTGCGCGATCCCCCGCCGCCGGGCCGAGCGGCGGACGAGCAGTTGCGCGATCTCCGCCCGGTGCGGTGAGTTCGGCTGCATCGCGAGCGCGACTTGCACCGTGCCGACGAGCTCGTCTCCTGCGAACGCAGCGAGGAGCAGCCGCCGGCCCTGTTCGACCTCGACGGCGACGGCCTCGAATGCGTCGCGGGCCTCCCGGTGCGAGAAGGGCGCCAGGTACCGGACCGATGCGCCTCCCTCGACGCAGTCGACGAGAACGTCCGCGAGCCCATCGAGCCGCGCGCGCGCCTCGGTTGCGCCGAGACGGCGGATCTCGATCGGCTCGGCGCCTACCATCGCGTTCAGTCTTGCACCCGACCCAGACCGTCGAGCCTCGAGCGCGGCGACTAGGATCGCCCGATGGAGAGGGTCGTCATCCTGGGCGCGGGCTTCGGCGGGCTGGAGCTCGCGACCACGTTGTCGGAGGCGGTCGGCGATCGGGTCGACGTCGCGCTGATCGACCGGAGCGAGGCGTTCGTGTTCGGGTACTCGAAGCTCGACGTGATGTTCGGGCGCGCGACCCTCGAAGCCATTCGGCTTCCCTACCGTGACGTCGCGAAGCGCGGCGTGCGGTTCCTGCAGCAGACGATCACGGCGATCGATCCGGAGGCGCGCCGGGTGACGACCGATGCCGGTGTGCACGAGGCCGACGTCCTGGTCGTGGCGCTCGGCGCGGACTACGACTTCGACGCCACGCCGGGGCTCGTCGAGGCGGGAAACGAGTTCTACTCCGTCGCCGGTGCGGCCCGGCTGCGAGACGTGCTGCCGACGTTCTCGCGCGGCCGGGCGATCGTCGGCGTGTGCGGCGCGCCCTTCAAGTGCCCGCCGGCGCCGAGCGAGGCCGCCCTCCTGCTGCACGACCATCTGTCCGCGCGAGGCGTCCGGGACGCCTGCGAGATCTCGCTCGTGATCCCGTTCGGAACCCCTGTCCCGCCGTCGCCGGACACGTCCGAGGCGCTGATCGCAGCCTTTGCCGAGCGGGGAATCGAGTTCGTCGCCGGCCGTCGGATCGCCTCCCTCGACCCCGACCGGAGCGTCGCCGTGCTCGACGACGGCAGCGAGCTGCCGTTCGACCTGTTCCTCGGCATCCCCAGGCACCGCGCCCCGGACGTCGTCCTCGCGAGCGGCATGGCCGAGGACGGTTACGTGCCCGTGGACTCGAAGACGCTCGAGACGCGGTTCGCCGGCGTGTACGCGGTCGGGGACGTCGCCACGATCGGCGTACCGAAGGCGGGGGTCTTCTCGGAAGGGGCGGCCCGCGTCGTCGCCGCCTCCCTGATCGCGGGCATCGGGGGCGGCGACCAGCCCGGCCCGTACGGGGGAACCGGGTCGTGCTACATCGAGTTCGGAGCCGGGCGCGTCGGCCGGGTCGACGTCGACTTCCTCTCGGGTCCGAAGCCGACGGGCAGGTTCCGCGAGCCCGCCCCGGCGCTCGTCGCCGAGAAGCACGACTTCGGCGCGAGCCGCAGGGCCCGCTGGTTCGGCTCCTGACGTCGATCGGCGAGAATGTCGCAGTGGAGCTGGACGCCCAGGGCCTGGCCGACGCCGAGATCCGGTACGCACGAAACGGCGGAGTGGCGATCGCCTACCAGGTGGTGGGTGAAGGAGACGTCGACCTCGTGCTCGTCCCCGACTACGTCTCCAATCTCGTCTGGGGGTGGCAGTACCCGCGGCTTCGCACGTTCTATCTCCGCCTGGCCCGCTCGTTCCGGCTGATCCTCTTCGACAAGAGGGGAACCGGGATCTCCGACCACGGGGGCCAGTTCGCGACCCTGGAGACGCGGATGGAGGACCTGCACGCGGTCCTCGACGCCGCACGATCGTCGAGCCCGGTGATCTTCGGCGCTCACGAGGGGAGCGGCATGGCGGTCATGTTCGCGGCCTCGTACCCCGAGCGGACGCGGGCGCTCGTGCTCTTCCACGCGGTCGCGAAGGGCGAAGGGATCGAATCGGAATCCGTCCAGCAGGAGCTCGCCGATCTCCGGGAGGGCTGGGGGACGCGGGAATGGTGCGACGAGCTGCTCAGTTGGGGATGCCCGTCCCTCGCCGACGATGAGAATGAGCGCCGCTGGTTCGCGAATCACCTGCGTACCGGCGCGAGTCCCGCGGTCGCCTACGCGCTCAACCGTGCTTTCTTCGAGACCGACCTCCGCGAGGTGCTGCCGGCGGTGCGCGTCCCCACCCTCCTCCTCTACCGCCCCTGGTACGAGACGGAGACGATCGACCTCGCGTCGCGCATCGCCGGGTCGCAGATGATGCGCGTCTCGGGCAGCGACTACTTCGGCCTCTATCTCTCGCCCGACATCGCCGACGAGATCGAGCGATTCGTCGCGGGCGAAGAAGCTCCGTCCGTTCCCGAGAGCGTGCTCGCCACCGTCATGTTCACCGACATCGTCGGGTCGACCGACCACGCCGCGAGGATCGGCGATCGTGCGTGGCGCGACCTCCTGGTCCGCCACCACGCGCTCGTGCGACGAGAGCTCAACCGCTTCCGCGGACGCGAGCGCGATACCGCCGGCGACGGGTTCTTCGCGAGCTTCGACGGCCCCGCGCGCGCGATCCGCGCCGCGCAGGCGATCGTCGACGGCGTTCGGACGCTCGGCCTGGAGGCGCGAATCGGAATCCACGTCGGCGAGTGCGAGCTCCACGACGACAAGATCGCCGGCCTCGCGGTCAACATCGGATCCCGCGTCGCCGCCAACGCCGACGCCGGCGAAGTCCTCGTCTCGCAGACGGTCCGCGACCTGGTCGCCGGATCCGGAATCAGGTTCGCGGATCGGGGCGCCCACGAGCTGAAGGGAATCCCCGGCAGCTGGCAGCTCTTCGCAGTCGCAGGCACGGACGACTGAGCAGGCTCATCGGCGGTGATCGCGGCTACCCTCGGCAGGTGCCCGAGCGCTCCGACATCCGCAACGTCGCCATCGTCGCCCACGTGGACCACGGCAAGACGACGCTCGTCGACGCGATGCTCTGGCAGTCCGGCGCCTTCCGCGCGAACCAGGAGGTCGCCGAGCGGGTCATGGACACCGGCGACCTCGAGCGCGAGAAGGGGATCACGATCCTCGCCAAGAACACCGCCGTCCGCTACCGCGGGACGAAGATCAACATCGTCGACACCCCCGGCCACGCGGACTTCGGCGGCGAGGTCGAGCGCGGCCTGACGATGGTCGACGGCGTGCTCCTGCTCGTCGACGCGAGCGAGGGGCCGCTCCCCCAGACCCGCTTCGTCCTGCGCAAGGCGCTCGAGGCGCGGCTGCCGGTGATCCTGGTCGTGAACAAGGTCGACCGGCCAGACGCGCGGATCGAGGAGGTCGTGAACGAGGTCTACGAGCTCTTCCTCGACCTCGACGCCGACGAGAGCCAGATCGAGTTCCCGATCGTGTACTGCGACGCGCGGGCGGGACGGGCGTCGCCGGACCCCGATCCCGACGCGCTCGAGGCCGACCTGCAACCGCTCCTCGACCTGATCGTCGAGCGGATCCCGGCGCCCACCTACGAGGACGGCCACCCGCTGCAGGCGCTCGTCACCAACCTCGACGCCTCGCCGTACGTCGGCCGGCTCGCCCTCTGCCGCGTCCAGCAGGGCCGGATCGAGCGCGCCCAGCAGGTCGCCTGGTGCCGCGCCGACGGCACGATCGAGCGCGCGAAGGTGACCGAGCTGTACGTGACCGAGGCGCTCGACCGGGTCGAGGCGAACGAGGCGGGCCCCGGCGAGATCATCGCGGTCGCCGGGATCCCGGAGGTGACGATCGGCGAGACGCTGGCCGGCCCGGACGACCCGCGGCCGCTGCCGGTGATCACGGTCGACGAGCCATCGCTGTCGATGACGGTCGGGATCAACACGTCGCCGCTCGCCGGCCGTGAGGGCGACAAGGTGACCGCCTCGAGCGTCGAGGCCAGGCTCCGCGCCGAGCTCGTCGGCAACGTCTCGCTCCGCGTGCTCCCGACCGAGCGCCCGGACACCTGGGAGGTGCAGGGCCGCGGGGAGCTCCAGCTGGAGGTGCTGGTCGAGCAGATGCGCCGGGAGGGCTTCGAGCTGACGATCGGGAAGCCGCAGGTTGTCACCCGGCTCGTCGACGGCGACGTGCACGAGCCCGTCGAGCGGGTCTCGATCGACCTGCCGGAGGACTACCTGGGCGTCGTCACGCAGCTCTTCGCGCTCCGCAAGGGGAGGACGGCGTCGCTCGTCAACCACGGAACGGGCTGGGTGCGGATGGAGGTGCTCGTCCCCGCGCGCGGGCTGATCGGCTTCCGAACGGAGTTCCTGACCGAGACGCGCGGCACCGGGGTCCTCCACCACGTCTTCGAGGCGTTCGAGCCCTGGCACGGCGAGCTGCGGACGCGTCCGACCGGCGGGCTCGTCGCCGACCGCTCCGGTCGGACGACGTCGTTCGCCCTGCTCAACCTCCAGGAGCGCGGTTCGCTCTTCGTCGGACCGGGCACGAACGTGTACGAGGGGATGATCGTGGGCGAGAATGCGAGAGTGCACGACCTCGACGTGAACGCGACCAGGGAGAAGAAGCTGACGAACATGCGCTCGTCGACCGCCGACGAGCTCGTCCGTCTGATCCCGCCGCGGCCGTTGCCGCTCGACCAGGCGCTCGAGTTCATCCGCGACGACGAGTGCGTCGAGGTCACGCCCAGGAGCGTCAGGCTGCGGAAGAGGGAGCTGTCCGCGCAGGCGCGCCAGACGGCGGCGAGCCGCCGGGCGCGCGGTCTGGCGCCGGTCTAGCCGTGGGCGAGCACCTGACTGCGCTGCAACGCGACCGGCTCGCCGCCGAGCTGGCCGAGCTCGAAGGGCCGCGGCGGACGGAGGTCGTCGAGGCGATCGCCGTCGCCCGCGGCCACGGCGACCTGTCCGAGAACTTCGAGTACCACGCGGCCAAGAACGAGCAGGGCCTGCTGGAGCGGAAGATCACGATCCTGCGCGCGCGGCTCGAGGACGCCATGATCGTGGAGGGCGGCGACCCCGACGTGGCCTCGGTCGGCTCCCGTGTGGTGATCGAGGACGACGACGGCGGCCGGATGGAGGTCGAGATCTCCGGTCTCGGCGGGGACGGGACGACGTCGCCCGCCTCCCCGCTCGGCGCCGCCCTGCTCGGCCGGCGGGTCGGCGAGACCGTCGCGGTCGCGGCGCCCCGCGGTGCATGGCAGGCGACGATCGTCGCGATCAGCGCCGCCGGCCCCTAGCTCCCGCCGGTCATCGCCGGCCGCGCATTCGACTAGGTCAGGCCGCGACGAGCTTCAACTCGTCCACGCGAACCGAGATCGGCCCCTCTGACGCTCGCTCCTCGCCCAGGACAAGGATGATCGCCTCGATCAGGCCCTCCTTCACCTCTTCGAGGTCGTGGCCGGACGCGAAACAACCCGGCAGCTCCATCACCTCGGCCCAGTAGGTGCCGTCCTCATCGTGGATGACCGCGTGCAGGTCCATGGCCTCAGTGTAGACCTGCCTGCTTCCGGATAGCTTCGGAAAGCCCCCGGCCGTAATCCTGGCCCAGGTGTCGTGGGAGGGTGATCGGGCGGCGGCCGGGCTTCTCCATCTCGATCGCATGCTTTCCTCCGGCCGTGGCCGTCCAACCGTGCAGTTCGAGGAGCCGCCGCGCCGACCGTTGACTAGATCCCGCCCGCGTAGCCGTCCTTGCGCGGGTCGGAGCCGCCGACCAGCGCATCGCCGGAGACCAGGATCGCCTGGCCGCCGCCGAAGCCGTACACGTCCGGATCCCGCACGGTCTCGTAGCCGAGCCGCCGCAGGTCGGGCTCCCGCTCCCAGAGCCCCTCTTCGAGCCGGACGAGCTCGCCGTCGACCCGGAAGCGCGGACGATCGAGCGCAGCCTGGGGGTCGAGGCCGTCATCCACGAGCGCGGAGACGAGCTGCACGTGCGCCTGCGCCTGGACGAAGCCGCCCATCACGCCGAACGGCCCGAGGAGCTCTCCCCCCGGCGCGCGGGAGGCGCGCCGGTTGCCTTGTTCGGCGTCGCCGGCTTCGCCGGCGACGCTTTCTGCCCCGCGGAGCAGCATCCCGGGGATGATCGTGTGGTAGGGCCGGCGCCCGGGCTCGACCACGCCGCCGACCGCGAAGCAGGCACCCCGGTTCTGGAGCACGACGCCGGTCCCGGGGGCGACGAGGCCCGAGCCGAAGCCCTCGAACAGGCTCTGGATGAACGAGACCGCCATCCGGTTCTCGTCCACGGCGCACAGGTAGACCGTTCCGCCCGGAGGCTCGGCGACCGCCGCCCGGCCCCGCCGCGCGTCGAGGTACGCCGGAGTGAGCAGCTCGCCCACCTCCGCCCCGTCCCGCACCCGTGCGAGCGCGTCCTCGAGCGCGAGCTGGACGCAGCGGACCTGGCTCGCGATGCTCGGGGACGAGCGCTCGAGCAGGCCGAGGGCCTCGAGCGCGCACACGCCCTGCGTCGGCGGCGGAAGCTCGCAGACCTCGACCCCCCTGTACGAGAGGCGAAGCGGATCGACCCAGCTCGGCTCGAACCCGGCCAGATCGTCCTCCTCCAGCCACGACACCTCTGCGATCGCCGACGCGACCTGCCCCTCGTAGAAGGCGGTCGGCCCCTCGGCGCCGATCCGGCGCAGCGTCGCCCCGAGCTCGGGCTGGTAGACGAGCTCGCCGACGCGCGGCGGCGGGCCGAGCGGACCGCCGAGCCGCTGCCAGGACGCCGCGGTGCGCGGCGCGACGGCGAAGCCGTTCTCGGCGGCCTCGACCGCGTCGGCGAGGCAGGCGTCGAGGCCGAGGCGGCCGTGGCGCTCGGCCAGCGTCGCCCAGCCCGCGACCGCACCCGGCACCGTCACCGACCGGGGGCCGTCCTCCTCGACCGGTGCGACCGGGTCCGCGGCGGCCGGCGCCGGCCCCGCCGAGTCGAGCCCCTCCAGGCGCCCGTCCTTCCACACCTGGGCGAAGCAGTCCCCGCCGACGCCCGTCGACATCGGCTCCGTCACCGAGAGCACGGCGGCGGCGGCGATCACCGCATCGGCGGCGTTCCCGCCGCGCTCGAGCGCCCGCAGCCCGGCTCTGGTCGCGAGCGGCTGGCTCGTCGCCACCATCGCCCGGGCGGAGACCGCCGGGGGCCGTCCGAAGGCGAACCGGTAGGTCACGCGACGATCTCGGCGGCCGGGCCGACCACGCCCGCCAGCCGGGGGACGACGGGCAGCACGCTCTCCCGAGAGCAGAAGAGGATGTCCTCCTCGAGCCCCGGGGGCCCGTAGGTTCTCGCGGTCAGCGCCTCGTGCGAGCTCGGAAACGACTTCGCGACCAGCTCGGCCGCGATCGCCGCGTCGGTGCGCTCGCCCCCGAGGAGCGAGACGATCCGGCCGGCGCAGTAGGCGTCGTCGAGCGCGAACGCGCCCTTGAAGCCGGCGCAGACGATCGCCACGTCCACGCCGAGCTCCCTGGCATGCTCGGCGACGGCGCTGAGGTTGAGGAGCGAGCCGAGCACGACCTCCCCCGAGCGGGCCGCCGCGGCCAGGATCGTCCGGGTGCCGTTCGTCGTCGACAGGATCAGCGTGTCGGCGCGCGGCTCGAGGAACTCGCGCGGCGACGCACCGACGTCGAAGCCTTCGATCCGCTGTGCGTCTCGCTCTCCGCCGAGGAGCGAGCCGTCCGTCTCCGCCGCGAGGCGGCGGGCGTCCTCGATCTCGGTGCAGCAGAGGACGCTGCGGTATCCGGACGCGAGCGCCTGGGCGATCGTCGAGCTCGCACGCAGGACGTCGACGACGATCGCGAGCGGCGCCGCCGCCTCTTCGTCGGGTGAGAACGCAACGTGAACGCGCATGGCCACCGGTACGCTAACCGCGACGTGGCGACCTGCTACCGCCATCCCGACCGGGAGACAGGTCTCTCGTGCTCCGAGTGTGGTCGCCCGATCTGCACCGACTGCGTGACGTTCGCCCCGGTCGGGCTCCGCTGCCCCGACCATGCAGGCTCGAAGGCGGGCGTGACGCCGAGGGCGGTCCGCACCGTCCAGCGACCTCTCGCCCGGCGTGGCGTCGTGATCACTGGCGACGCGATCGTGACCAAGCTCCTCGTCGCGATCAACGTGATCGTGTACCTGATCACCGTTGCGCAGGGCTCGGGCCTGAACGATCCCGGCGGTCGCGTCTTCTACGACTGGGTCCTCTTCGGGCCCGCCGTGCACGACGGCGACTGGTGGCGGTTGATCACGGCGATGTTCCTGCACGCAGGCCTCGTTCACATCGCGTTCAACATGTGGGCGCTGTGGTGGCTCGGCGGGATCGTCGAGAGCGTCCTCGGCCGGTGGCGTTTCCTGCTGCTCTACATCGGCTCCGGGCTCGCAGGCTCGGCCGGCGCGCTCGTCTCGAGCCCGAATGCGATCACGGTCGGAGCGTCGGGCGCGATCTTCGGGATGCTCGGCGCCGGCTTCGTCCTCGAGTGGCGGGCGAGCGGACGTGCCGCAGGCAGCTTCGCCACCCTGATCCTCATCAACCTCGCCCTGACGTTCGGCTTCCGCAGCTTCATCTCGGTCGGTGGCCACGTCGGCGGTCTGATCGGCGGTCTGATCGGCGCCGGCGTGATCGTCGCCCGCGGCCGCCTGCGGACGAGCTGGGACATCCCGACCGTCGTCGGCCTGATCGCCGTCGGCGTCGCCTCGATCGCGGTCGCGTACTGGAAGGTGCGCGGGCTCGCCTAGCCGCCCGCGACCGCCGCTTCGACGCCCGCCTCGCTCAACGCCGCCTGGGCAGCGGCCAGCCGCGCCAGCGGCACGCGGTACGGCGAGCACGAGACGTAGTCGAGCCCGATCCGGTGGCAGAACGCGACCGACCGGGGCTCTCCGCCGTGCTCGCCGCAGATCCCCATCTTCAGCTCCTCCTTCACGCCGCGCCCGCGCTCGACCGCGATCCGCATCAGGTCGCCGACACCTTCCTCGTCGAGCACCTCGAACGGATTCCGCTCGAGGACGCCCGTCTCCAGGTAGCGGGTGAGGAACTTCCCCTCCGCGTCGTCCCGCGAGAACCCGAGGGCGGTCTGCGTCAGGTCGTTCGTCCCGAAGGAGCAGAAGTCGGCCTCGCGGGCGATCTCGTCGGCACGGACGCACGCGCGTGGGAGCTCGATCATCGTCCCGACGAGGTAGAACAGGGGCTCGTGGCTGCCGGCTTGCGCGGCGGCCTCCCCCTCCTCCTCGGCGACCGTGACCGTCAGCTCGCGCAGCCGTCGCAGCTCCTCCTCGAAGGCGACGAGCGGATGCATGATCTCGACCAGGGGTGCGTCGCCGGTGCGCTGACGCACCGCGAGCGCCGCCCGCACGATCGCCCGCACCTGCATCTCGTAGATCTCGGGATGCAGGAGGCCGAGCCGGCAGCCGCGCGTGCCGAGCATCGGATTCGCCTCCCGGAGCTGCTTGATCCGCTCCCGCATGCGGTCGTCGGCGGCGTGCTCGAGGTCGGGGAGGAACTCGTGCAGCGGCGGGTCGAGCAGGCGGATCGTCACGGGCAGCCCCGTCATCGCCTCGAAGATGCCCTCGAAGTCCGACTGCTGCATCGGGAGGAGCCTGTCGAGCACCGCGCGGCGCTCCTCCTCGGACGAGGCCATGATCATCTCCCGGACGACGGGCAGCCGGTCCTCGGCGTTGAACATGTGCTCGGTCCGGCACAGGCCGATCCCCTCCGCGCCGAGCTCCCTCGCCTTGGCGGCATCGTCCGGCGTGTCGGCGTTCGCCCGCACCCGCAGGCGCCGGATCTCGTCCGCCCACGTGAGGATGGTGAGGAAGTCCTCGTTCATCTGCGGGGGAACCAGCTCGACGCTGCCGAGGATCACGCGGCCGGTCGCGCCGTCGATCGTGATCGGGTCGCCCTCACTGAGCGTGTGCCCGCCCAGCGTGGCCGTGCTCGCGTCGCCTTCGAGCGAGAGGCCGTCGCAGCCGGTCACGCACGGAATCCCCTCGCCGCGCGCGACGACCGCCGCATGCGACGTCAGCCCACCGTGCGCGGTCAGGATTCCGGCGGCGTGGCGCATCCCGTAGTAGTCGTCCGGGGTGGTCTCCCAGCGGACGAGGATCACGCTCTCACCGGCCGATCCACGCGCCTCGGCGGTGCCCGCGTCGAACACGACCGCGCCGGTTGCGGCGCCCGGCGACGCGTTCAGCCCGGTCGCGAGGACGTCGTGGGCGGCATGGGGGTCGAGCATCGGGTGAAGCAGCTGCTCGAGCTGGCCGGCCTCGATCCGGGCGACCGCCTCCTCCCGCGAGATCAACCCCTCGGCGACCATGTCCGCCGCCGCCTTCAGCGCGGCGGCTGCGGTCCGCTTCGCCGTCCGGGTCTGGAGCAGGTAGAGCTTGCCCTCCTCGACGGTGAACTCGACGTCCTGCATGTCGCGGTAGTGCTCCTCGAGTCGCCGGGCGGTCTCCAGGAACTCGTCGTAGGCGGACGGCAGCTTCTCCTGCATCCGCGAGATCGGCTCGGGGGTGCGGATCCCCGCGACGACGTCCTCCCCATGGGCGTTCGCGAGGAACTCGCCGAAGACGCCGGGCTCGCCGGTGCCGGGGTCGCGCGTGAAGGCCACACCCGTGCCCGACGAGTCGCCCCTGTTCCCGAAGACCATCTGGACGACGTTCACGGCCGTGCCGAGGTCGTCCGGGATCTCGTGGGCGCGGCGGTACACCTGCGCCCGCGGGTTGTCCCACGAGTCGAAGACCGCCCGAACGGCCCGGCGCAACTGGTCGCGCGCGTCCTGGGGGAAGGGGCTTCCGGTTTCCTCCTCGTAGATCTGCTTGAAGCTTCCGGCCAGGGCGGCGAGGTCGTCGGCAGCCAGGTCGGAGTCGAGGTCGGCGCCGCGCTCACGCTTCAGCCGTGACAGCTCCTGCTCGAAACGCTGTCCGTCGATCCCCTCCACGACCTCGCCGTACATCTGGACGAGACGGCGGTACGAGTCGTAGGCGAAGCGCGGGTTGCCCGTCGTCGCCGCGAGGCCCTCGACGGCCTCGTCGCCGAGCCCGAGGTTGAGGATCGTGTCCATCATCCCGGGCATCGAGACCGCCGCGCCGGACCGAACCGAGACGAGAAGCGGATCGCGCGTGTCGCCGAGGCGCTTGCCCGTACGCTCCTCGAGCGTCTCGACGTGGCTCTCGATCTCCTCGTCGAGGCGGTCCGGAACCCGCTTGCCGCCGCGGAGGTAGGCACGGCACGCCTCGGTCGTGATCGTGAACCCGGCCGGCACCGGCACGCCGAGCTGCGTCATCTCCGCGAGCCCGGTCCCCTTTCCGCCGAGAAGCTCGCGACCCCCCTCGCAGGGCTGGTCGAAGTCGAAGACGTAGCGCATCAGCCGGGCAATCTTTCCACAGACGCGCTGCGATACTCGCGGGGATGACCGAACCTCGCATCGTCGCGGTCGGCGGCGACCCCTGGCCCGTCTTCGATTTCGTCCTCGAGCTCGTCCGGCCGGCGCCCCGGGTGCTGTGGGTCGGAACAGCCGGAGCCGAGGATCCCCGGGACGCGCTCGCCTTCCACGACCGCTTCGACGACCGGGCGCACGTCGGTCGCGTCCAGTTCTTCCCCTGGCCGCCGCCGGGTCTCCGTGAGCTCGTCCTCGCTCAGGACGTGGTCGTCGTCGGCGGAGGAAACACCGCGAACATGCTCGCCGTCTGGCGCGTGCACGGCTTCGACGTGCTCCTGCGCGAGGCCTGGGAGCGGGGCATCGTGCTGACCGGTTCCAGTGCCGGAATGATCTGCTGGTTCGAGGCGGGCGTGACCGACTCGTTCGGGCCCCAACTCGCGGGGATGCGCGACGGTCTCGGGCTCCTGCCGGGCAGCGCCTGCCCCCACTACGACGGCGAGGAGCTCCGCCGGCCGGTGTACCGGGAGCTCGTCGCCGACGGCTTCCCGGCCGGGTACGCGGCCGACGACGGCGTCGGGCTCGTCTTCGGCGGCACGGAGCTCCGGGAGGTGGTGGCGACCCGCGAGGGCGCGACCGCCTACCGGGTCGAGCCTCACTCGGAGACGGCGCTTCCTGCGCGGGTGCTCGTCTAGCGGCGACACCGTGCCCGGAACTCCGCCGCCCAGGCAAGCGCCCGCAGGCCGATCCAGATCGGGGTGAGGACGACGTAGAAGAGCAGCATCCCGATCGCGAGCAGCACCCACCACAGCCCCCAGCGCCAGAGCGGGATCGGCGGCCGCTCCTTCACGCGCGCGCCCTGCGCTGCTCGACGAGCTTGACCACCCGGGAGGCGGTCTCCTCGATCGAGAGCTCGGTGATGTCGAGCACCGGGCAGCCCAGCCGCCGGTGGAGCGCGTCTGCTCGCTCGAGCTCGTCGTAGATCTCGACCAGCTCGCCGTACGCTCTCGGCGCCGCCCGCATCTGGCGGATCCGTTCCTGCCTGATCTCGGCGAGACGTGCGGCGTCGATCGTCAAGCCGACGATCTTGGCCGCGTCGACCTCGAACAGGGCCTCCGGCGGGTCGATCCCCGGGACGACCGGGACGTTCGCGGTCTTGTAGCCCATGTAGCCGAGGTACATCGAGAGCGGGGTCTTCGACGTCCTAGAGACGCCGACGAGCACGATGTCCGCCTCGGGGAGGCCGCCGCCGATGCCGTCGTCGTACTTGACCGCGAACTCGATCGCGCCGATCCGGCGGAAGTAGGCGGAGTCGAGGGGATGCCTCACGCCCGGCGCCATCCGCACCGCCTGCCCCGAGATCTTCGCGATCGAGGCGAGCGGCGGCCCGAGGATGTCGCAGTAGTGCAGCTTCGCGCGGCGGCAGAAGTCGCGCATCGCGGCTCGCAGCTCGGGCTTGACGATCGTGTAGACGACGACCGCCGGCCGGCCCTTCGCCCGGTCGACGACGAGGCGGAGGTCGTCCACGGTCTCGACCTGGGGGTGCCGGACCTCCTCGAACGGCTGTTCGGGGAACTGTGCCTCGAGGGCGGCCACCAGGCGCGTGGCGGTCTCGCCTGTGGCGTCCGAGACGATGTGGAGCTCTACGGGAGCGACGGGCATCTCACGATGCTTTCAGGTTGATCGAGCACACTTCGGGCCGTGCGCATTCTGGTGGTCGACGACGAGCGTGCGGTTCGCGAGGCGCTCGAGCGCGCCCTGCGGCTCGAAGGGTACGAGGTCGCCTCGGCCGCGGACGGCGAGGAGGCGCTCGTCTCGCTCGCGGGCCGGAGCGCCGACGCGGTCGTGCTCGACGTCCTGATGCCCGTCCTGGACGGCCTCGAGGCCTGCCGCGCGCTTCGCCGGCGGGGCGACCGGACGCCCGTCCTGATGCTGACCGCGCGGCACGAGGTCTCGGATCGGGTCGCCGGCCTCGACGCCGGCGCCGACGACTACCTCGTCAAGCCCTTCGCGCTCGAGGAGCTGCTCGCCCGCCTGCGGGCGATCCTGCGCCGGACGAACGGCGCCGACGGGCCGCTCGCGTTCGCCGACCTGGTCCTCGACCGGGGCACGCGCGAGGTCCGCCGGGGCGACCGCCCGATCGACCTGACCCGCACCGAGTTCCTGCTCCTCGAGCTCTTCATGCGCAACCCGCGCCAGGTGCTGACCCGCGACGTGATCTTCGACCGCGTGTGGGGCTACGACTTCGGGCCCGCGTCGAACTCGCTCGAGGTCTACATCGGCTACCTCCGCCGCAAGACCGAGGCCGAGGGCGAGCCGCGGCTGATCCACACCGTCCGCGGCGTCGGCTACGCACTGCGGGAACCAGCCATTCCCGGCGATGCCGGGAATGGTTAGAAGGTCTCGTAGCCATTTTCCCGACCGACAGGAGGGAAATGGCATGAGCGTCGCTCGGCTTCGCCTCGCTCCCGTGGAGGAAACCATGTTTCCCCCACGAGCCCCCTTCTTTCAGAGGCCGACTCTGTCGGGGGAACCTCCCGGTTCCCCCCTGCCCTTCCCCGCTCATAGGCCAAAGGTTGGCCTATGAGCTTTCGCCTCCGGGTGACGCTGCTCGCCACCGCCGCGGTCGCGGTTGCGGTCGTGGCCGCGTCCGGCGTCGTGTACATCGTCGTCCGCCACCAGCTCCTCGGGGAGGTCGACCGCAGCCTGGTCAACCGTGCGAGCGACTTCTCCGAGCATCCGGGGCCGGCCCCCGGGATCGTCCGGCTCGGCCCGCGCGCGCAGCTCGGCGGCCCGCCTACGTACCTGCAGGTCGTCGCCGCCGACGGCTCCGGAGCAGCCGTCGCGCTTCCGGGGCTCGAGCGAGCCGAGCGGCTGGCAGCGAACGGCGGTCGAGCCTTCTTCACCGACGGTCGAGTCCAGGGCGTCCACGTGCGCGTGTTCTCGGCGCGGGTCGGGACCAGCCTGGCGGTCCAGGTCGCCCGACCTCTGAACGAGGTCGACCACAGCCTCCATCGCCTCCGCCTCTACCTGCTCTTCATCAGCCTGGGCGGGATCGCGCTCGCGAGCGGGCTCGGGCTGCTCGTCGGGCACGTGACCCTGCGGCCGGTCGGCCGGCTCACCCGGGTCGCGGAGGAGGTGACCGAGACCCGCGATCTGTCGCGGCGGATCGGCGGCGGATCGAACGACGAGCTCGGACGGCTCGCGGCCGCGTTCGACGAGATGCTCGGCGCGCTCGATTCGTCGCTGAAGGCCCAGCGGCAGCTCGTCGCCGACGCCTCTCACGAGCTGCGCACCCCCCTGGCGAGCCTGCGGACGAACGTCGAGGTGCTCGCCGGCGGAAAGAAGCTGCCCGCGGACGAACGTGCGAAGCTCCTGGCCGACGTCATCGCCCAGGTCGAGGAGCTCAGCCTGCTCGTCGGCGACCTGGTCGAGGTCGACCGCGACACGTCGCCCGAGCTCGAGGAGGTGCGTCTCGACGAGCTGGTCTCGGCGGCCGTCGCGCGCGCACGGCTGCACGCGCCGGACGTCGAGTTCCGGACCGCGCTCGTGCGGTCGGTCGTCGAAGCGGCCCCGGCCCAGCTGGAGCGCGCGGTCTCGAACCTGCTCGAGAACGCGGCGAAGTGGAGCGACTCCGTCGACGTCCGGGTCACCGGCTCCACGCTGGTCGTGCGCGACCACGGGCCCGGGATCGACGAGGACGACCTTCCCCATGTCTTCGACCGCTTCTACCGGGCCGCGGCGGCGCGGAACCTGCCCGGATCGGGACTCGGGCTCGCGATCGTCCGCCAGGTCGCACGCGCACACGGCGGAGACGCGACCGCCGAGAACGCGCCGGACGGCGGAGCGATCTTCCGGCTCAGCCTGGGCTCATAACGCTCGCTCCGCTCGCGTCGCGGGGGGAAAAGCCGGTTTCCCCCGCGCGCCCCCTTCCCCAAAGACCCCCGCACCCATGGCGTTGCCGGCCGCACCCGCCCAGGTCGGGCGCGGCGGCGAGAAGCTCGTTCGACGCAGGCCCTTCCTCCGCAGCCGGATAACGTTCGGACCATGGCCGGTGCCGTCACGATGGACAAGATCGTCTCCCTCTGCCGGCGGCGCGGCTTCGTCTTCCCATCCTCCGAGATCTACGGCGGGCTCGGCTCCACCTTCGACTACGGCCACTACGGCGTGCTCACGAAGAACAACATCCGCGCACGCTGGCTCGAAGCGATGGTGCAGGAGCGAGACGACATCGTCCTGATCGACTCCGCGATCATCCTCCACCCGCGGGTCTGGGAGGCCTCGGGCCACCTCGAGGGTTTCACCGACCCGCTCGTCGACTGCCGTACCTGCAACCTCCGGTTCCGCGCGGACAAACTCGAGGACTCGCAGTGCGGAAAGAAGCCGTCGAAGCGGCCGGGCGAGTATTCCGAGTGTGACCTGACCGAGGCGCGGCAGTTCAACCTCATGTTCGAGACCACCGTCGGGCCCGTGCAGGACGCCGGCGCACGCGCGTTCCTCCGCCCCGAGACCGCGCAGGGGATCTTCGTCAACTTCAAGAACGTCCTCCAGCTCGCCCGCCGGTGACCGCCGTTCGGAATCGCGCAGGTCGGGAAGTCGTTCCGGAACGAGATCACCCCCGGGAACTTCCTCTTCCGCGTCCGGGAGTTCGAGCAGATGGAGATGGAGTTCTTCGTCCCGCCGGCCGATGCCGAACGGTGGTACCGCTACTGGATCGACGTGCGGGTCGACTGGTACCTGCGCTACGGCCTCCGGAGGCGCAGCCTCCGCGTCCGCGAGCACGGGCCCGAGGAGCGCTCGCACTACTCCCAGGGGACGAGCGACATCGAGTACGACTACCCGATCGGCTGGTCGGAGCTCGAGGGTGTCGCGAACAGGGGCGACTTCGACCTGAGCCGCCACTCCGAGTTCTCCGGGACGGCGCTCGAGTACGTCGGGCCCGAGGGTGAAGAAAGGTACGTGCCGGCCGTGATCGAGCCGGCGGTCTCGATCGAGCGGATCTTCGTCGCCATGCTCGTCGACGCCTACGACGAGGAGACCGTCGCAGAGCGTGAGCGGACCGTCCTGCGTCTGCACCCGCAGATCGCCCCGGTGAAGGCGGCCGTGCTGCCCCTGATCGCGAAGGACTCCGGCCTGGTCGAGAAGGCGCGGGCGCTGTACGAGGAGCTGCGCGTCGACCACGTCGTCGAGTACGACGACGGCGGCGCGATCGGCCGCCGCTACCGCCGCCAGGACGAGATCGGCACGCCGTTCGCGTTCACGATCGACGAGCAGACTCTCGAGGACGGCACGGTCACGATCCGCGACCGCGACTCGCTCGCCCAGGAACGGCTCGCGCTCGACCGGGTCGCCGAGCGGCTCGCGGACGAGCTGCGTAAGCCCTGGAAGACGCCGAAGGGCGATTGAGGGACAGACCTCGGGTCTGTCCCTGCCGTTCGAAGCGCCACGACCGCGGAAGGCAGCGACAGGCTGAAGCCTGTCCTGCTCTAGTGCGAGAGATCGAGGAAGAAGTCGAGCGGGGCGCCGATCACCGCCTCGAGCACGTGGCCGATCACGTAGCCGGCGAGCCCGCGGCGCTCCGTGTCGTCGAAGGCCTGGCCGAAGCCGGCTCTGAGCGCGTCCTCGATCGTGCGCCGGTCCCAGCGGACGCGCGTCGTCCCCGCGGCGGGGACGAACGACAGGACGAGCTCCTCGCGGGTCGTGTCCAGCTTGCAGGCGGCCCCGTTCAGGCCGCTGAGCGCGAACCGCTGCACCTCGCCGTCGAGCCCGCCGCTCCGGAACGCGGGCTTCGACGTGCACGGATCGGCGAGCCGTGGCCGTCCGAAGCCGATCGCGCCGAGCGAGAGCTCGACGACGAGCAGCGCCGCCGCCGCGCCGAGCAGGACCGCCAGCATCCTCACCGCGGCCGCCCGAGGCGTGCGACGGGCACCGAGGCGAGCGCGAACAGCGCGGCGAGAGCGAACGACGAGCGGAAGCCCCTCGCCAGGGTCGACTCGAGCGTGACGACGAGCGAGTCGCGGGCCTCGCGGACGTTTCGGCCCGAGCCGGCCTTGTCGAACGCCCTTCCCAGATCGGGGACTTCGCCCTTCTGAGCGGACTCGAGCTCGTCACGGAGGGCGAGCGCGATCGGCACCTTCGTCCGCAGCGGCAGGTTCGCGTCGAGGATCTCCTTCGTCCCGCCGAGGAGGGCCCGCTCGCCCGCGTGGTCGAGGGCGCCGGAGAGGAGCGGCGCGACCAGCGCCAGCCCGAGCACGAGCCCGGCGTGCCTCGCGGCAACGGTCAGCGCTCCGCTGCGCACGAGCCCCGCGCGAGGATCGAGCGAGATCCCGGTCAGCGTGGTCACCGCGAGCCCGATCCCGGCCCCGCAGAAGGCGAGCGAGATCGCGACGAGCGGGTTCGAGACCCGCGGCAGGAGCGCCAGCGACCCGAGGCCGGCGGCGAGCAGGAGGGCGCCGCCGGCGGCGGCTGCGCGCGCCTCGAGTCGCTGCGCGAGCGGCCGGACGGCGAGGGTCGCGGCCGGCAGCGAGCTGACCACGAGCGCGCCCGTGATCGGCTCGAGCCCCCAGACCGTGATCACGAGCAGCACCGCGAGGAAGAGCGCACCGACGAGCGCCGCGAAGAGCAGGCCGAGGGCGACGTCGGAAGCAGCAGCGCCGCGCGCCCGCCGGCCCGGGGCGTCCGCCGGAAGGGGACCCACCCCCCGGGCCGCGGCCACGGCGGCCGTCGCCGCCACCGGAACCTGTGCGGCGAAGATCGCCCGCCAGTCGAAGAGCTGCGTCAACACCCCGCCGAGCACGGGGCCGAGCGCTGCGCCGAGCACGGCCACGGTCGTCCACAGCGACGTTCCCCGCTCGCGCGACCCGGTCAGGCCGGCGAGGAGGGGCAGCGCCGCGGCGAGGAGGAGCGCCGCGCCGAGCCCCTGGACGCAACGGAAGGCGATCAGCGCCGCCAGGCTCCAGGAGGCGGCGCAGCCGGCCGAGGCGACGGCGAAGAGACCGAGGCCCGCCAGCCCGGCCCGCCGCGGACCGAGCCACCGTGGGCTGCGCACGAGCGCGAGCACCGACACGGCGACGACGGCGTTGTACGAGGTGATCACCCAGGAGACGCCGACGATCGTCGTGTCGAACGCGCCGTAGAGGTCCGGCAGGGCGAGGACGACGATCGAGGAGTCGGCGAAGGCGACCGCGACCGAGGCCGCGAGGAGCGCGGTCGGCAGCGGTCGGCGGCGGTCAGCCGGAGCGGCGCTCGAGTACACGCTCGGACCGGGCTCCGAAGGCGAACCTGCGGTAGAGGTCAAGCCCGCGGTGCTCGGGAAGGACGTAGCCGTCGCCGAGCGTGCGGATCATCCGGCACGCAGCGTCCGTAGACGGAAGCCGCCGTGCTCCTCGTACGACGAGGTGATCACGGCGAGAACGTCCCGCGCGCCGCGCTCCGTGAGGCCGGCCGTCCGAGCGTCCGCGAGCGGGCTTCGTAGGAGCGCCGTCATTCCCATGAGGCCGTCCGGCGACAGCGCGAGAGCCCCGGTACCGCACCCGGCGCACACCGTCCCTCCGGCACGGGCCGAGTACCCGGCGAGCGGTCCGGCCGACCCGCACTCGGCGCAGCTGGCCACGTGCGGCAGGTAGCCCGAGAGCCAGAGCAGCTTCAACTGGAACGACAGCCCGAGGGCGTCGAGCTCGGGGCGAACGCCGGCGGGCGACTCGTCGAGGAGGTCGAGGAACCGCGTCACCGCCGTGAACGCGCGGTCGTTCGCCTCCTGCTCGGTGAAGAGCCGAAGCATCGCCTCGGCTCCGACGAGACCGACGGAGAGCCGGTACGGCACCTCACGGGTCGCGCTGTGCGGGCGCACGAGCTCGACGCCGGTGACGGTGTGCAGCTCGCCGTTTCCCCGGTGGAGCACGAGCTCGACGTGGCCGAGCGGCTCGAGCCGGGCGCCGAACCGGGACATCGTCCGTCTCACTCCCTTCGCGATCGCGCCGATCCGGCCGCGGTCGGCCGTGTACAGGTGCAGGATCCGGTCCGCCTCGGAATACCGGATCGACCGGAGGACGACCGCCTCGGTCTTGTAGGTCCTCCCCACGCGATCAGTCTAGTTTCGCCGCCTGCCGGGAAGCCGAGCGCCGTCGTCCGTTGTGCCCCGCCAGACGCTGCTCGATCCAACCGCGGCTGGACCGTGCCGAACTCCTAACGAATCGAAACGACGGAGAGGCGAGGCACGTCGAGCTCGAGCCAGGCGCGATCGGTCGTGAGCACGTCCAACCCGAGCCTGATACCCAAGGCGAGACAGGCCCGGTCGGCGAGCGACAGCCCGGCGGCCTTCGTGCTCGGGCGAAGGCCGGCGATCAGGATCGCGTCCTCGTCGAGCAAAGGAACGACTTCCAGTGCCCCGCCGAGCAGGCCCGCTTCGCGTAACTCGCCCACGAACGATCGCGGCTCGTGGCCGACGTCGCCCAGTTTCGTCAGCACCTCCGCCCAGTTCGCGGCGCTGATGACCGCCGTTTGCCCGAGCGCATCCGTCACCTGGTCGGCGCCGGGCTCCTCCTGCAGATAGGCGAGGAATGCCGAGGCGTCCAGAACGGAGGCGCTCATCGACGTGTAGGAGGCACGCTACCGCGTTCGCGCTCGGCTTCCTCACGTCGCTCGGCGAGCAGCTCGTCCGCCAGGCTCCGGTCAGTCACCTGTACCCCGAGCATGCCGTTCGCGAGCGCCCCCTGGTAGCGACGCGCGAGAGCACGCGCGTGCTCGAGGCCGATCGTCTGATCGATCTCGTCCACCGTCAGCACGAGCTGATCTCCCGGCTCCAGGCCGAGACGCTTGCGGACGCGCGAGGGCAGGACCAACCGCCCCCGCGGCCCGAGGCGCACCGTCACCGTTTCCCGCATAGATGTAGTGTGCCACATCGTGAAACCTCCCACACATTCGGGGCACTATCGCTGGCACCCGGGGCAGTACCAGGTCCCGCGCCCTCCTGCCCGCGTCTTCTCGATCGGCGTCCCGCACCGCGGGCAGGGCTCGCCGAGACGCCCGTAGACCCGGAACTCGTGCTGCATGCGGCCGCCGGCGTAGGTTCCGTCGCCCAGGTCGGCGCCCTGGCGGCGGATTCCCGTCGCGAGCGCCTTCCTGATCCCCCGGCGGAGCGTCGCGACCTCTTCGACGGAGAATCCGCGCGCGGCCCTCAGCGGATGGATCCCGGCGTGCCAGAGCGACTCGTCCGCGTAGATGTTCCCGAGCCCGGCGACCGTGCGCTGGTCGAGGATCGCCGCCTTCACCGGCGCGCGCCGGCCCGCGAGGCGCCCGGCCAGAAACGCGCCGCTGAATCCGCGATCGAGCGGCTCCGGGCCGAGCCGGACCGCGAGGTAGTGCTCGACGTCCTCCGCCTCCATCAAAAGCCAGGTGCCGAACCGGCGGAGGTCCCGGTAGGCGACCCTGGTGCCGTCGTCGAGGGCGAGTACGGCCCGCTCGTGCGTCGAGGGCGCGAACCGGAACCCGCCCGTCATCCGCAGGTGCACGACGAGCGCCTGGCCGCCGTCGAGCCGTAGCAGCAGGTACTTGCCCCTCCGCTCGACCGACTCGACGCGGCGGCCGGCGAGCTCGGAAGCGACGCGTCCGGGGTCCTCGGGACGGGTCAGGCGTGCATCTGCGATCTCGGCGGTCCGGATCCGCCGGCCGCCGATCCGGGCGGCGAGCCGCGCCCGCTCGGTCTCGACCTCCGGGAGCTCCGGCACGCGTCTCTGCTAGATGATTGATCGGAGATTCATCGATCAATCATCTAGTAGACGACGTCGAGGATGATCGGCCGGGCGCGCGGAGCATCGTCGCCCAGCTCGTACGCCTCCGCGACGAGCCCTCGCGCCTCGGCGGCGGAGGCCTCGTCGCGGGCGTGGATCTCCGCCAGCGGCTCACCGGTCTCGACCCGATCTCCGCGCTTCTTCGAGCAGACGACACCGACCGCGTGGTCGATCGCAGCTCCCTTCTCCCGCCGGCCGGCGCCCAGATGGAGGGCGGCCACCCCGACCCGGATCGCGCCCAGGCTCCGGACGAAGCCCGCGCGGTCGGCCGCGACCTCGAGCACCACCGGCGCCTGCGGGAGCGCGTCGAGCGAGGGGTCGCCGCCCTGTGCGCGGATCCAGCGCTCGTAGGCCTCGAGCGCCGAGCCGCTCTCGATCGCCCGCTCCGCCTGCCAGCGGCCCTCGACCTCGTCGACTCCGAGATCGGAGAGGGCGAGCAGGTGCGCTGCGGAGGAGACGACGAGCTCCGCGAAGTCGGGCGGGCCGCCGCCCCGGATCGTCGCGACGGCTTCCCTCAGCTCCAGCGCGTTTCCGACTGCCTGCCCGAGCGGCTGGTCCATGTCGGTGAGGAGGCAGACGACCCGGCGCCCCGCACGCCGGCCGAGCTCGATCATCGTCTCCGCGAGCGCCTGAGCGTCCTCGATCGTCTTCATGAACGCGCCGTCGCCGACCTTGACGTCGAGGACGATCGCGTCCGCTCCGCCGGCGATCTTCTTCGACATGATGCTGGCCGCGATCAGCGAGAGGTTGTCGACGGTCGCGGTCACGTCTCGCAGCGCGTAGAGACGCTTGTCCGCCGGGACGAGGTCCGCGCTCTGCCAGATGATCGCGAGGCCGACCTCCTGGACCTGGGCGATGAACTCGTCGGTCGTGAGCTCGACCCGGTACCCGGGGATCGCCTCCAGCTTGTCGACGGTGCCGCCAGTGTGACCGAGCCCGCGGCCGCTCATCTTCCCGAACGGCACGCCGCACGCGGCGACCACCGGGCCGACGGCGATCGACGTCTTGTCGCCGACGCCGCCGGTCGAATGCTTGTCGACGCACGTCCGGCCGAGCGAGGCGCCGAGGGCGATCGTCTCGCCGCTCGCGATCATCGCGTCGGTGAGCGCGAAGGTCTCCCGGCCGGAGAGACCCTTGAAATAGACGGCCATCAGAAAGGCGGCCATCTGGTAGTCGGGCACCTCGTCGCGCGTGTAGCCGAGCACGAGCTCGTGCAGCTCGTCGTCGCCGAGCTCCGCCCCGTCGCGTTTGCGCTGGATCAGCTCCGCCGGCCGGATCATCGGGCGCCCTCCGCCCGATGATCCGGAGGCGGGGACGACGGGGAACCGGCAGATTCCCCCTCGAGCATCGGCCTCGAGAAGAAGGGGGCTCGTGGGGGAAACATGATTTCCAGGGAGACTGTTTCAGGGACAGGCTTAAGCCTGTCCCTGAAACGCTTGCCCACAAGCCGAAGGCACGCGGCGATCACAGCTCGCAGACGAAGACCGTCGCGTGACGTGACGCCGTCAACGGCCAGTTGGCATGGGGCAACCGGTCGGCCAGGTGCGCCTTCGTCTCGAGCGACGCGACATAGGTACGTGCAGTCTCGCGGTCGGGGAACGTCACCGTGCCCTTGACGTCGCGTCGCTCGACGACGGTGAAGTACCGGAGCAGCGGCCACTCGCCGTTCTCGGTGCTGAAGGTCGAGACCGGACCTCCCCCGGTGTCGAGCAGATCCCACAGCTCGCCGAGGCTGCGCTCGCTGTTCGTGACGGCCACGAGCCGTCCTTCGGGCCGAAGCACGCGCGTCAACTCCCGCACGGTGGAATCGATGTTCGCAGCGTGGTAGAGCATCCAGGCGGCGACGACCAGGTCGAAGGTCCCGTCGGCGAAGGGAAGCTCCTCGACGTCTCCGACCATCGCCTCGACGCCCTGCGCGCGCGTCAGTTCCACCATGCGGGGCGACTGGTCGACGGCGACCACCCGTGCGCCGAGCTCGCGCGCCATCCGTCCCGCGAGCTCGCCTCGACCGGGACCGACCTCGAGGATCCGCCGTGGGGAGACCTCCGCCACCGCCTCGAAGGCGATCTGGCGGGGATCCGGGCCGGTTCCCGTGCTCTGCAGGGCGATGCGGGCCGACAGCCTCGACTCGTCGGCGTACTCGCGCGCGACGAGCTCGGGATCGTTGACCGCGCTCACGGGCTTGCCTGCCAGCTTCGGCAAGAGGTTTCCGCCGCCGCGACCGACATGGCGGGCGCGGCCGCGAGCAGGTTCTGGGGTGCGATGTCGATTGGGGAGGGGGGCTCGCGGGGCGCCGAAGGCGCCCCTCTCGGGGGGCTCTGTTTGCCGGCACGCTTCGCGTGCGGGGCCGTTCCCCCCGCGCGAGCGAGCCACAGGCGAGCGACAGTCATGCCGCGACGCTCAATCGTCGAAAATGGGCTGGCCCGGCAGGCTGCGCCCGGGCGCCTTGCCGCCGAGCCAGGCGTTGACGGTCGCGCCGACGTCGGCGAAATCGCCGTCGTGCCGGCGCCCGTTCGCGTTCTTGCCGTGGACGTAGGCGAGGAGCAGTGCGTGCTCCCGGGAGTGGTCGGTCGACGGCGTCGTCGGGTCGCAGCCGTGGTCGGAGGTGACGACGAGCAGGTCCCCCGGCCGCAGCGCGTCGAGCAGGTCGGGCAGGCGGCGGTCGAAGTCCTGGAGGCAACGGTGGAAGTTGATCGGGTCGTTCCGGTGACCCCAGAGCATGTCGGTCTCGACGAGGTTGACGAACACGAAGCCGCTCTCGAGCTCCTGGAGCAGCGCCTCCGTCTGCGTGATCCCGTCGACGTTCGACTTCGTCGGATGGCTCTCGTCGATGTCGCAGCCGGCGAAGATGTCGCCGATCTTGCCCACGCCGTGGACGGCGTTTCCGGCCTCCCGCAGGAGGGTCAGGTAGTTGGGGCGGCGCGGCTCGAGCGAGAAGTCGTGGCGGTCCGGCGTCCGTTCGTAGTTTCCGGGCTCGCCGGCGAACGGCCGGGCGATCACCCGCCCGACGGCATCCTTGCCGGTGAGGATCTCCCGCGCGGTCCGGCAGGCGTCGTACAGCTCCTCGAGCGGGATCGTCTCCTCGTGCGCTGCGATCTGGAAGACCGAGTCGGCCGACGTGTAGACGATCCACTTTCCCGTCCGCTGGTGCTCCTCGCCGAGCTCCTGGATGATCTCGGTCCCGGACGCGTGCTTGTTCCCGAGCACGCCGCGCGCCGTCCTGTGCATGAACGGGTCGATCACGTCGTGGGGGAAGCCGTGCGGGTAGGTCGGGAGCGGCTGGGGCGTGACGATCCCCATCAGCTCCCAGTGGCCGAGCGTCGTGTCCTTCCCCTTCGAGCGCTCGACCAGGCGGCCCGCCACCGCCGGCGCCCCGTCCTGGGGCGGACAGCCGTCGAGCGGCGCGACGTTCCCCAGTCCGAGCGCCTCGAGGTTGGGCAGGTCGAGGCCGCCGACGGCGCGGGCGACGTTCCCGAGCGTGTCCGATCCCTCGTCTCCGAATTCGGCAGCGTCCGGCAAGGCCCCCGCGCCCACGGCATCGAGCACGATCACGCACGCGCGCGGCATCGGGCTATTCTACGGAGCAGGTTGAGCACCGCTCTCGGCGTCCTCGGGCTGATCGTCTTCATCGTCTGCGTGATCGCGCTGGCGGCCGGCGTGACCGCGGCCGTCGTTCGCATCTCGCCCACTCGCGCCAAGAAGCCGGATCAGGCGAGTTAGCACGCGGAGCGCGCAGGCGCCGGCGGTCAGACCGGCCCGGGAGGAAGACCTCGACGGCGCCTACGCCGTCCTCGTCGACTCCCACGAAGCGCTCTACGGCGAGCCCCACCTCACGCGGGGGATGCTCTCGAACCTGTTTGCGATCGGGGCCGGCAGCGTCGCCGAGCGCTCCGGCGAGATCCTCGGCGCGGGCGTCGTCAACCGCGATTTCGGCCGCCTCTGGGTGAGGCGAGCCGAGCGACGCCGGGGCATCGGCACCGAGCTCCTGAAGGCGCTCGAGCTGGATGCAGCCGCCGAGAGCCTCCGGTTCGCGGCGGTGACCATCGAGGCGGCGGCCGCTCCCTTCCTCGTGCGGAACGGCTACCGTCAGGCCTGGGAGGTCTGGCTGATGGGCATCGACCTCTCCCCGGCTCTTCCCCTGCCGGCGTGGCCGAACGGGATCTCGGCGCGGACGTTCGCCGAGCGAGACGCCGAGGCGGTCAAGCAGCTCCTGGACGAGGCGTACGCCGGCGAGCCGGAGTACATCCCGCCGACGTTCGACAGCTGGCGCCGCTTCATGCTCGGCGACCCGAGCTACGACCCGGGGGTCTGGTTCCTGGCAGTCGAAGGCGAAGAGATCGTCGGTGCCGCCCTGAACTGGAAGGAGGGCTATGTGAAGGATCTCGTGGTCTCGCCGCGCTGGCGCGGCCGCGGTCTCGGGCGCGCGCTCATGCTCCAGACGTTCACGGAGTTCCGGCGCCGGGGGATCCCGCGCGTCACGCTCAAGACCGACTCGAACAACCCGACGGGAGCCAGCCGTCTCTACCAGCGCCTCGGGATGGCGATCGAATACACGTACGAGGTGTTCGAGAAGCGATTGCGCTAGACCGGCGCGAGCGGGAGAAGGTCCTCGAGCGCCGCGTACTCGAGCCTGTGCGCCTCCGCCACCGCCTCGTACGTCACCTTGCCGCCGAGGACGTTCACCCCGTGCGCGAGCGCCGGTTCGCTGGCGACCGCCTCCGCGAGCCCGTAGTCGGCGATCGCCTCGACATACGGCAGGGTCGCGTTCGTCAGCGCCTGCGTCGAGGTGATCGGGACGGCGCCCGGCATGTTCGCGACGCAGTAGTGCGTGATCCCGTCGACGACGAAGACCGGCTCGCTGTGCGTCGTCGGCCGCGATGTCTCTGCGCAGCCGCCCTGGTCGATCGCGACGTCGCAGAACACCGCCCCCGGCTTCATCGAGCCGAGCATCGGCCGCGTGATCAGCTTCGGCGCCTTGGCGCCCGGAATCAGGACCGCGCCGATGACGACGTCCGCCTCCTGGACCGACTCCTCGACCTGGAGGGTGGACGACATCACCAGGCTGACGCGGCCGGAGAGGACCTCGTCCAGGTGTCGCATGCGGTCGATCGAGCGCTCGAGGATCGTCACGTCGGCGCCCAGGCCGAGCGCGATCACGGCGGCGTTGTAGCCGACGATCCCGCCGCCGATCACGAGCACCTTCCCGGGAGCGACGCCTGCGACGCCGCCCAGCAGGAGGCCGCGACCGCCGAGCGGCTTCTCGAGGAAGTAGGCACCGGCCTGCGCGGCCAGGCGGCCGGCGATCTCGCTCATCGGCGCGAGCAGCGGCAGGGCGCCGTCGGGTCGCTCGACCGTCTCGTAGGCGACGTACGCCGCGCCGCTCGCGACGAGGGCCTCCGTCAAGTCCCTGCTCGCGGCGAGGTGAAGGTAGGTGAAGAGGATCAGGTCGTCGCGCAGACGCGGATACTCGCCGGGGAGGGGTTCCTTCACCTTCAACACGAGCTCCGACTCGCCCCACACCCGGTCGGCCTCGCCGATCGCGGCGCCGACCGCCTCGTAGACGCGGTCGGGAAAGGCGCTCCCCTCGCCAGCTCCGGTCTCGATGCAGACGTCGTGCCCGCGCTGCACGAGCTCACGCGCACCGGCGGGCGTCAGTGCGACGTCTATCGCGCGTAGCTTGTTCTGGGTAGTTTCATCTCGGTCATCAATAATCTGTGCGAGCTTTGCCAATAAATCAGCTGGCTCAAGCGTTACATTTTGTCCGAT
>JBBRXG010000015.1:0-37595 GCA_038248655.1 Gaiellales bacterium
ATGTGAAACCCAGCACGATGGCAATGGCAAAGCCGGCCGCCTTGCGTTCCTCGCGACACAGCGCCGAGCAGAGCAATCCGGCGGCGAGCGAGAAATAGAGGGCACGCGTGACGGCGTGACCGCGCTCCAGATGGACATCAAGATCACCGGCGTCACGCAGGAGATCATGCGGCAGGCGCTCACCCAGGCGAAGGAGGCGAGGGAGTTCATCCTCGACCGGATGGGCGAGACGATCTCGGAGGCACGCACGGAGCTCTCCGAGAATGCACCGCGGATCTCGACCGTGAAGATCGACCCCGAGAAGATCGGGATGGTGATCGGCAAGGGCGGCGAGACGATCCGCGCGCTCGAGTCCGAGAACGACGTCCAGATCGACATCGAGGAAGACGGGACGATCCTGATCTACGCCACCGACGGGACGAAGGCGTCGACGGCGATCGAGGCGATCCAGTCGATCACCAAGGAGCCCGAGGTCGGCGACGCCTATACCGGCAAGGTCGTCAAGACCACGCAGTTCGGCGCGTTCGTCGAGCTGAAGAAGGGCACCGACGGCCTGCTGCACGTCTCGAACGTCGGCCCCGGCAGGGTGGCGCACATCGAGGACGTGATGGAGCGCGGCGACGTGGTCGACGTGGTCGTCCAGGAGGTCGACAAGGCCCGCGGCCGGATCGGCCTGAAGCTGGTCGCCAAGCACGAGAACGGGTCGCTCGTCCAGCCCGAGGAGCTGATCGAGCGCGCGAAGGACGCGCCGCCCCGCCCGCGCGAGGAGGAGCGCCCCCGCGGCGACCGCGACCGCCGCGGCGGCCGCGGCGGACCGCGCCGCTAGCCGGGCATCGAGCGAACGAGGCGCCGGAGCGATCCGGCGTCTCGACCGCCTCGAGTCGCTCGCGGAGCCCCGGGATCGGGCGGTTCAGGCGACCGGCGGGGCCAGACGGCCCGGTGCGCCCGCGTGCTTCGTCTCGTACATGCGCTTGTCGGCGAGGCGCTGCGCGTGCGCGATCGATCGTGCGGGCGGCGTGGTCTCGTACCCGATCGAGGCGGCGAGCTCGACGCCGGCGAGCCCCCGATGGGCCGCCAGCGCTCTCTTGATCCGGCCGGCGACCGCGTTGCAGACGAGCTCGTCGGCGCCGGGAAGCAGAACCGCGAACTCGTCACCGCCGATCCGCGCGATGAAGTCGACGTCGCGCAGGCTCGGCGAGACGGTCTGCGCGACGAGCTGGAGGTACTCGTCGCCGACGTGGTGTCCGCGCTCGTCGTTCAGGGTCTTCAACCCGTCGACGTCGAGCACGATCACGCCGGCCGCCTCGATCTCAGATCGCTCGGCCAGCGTCTCGTCCCAGGCGCGGCGGTTCGGGAGCTTGGTCAGCGGGTCGATCCGGGCGTCGCGGCCGACGCGGTCGAGCTGGGCCTCGAGCTCGTGCAGGGTCAGCGCCGAGCGGAGCAGCGGCCCGGCCGACTGGGCGAGCCGGAGCCCGACCTCGCGGCAGAGCGAGGTGAACCCTCGCGGTCGCGCGTCCGTGTGCATGAGCGCGAGCACGCCGAACGGTGGAGCCCCGACGGGCAGGACGTAGTGCGAGGTCACGCCGAGCGCGCCGAGCGGCGACGGCGGTGGATCGGCGGTGGAGTCCTGGACGCAGGTCGGCAGGGCGACCGCTTCGGAGAAGAGCGCGCGCATCGCCGGCAGGAAGGAGTCGGCGACGAGCGAGCCGGACGGCGCGTGCTCGATCACCTCCACCGAGTCGAGGTCGGCGACGTAGATCGCTCCGAGATCGCAGGAGAGAGCGGCGATCGCCGACTCGACCACGTGCGCCATCACCTCGCGGATCCGCACGGCGTCGGTCTGGGCGAGGCTGTGCACCGCGTGCAAGAGCTCGAGCTCGTCGGCGAGGCGCTTCGCCGACGAGACCTGGGCGATCGCCGCCGAGGCCGAGGAGGCGGCCTCCCGGAGGAGCTCACCGTCGGAGACGAGCGACCCGGCGTCCGACGTCCCGAAGACGACGATCAGGTCGGCCGAGAGCGGGACGAACACGGCCTCGCGCTGGTAGTAGGGGCCGAAGATCTGCACCGGCTCCGGGGCACGGACGACGACCGGCGCCACGCTCGAGACCGCCTCGTGGGCGCGGGGCTCCTGGCCGAGGACGAGGTCGACGTTTCCGGCCCAGCCCTCGCCGCGACCGAGGCCGCCGACGTGCACGAAGCGGTCGCCGGTGACCCGCCGGAACACGAAGACGTCGCTTGCGCCTACGGCCGCGGCCGCCCGTGCGACGGCGTCGTCGCCACGGACCGCGAGCTCCCCGGGGCGATCACGCCCGACGGACGGCAGGATGGCATCCACGTCGATTCCTGTATCGGCCGCTCGGGCTCTGCGCTTGACCGCTGCCTCGGTTCTAGCTCGGGAATATCCGCCGGCGAGCGGCGTTGAGTCGAGGAATGAGCGACTCCAACCGCGGAAAGTGGCTCGTTCTGGCCGTCGTCGGCGCGGCGTTCTTCATGACGATCCTCGACGTCGCGATCGTCAACGTCGCGATCCCGTCGATCCAGACCGATCTCCACATCGGGGAGGCGACCGTCCAGTGGGTGATCACGGCCTACGCGATCACGTTCGGTGGTTTTCTGCTGCTCGGGGGCCGGATGGCCGATCTGCTCGGACGGCGGCGCATCTTCGTCGCCGGCCTCGTGCTCTTCACCCTGGCGTCGCTGGCCTGCGGGCTGGCATCGAGCGCGGACGTGCTGATCGGCGCCCGCGCAGTCCAGGGTGTCGGCGCGGCGATCATCTCCCCGGCGGCGCTCTCGATCGTGACGACCACGTTCACCGAGGGCGCCGAGCGGAACAAGGCGCTCGGGATCTGGGGTGCGCTCGGCGGCTCCGGGGCGGCCGTCGGCGTCCTGCTCGGCGGGGTCCTGACGAAGTACTTCGGCTGGGAGTGGATCTTCTTCGTCAACGTGCCAGTCGGTGCGCTCGTGCTCGCGCTCACTCGCCCGATCGTTCACGAGAGTCATGCCGACCTCGGACATCGCCGCTTCGATGCAGGAGGGGCGATGAGCGTGACCGGCGGGCTCGCGTTGCTCGTGTACGCGATCTCGAAGGCACCCGACGTCGGCTGGGCGACCGGGCGGACGATCGGGCTTCTGCTCGCCTCGGTCGTCGTCCTCGCCGTGTTCGTCGGCCTGGAGCTGCGGTCGAGGGCTCCGCTCGTCCCGTTCGACATCTTTCGGATCCGCACGCTGACGGGCGCCAACGTGGTCGGCCTGCTCCTCGGTGCGGCGCTGTACGCGAACTTCTTCATCCTGACGCTGTACGTCCAGCAGGTGCTCGGCTGGTCGGCGTTGAAGACCGGGATCACCTTCCTCGCCACGGCCGGCACCACCGTGGTCTGGGCCGGCGTGGCGCAGGCGCTCGTGACCAGAATCGGACCGCGGGCGGTGATGACGACCGGTCTGGCGCTGTTCGCGGCAGCGTCCCTCGGATACACGCGGCTTCCGGTGCACGGTCACTACTGGCCCGACCTTCTGCCGCTCTATCTGGTCGTCGCGGTGGGAATCGCGTTTGCGTTCGTCCCGGTGACGATCGCCGGCTTCATCGGTGTACCCGGGCACCGGGCCGGCCTCGTGTCGGGATTGCTGAACACGACCCAGCAGATCGGAGGAGCGATCGGGGTCGCAGTCACCTCGACGATCTTCGTCTCGAAGGCGAAGGCCGGGAACTTCACTCCGCAGGCGTACACGTCCGGCTACCACTGGGCGTTCGCCGCGCTGGTCGCGATCGCCGCGCTCGGAGCGGTCGCGGCGTTTCTCTACTTCCGCGGGGCCCACGTGCCGGCGCCGGAAGCCGAGAGCGTCACCGTCTCCGCCTGACCGTCGCCCTCTCCCGAGCCCGCCCGCGCAGGAGAAGGCTAGGATCGGCGGACGTGCAGGAGTATGTCCTGACCGAGCTCGACTCGGGCGAGAGAGTGATCACCGAGCGCGTGCCGAGCGTCCGTTCGGTCTCGTTCGGATTCTGGATCGGTGCCGGAGCCCGCGACGAGCCCGATGCCAAGGCAGGCGTCTCCCACTTCATCGAGCACCTGCTCTTCAAGGGGACGCGCTCGTACGACGCGCGGCAGATCGCCGAGGTGTTCGACGAGATGGGCGGCGAGCTGAATGCCGCCACCTCCCGCGAGCACACCGTCGTCTACGCCCGCGTGCCGGACCGCCACCTCGAGAGCGCGCTCGACGTGACGGCGGACATGGTGTTCGCGCCGGCCTTCGCCGACCTCGACTCGGAGCGCGAGGTCGTGCTCGAGGAGATCGCGATGGTCGAGGACGCCCCCCAGGACCTCGTCCACGACCTGCTCTCGGAGGCGGTGTTCTCCGAGCATCCGCTCGGCCGCCCGGTGATCGGGCGCGCCGACGTGATCTCCACGATCGGTCGGCGCGCGATCGCTGCCTACCATCGCAACGCGTACATCGCCGGGAACGTCGTCTTCGCCGCGGTGGGGAGCCTGGAGCACGGGAGCGTGCTCGAGCTGCTCGAGCAGGCGGCCCGGCAGCGCGTCGAGCCGCCCGCCCGGCGGACGAGGGTCCGGCCCCCGCTCGTCCGCGAGCCGGCACCGGGCCTGCGGTTCCAGCGCAAGGACACCGAGCAGTTCCACGTCTGCGTCGGCGCGCCGGGGATCTCGCGCTCCGACCGCCGCCGCTTCGCGGCGTCGCTTCTCGACGCCATTCTCGGCGGCTCGGCGTCGTCGCGCCTCTTCCAGGAGATCCGCGAGAAGCGGGGGATGGCCTACTCGGTGTACAGCTTCGCCTCGCAGTACACCGACACCGGAATCGTCGGGATCTACGTCGGCACCCGCGAGGACAACGTCGCCGAATGCCTCGAGATCGTCGCCCAGCAGGTCGGAGACATCGCCGCCGGCAATCTGCGCGAGCGCGAGCTGGAGCGCGCCAAGGAGAACCTGAAGGGCCGGATCGCGCTGTCGATGGAGTCGACCTCGAACCGGATGAGCCGGCTCGGGCGCGCGCTGATCACCGACACCGAGCTGCTCTCGCTCGACCGGATCATCGCCGAGATCGACGCGGTCGAGCCGGTCGCCGTCGTCGAGCTGGCCGGCGTCCTGCTCGATCCGACGCGGCTCTCTGCAGCCGGGATCGGCCCGAGTGAGGCGCGCTTCCTCGAGGGGATCGAGCGGATCCACCCCGGCCTCACCGCCGCGGCGTGAAGCTCCTGCTCAACGGGGGCGGCGGAAAGGTCGGGTCCGTGCTCGGGCCGGCGCTCGAGCGGGCGGGGCACGAGCTCGTGGACGGCCTGGACGCGGCGGAGGCGATGGTCGACTTCACCCGGCCGGACGCGGTCGCGGCGAACGTCGCGGCGGCCGTCGATGCGGGCGTCCCGTCCGTGGTCGGGACGTCCGGAGCGGATCTCGCCGACGTCGGGGAGAGGGCGAGGGAGGCGGGAGTCGCCGTCTTGGTCGCGCCGAACTTCGCGCTCGGCGCCGTGCTGATGATGCGCTTCGCGGCCGAGGCGGCCCGCCACCTGCCGGACGCGGCGATCGTCGAGCTCCACCACGACGCGAAGCTGGATGCTCCTTCGGGGACCGCGAAGGCGACGGCCTCGGCGATGGGAGGCAGCCCGCCGATCCATTCGGTGCGCCTGCCCGGGCTCGTCGCCCACCAGGAGGTGCTCCTCGGCGGGCCCGGGCAGTTGCTGACGATCCGCCACGACACGTTCTCCCGAGAGGCGTTCGTCCCGGGCGTCCTGCTCGCGCTCGACCGCCTGCCCGAGCTACCGCCGGGGCTGACGGTTGGCCTCGGCGAACTGCTCTGAGTACGATCTGACGATGCTCGGCGAGGTTCTGACGGCGATCGTCACCCCGTTCCGGGGCGACGGCTCGGTCGACTACGACCGCTTCCGCGACCTCGCGCAGCATCTCGTCGAGCACGGCTCCGACGGCCTGGTCGTCACCGGTACGACCGGCGAGTCGCCGACGCTGACCGACGACGAGCGCTTCGGGCTCTACGCCGCCGCTCTGGATGCGGTCGGCGACCGGGCGACGGTGATCGCCGGCACCGGCACCTACTCGACCGCGCACTCGGTGCACCTGACCGAGCGGGCGCACGAGCTCGGCGTGCACGGCTTCCTCGTCGTCACCCCGTACTACAACAAGCCGCCGCCGCGCGGGATCGTCGAGCATTTTCGCGCGATCGCCGAGGTCAGCGACCGGCCGATCATCGTCTACAACATCCCCGGCCGGGTGGTCCTGAACCTCGAGCCGGAGACGATCGCCGAGCTCGCCGAGATCCCGACCGTGACCGCGGTCAAGCAGGCGAACGACGATCTCGACCAGGCCGGACGGATCGTCGAGCTCGGGCTCGATCTCTATGCCGGTGACGACAACCTGATCTTCCCGTTCCTCCGCCTCGGCGGCGTCGGCGGCGTCTGTGTCCACACGCACGTGGTCGGCCCACAGGTGAAGCGGATGATCCAGGCGTACCGGAGCGGGGACGAGGAGGAAGCGCGCAGGATCGAAGAGGAGACAGAGCCCGCCTACGATCTGCTGAAGGTCGCCCCGAACCCGATCGCGATCAAGGCGGCGCTGAACATGCTCGGGTTCGAGGTCGGCGGGCACCGGCTCCCGCTCGTCCCCGCGACGCCGGACGAGGCCGCCCGCGTCCGCGACTGCCTCGAGCGGGCCGGCCTGAGGGTTCCCGCCGCCGCGTGAGGCGGGCGGGGTGGGCAGCACGGGCCGCGGATACACTCCTGCGGTGACAGCGCAGGTCGTACGTGTCATTCCGCTCGGCGGGCTCGGCGAGGTCGGCAAGAACATGACCGTGTTCGAGCACCAGGGCGCGGCCCTCGTCGTCGACGCGGGTCTCGCGTTTCCGCGCGACGAGCACCTCGGCGTCGATCTCGTCCTCCCGGACTTCTCGTACCTACGCGACCGGCCGGGCGAGGTACGCGCGGTGGTGCTCACCCACGCGCACGAGGATCACGTCGGCGCGCTGCCCTATCTGCTCCGCGAGGTGCAGGTTCCGGAGGTCTGGGCGACCCGGCTCACCCTCGGCCTCGTCAAGTCGAAGCTCGACGAGCACGGTCTGGCGCGGGCCGCGGAGCTGCGCGAGATCGAGCCGGAGGGAGCGCCGCTCGAGCTCGGGCCGTTCCGGCTCGAGTTCGTGCGCATGGCGCACTCGGTGCCCGACAACGTCGCGGTCGTGATCGAGACGGACGCCGGCCTGATCCTGCACACGAGCGACTGGAAGCTCGACCACACCCCGGTGGACGGTTTTCGCACGGACGTCGGGAAGCTGGCCGCGATCGGGAACCGCGGTGTCGACCTGCTGCTCTGCGACTCGACGAACGCGGAGCGGCCCGGCTTCACCGGCTCGGAGCGCCTCGTCGGCGAGGCGTTTCGCCAGATCGTCCCGCAGCGCCGGGGTCGCGTCCTCATCGCCTCGTTCGCCTCGAACGTCCACCGGATGCAGCAGGCGATCGACGTCGCGGCGCAGACCGGCCGCAAGGTGGCGGTCGTCGGCCGGTCGATGCGGAAGAACCTGAACATCGCCGGGAATCTCGGCTATCTCGACATTCCCGAGGGGACGGTGATCCAGCCGAAGGAGCTCGGAGACTACGCGCCGGACGAGGTCTTGATCCTCTGCACCGGCAGCCAGGGCGAGCCGATGTCGGCGCTGACCCGGATCGCCTACAACGACCACCAGACCGTCTCGGTCGAGCGCGGCGACACGGTGATCCTCTCCGCACGGCCCGTGCCGGGGAACGAGCTCCGTGTACACGGCACGATCAACCAGCTCTCCAGAGCCGGTGCCGAGGTGCTGCACGAGGAGAACGCAGCGGTGCACGTCTCCGGGCATGCCAACCAGGAGGAGATCCGCACCCTGTACGGGCTCGTGCGACCGAAGGCGGTGATGCCGATCCACGGCGAGTACCGGATGCAGGCCGCGAACGCACGCATGGCCCAGGAGGCCGGCGTCCCGGCGAGCTCGATCGTGCTCGCCGAGAACGGATCCGTCGTCGAGCTGGGCCCGGCCGGCGCCTCGATCGTCGATCGCGTCGAATCGGGGGTGACCCTCGTCGACGGGCTCGGCGTGGGCGATATCGGCGACGTCGCCCTCCGCGACCGGCGGCACATGGCCGAGGACGGCGTCCTGATCGTCGTCGCCACGCTGGCGAGCCAGAACGGCGCGCGCTCGGCGGCCGCCGAGGTGATCGCGCGCGGCTTCGCCGAGACCGAGCCGTTGCTCGACGAGATGCGCGTCGAGTCCGAGGACGTCCTCCGGGCGTGCCTCGCCGACGGGATCGTCGAGGTCAAGCTGCTCCAGGAGCATCTCCACGACGGCGTCGGCCAGCTCGTCTACGACCGGACGAAGCAGCGGCCGATGATCCTGCCCGTGGTCATAGAAGTATGACAACGCTCGCCGCGCTCGCTTCACGGGACGCCTACGGCGTCCCGACGGGGGCTCTGCTGGCTTTTGCGCGCTGCGCGCGCGCAGCGGTTTCCCCCGTGGGCCCCCTGCCCAGAAACCGCCGTTCTCTCGGCCGGCGGTTGTGGGCCGCGCCCGCCGTGTCGGTCGCGGCGGCGGGCGGATCCGGGGGGCTGTCCCCGCTGGACGGTGGCAGCGGATGAGCACGGTGCTGGACGGCTGGGCGGGCGTGCTCGCCGGCAACGCGGCCGAGGAACGGACAGCCACGCGCCTGATCGGCCAGCTGTCGGCCTGCGAGGTCGCCGCGCTCTCGTTCTGCAGGCTCCTCGAGCGCTGGGCGCGCGGCGACGCCGACCCGTCGACCCCCGGGCGCCGCCAGGCGGCGCTGCGGCGGGCCGCCGAGCGCGCCGAGACGGCGCTCTCGGGCCTCGAGCAGCCGCTCGGCCGCTACCTGCTCGAGCTCGAGCCGGAACTGGCGGAAGGGCGATCGTGGTACGGCGAGCCGGGACCGGGAGAGCTGCGCGACTGGCAGGACGTTCTCGACCGGGCTGGCGTCGTCGTCTCCGCCGTGCGTGTGGCGCAGGCCTACCTCGAGCTGGCGGTACTGGTCCGCGCCCTCGAGGGCCTGCGCTCGGCGGCCGACATCGGCTCCGTGCCCGATCGGTCGTCGCTCTGGGCGGGCCTGTTCGATCTGCGCGAGAACCTGCTCGGACGAACGCTCGAAGACCTGCGCGCAATTGCGGCCTAGAGTCTCCCGGCTTTCGCCGTGAGACTCTAGGTTAGGAACCGTGGGGAAGCCTTGCCTCCCGGCTTTCGCCGTGAGACTCTAGGTTAGGAACCGTGGGGGGAGCCTTGCCAACCACCTTCGGTAGCAGGCCGAGGGTGGCCGTCGTCGGGTCGATCAACCTCGACCTCGTCGTCCGCTGTCGGCGCCTGCCCCGGCCCGGCGAGACGCTGACCGGGGCGACGTTCCGGCGCGTGCCGGGGGGCAAGGGCGCGAACCAGGCGCTGGCCGCGGCGCGGATGGGCGCCGAGGTGTCGATGACGGGCGCGGTCGGCGAGGACTCGTTCGCGGCCGAGGCGCTCGCCCTGCTCCGCGAGGGCGGAATCGATCTCGACGGCGTGACCCGCGTCGCGGAGCCGACCGGCGTCGCGGTGATCCTGGTCGCCGACGACGGCGAGAACCAGATCGTGGTCGCGCCCGGGGCGAACGCGGAGGTGGGGGTCGGGATGCTCGAAGACGTCGACGCCGTCCTCTGCCAGCTCGAGATCCCGATCGAGGCGGTCGCCGACGCGGCGTCCTCCGCGCGGTTCTTCTGCCTGAACGCGGCGCCGGCGATGGCGCTCGACCAGACGCTCCTCGATCGGGTCGACCTGCTCGTCGTCAACCGCTACGAGCTCGAGGGGATCGGCCGGTTCGAGGGCCTCACCGCGCTCACGCTCGGGGCCGAGGGCGCGGTCCTGATCGAGGGCGAGACGGAGATCGCGCGCGCTGCGGCGCCGGCGGTCGACGCTGTGGACGGCACCGGTGCCGGCGACGCATTCACCGCCTGCCTGCTCGTCTCGCTGCTCGAAGCCCGCGACCGCGAGGAGGCGCTTCGGCGTGCGTGCGCGGCCGGGGCGATCGCCGCCTCGCGCCCGGGAGCCCAGCCGTCGCTCCCCACCGCCGACGAGGTAGACGGGATACTGCGGGCATGAAGATCCTGCTCGACTGCGACCCCGGCCACGACGATGCGATCGCCCTCCTGCTCGCCCTCGCGAGCCCGGAGGTCGAGCTTCTCGGCATCACCACGGTCCACGGCAACCAGACGCTCGAGAAGACGACGCAGAACGCGCTCAAGCTGCTCGAGTTCGCGGGTCGCGCGGACGTGCCCGTGGCGGCGGGGGCCGACCGGCCGCTCCGCCGGGAGCTCGTCGTCGCCGAGTACGTCCACGGCGAGAGCGGGATGGACGGCCCGGCGCTGCCCCAGCCGACGACGGCGCCGGTGCAGCAGCACGCGGTCGACTTCATCGCGGAGACGGTCCTGTCGGCGGCCGGGCCGGTGACGCTCGTCCCGACCGGGCCCCTGACGAACATCGGCCTCTTCCTCGCACGGTACCCGGAGGCGGCCGACCGGGTGGAGCGGATCGTCCTCATGGGCGGCGCGATCGGCGAGGGGAACGTCACGCCGGCGGCGGAGTTCAACATCTGGTGTGACCCCGAGGCCGCCGACCGGGTCTTCATGAGCGGCCTCGATGTGACGATGATCGGGCTCGACGTCACGCACAGGGCGATCTTCGGGCCCGGGCCGACCGCGCAGCTCAAGGCCGCCGGACGGGTGGGCGCGATGGTCGCCGAGCTGCTCGAGTTCTACGGCCGCTTCCACAAGCAGTCGTACGGCTGGGACGGCTCGCCGATCCACGACGCTGTCGCGATGGCGCACGCGTTCAAGCCTGGAATCGTCGAGACGGTCCGCACCGGCGTGCGCGTCGACTGCGAGGGCGATCTCGGTCGCGGCCGCACGAACGTCGACCTCCGCGGCCGGGTCGGCTGGGAGCCGAACGCCGAGGTCGCGGTCGAGATCGACGCGGACGCGTTCGTCGCGCTCCTCGTCGAGCGCATCTCGTCGCTCGGATGAAGCTGGTCGTGATCACGCTTCAGGACGCTCCGGGGCCGGAGCCCGTCGAGCGCCGGCATGGCACGAGGAGCTGGGCGTGGAGGTCGAAGGGTTCGCCGGGCCGCCGTCGAAGTCGCGTCCATGGCGCGCAGGAAGCGTCCCAGCAAGATTCGCCCGAAGACGCCGTCCCGGGTCAAGAAGCGCACGCGCCGGAAGTCCTCGGCTCCGGGACACCAGCATCCCGAGCTGATCGGCCTCGGCCTGGCCGCATTCGGCCTGTTCATGGGCAGCGTCCTCTGGGCGGGGTGGAATGGCGGCTACGTCGGGAAGGCGATCGGCGACGGGCTCGTCGCCCTCGTCGGCGGCACCGCGTACGCGCTCCCCGTCGCCTGTACGGCCGTCGGCGCGCTGATGGTCGCGAAGAGCGACCTGCCGCGCTTCGGCCCGTTCCGCACCGGACTGGCCGTCACCGCCTTCGGGCTCGCGCTCATGCTCGGCAGAGCGCACGGCGGCTACCTCGGCCGCGGCCTCGACGCAGCGCTCGGCCGCTTGGTCGGAACGACCGGAACGCAGATCGCCGGCGCGTTTCTCCTACTGGCCGGAGTGCTCCTCGTCAGCGGCGCGTCTGCCGGCGCGTTCTTGCGCCGATCCGGCCACGCCGTGCGTACCGCCGCCCGCCGCCGTCCGGCCCGCCGGACGGCGCCTGCGCCGATCCCCGCCGCCGAGCCCGAGCCGATCCGGGCCGCTGCGCATCCTCCGCTCGTCGACGGGGTGGAGGAGTTCCCGGACGTGCTCGCGCCCTCGCCGCTCCTCGTCGAGCCGGAGGAGCCCGAGGAGGTCGAGCGCCCGTCGCTCTTCGACGTCAGGGACGACGGCGGCGACGAGAGCGTCTACACCCTGCCGGACCCGGGTGTCCTGCGACGGTCGAAGGCGGTTCCCCGCGGCGCCGCCGAGGCCGGGGCGCGCGTCGCCGCGGCGCTCGTCCAGACGCTCGCGAACTTCGGCGTCGACGCGACCGTCGTCGGCGAGATCGCCGGTCCCCGGGTCACCCGCTACGAGCTGCAGCTCGCTCCCGGCACGAAGGTGGCCAAGGTCGCGGCGCTCAAGGACGACCTCTCGTACGCGCTCGCCACCACCGAGATCCGCATTCTGGCGCCGATTCCCGGGAAGCAGGCCGTCGGGGTCGAGGTGCCGAACCAGTCCCCGAACCTGGTCACGCTCGGCGACATCTACGACGACCTCCCCGCCACCTCGAGCCCGCTGGCGGTCTGGCTGGGCAAGGACATCTCGGGGCAGGCCGTCTGGACCGACCTCGCCCGGATGCCGCACCTCCTGATCGCCGGCACGACCGGATCGGGCAAGTCGGGCTGCATCAACACGATGCTCAGCTCGATCCTGCTTCGCGCGACACCGGACGAGGTGCGGATGATCCTGATCGATCCGAAGCGGATCGAGCTGAACTTCTACGAGTCGATCCCGCACCTGCTCACCCCGGTCGTCTCCAGCCCGAAGACCGCCGCCGCCGCGCTCGCCAACGTGGTCGGCGAGATGGAGCGCCGGTACGAGCGGATGAGCCACCTGCGCGCGCGCGGCCTTCCCGAGATGAACCGTGCGCTCCGCGGCCGCGGCGAGAAGCAGCTTCCATACCTGCTCGTCGTGATCGACGAGCTCGCCGACCTGATGATGATCTCGCCCCAGGAGGTCGAGGATGCGGTGATCCGCCTGGCGCAGAAGTCGCGCGCAGTCGGCATTCACCTCGTGCTCGCGACGCAGCGCCCGTCCGTGGACGTGATCACCGGGATGATCAAGGCGAACGTTCCGTCGCGCATCGCCTTCGCCGTCTCCAGCCAGACCGACTCGCGCGTGATCCTCGACCAGGCCGGCGCCGAGAGCCTCCTCGGCCAGGGCGACATGCTCTTCAAGCCGCTCGGCACCTCCCGCCTCCAGCGCGTCCAGGGCGCGTACGTGTCCGAGGAGGAGGTCGCGCTGCTCGTCGAGCAATGCCGCGCCCAGCGCGAGCAGGAGCTCGACGAGTCGCTCCTGGAGGCGCCGGAGCGGCCCGCCGAGGATCCGTCCGACGAGGACGGCGAGTTCGACCCAGACGAGGATCCGCTGCTGGAACGCGCGATCGAGGTCGTCGTCCAGGCCCAGACCGCGTCGGTGTCGCTCCTCCAACGCCGGCTGCGCGTCGGCTACACGAGAGCGGGACGTCTGATCGACATGCTCGAGCGCCGCGGGATCATCTCGCCGTACGAGGGCTCGAAACCGCGACGCGTCCTCGCCGGCGAGAGCGAGACGCTCGCTTCGTAGACCGCGCCTAAGATCCGGCTGTGAGGCGGATCGCAGTCGTGGGAAGCTACGGCGCCGGGTTGACGTTCGGGGCCGAGCGCGTTCCGGTGCCGGGCGAGAGCGTGATCGGGAGCCTCTTTCGGATCGACCATGGCGGCAAGGGCTCGAACCAGGCGATCGGCACGGCCAGGCTCGGGGCGGAGGTCGCGCTCCTCAGTGCGGTCGGCCACGACTCCTTCGGTGACGGCGCGGTCGAGCTGTGGGCGGCCGAGGGGGTGGATGCGAGCGCGGTGATCCGCCCGGAGCTGCCGACGATGACCGCGGCGATCCTGGTCGAGGCGAACGGGGAGAACCGCATCGTCATCGTCCCCGGCGCCCTCGACGCGCTGACGCCGGCTCACGTCGACGCGTTCGCAGCCCGGGTCGAGGCGGCCGACGTCCTGCTCGTCCAGCTCGAGATCCCGTTGGAGACGGCGCTCCACGCGCTCGAGGTCGCTCGCGCCGTCGGGACGCTCGCCGTGCTCAACCCTGCGCCCGCGCCGACCCGGCCGATCACTCCCGTTGCCGACTACGTGACGCCAAACGAGAGCGAGGCGCCGTCCGTGCTCGAGGCGGAAGGGACGCTCGTCGTCACGCTCGGCGACCGGGGAGCGCGGATCGGGAGCGCGCGCATCCCGGCGTTCCCCGCTCGCACGGTCGACACGACCGGCGCCGGTGATGCATTCTGCGCGGCCTTCGCGGTCGCCCTGGCCGAGGGCGCCGCCGAGGTCGAGGCCGTGCGCTGGGGCTGCGCCGCCGGCGCGCACATGGTCGAGCACGAGGGGGTCGTCCCGGGCCTGCCGACCCGCGCCGAGCTCGAACGACGGCTTCGGGTCGCTGCATGACCCGGCTGATCGTCGATACGGACACCGCCGGCGACGACGTCTTCTCGCTGCTGATCGCGCTGCTCGATCCTCGCCTGACGCTGGAGGCGATCACCGTCTGCTGCGGGAACGTGCGATTCGAGCAGCAGATCGAGAACGCCCTGTACACCGTCGAGACGGCGGGGCGCGGGGGAGAGGTCCCCGTGTACGCCGGCTGCTCGCGCCCCCTCCTCGCCGAGTGGGTGGGCGCCGAGTACGTGCACGGCCGGGACGGGATGGGCGACTCGTTCTTCCCGCCGGCGCGCCAGCGGCCCGAGCCTGGACACGCAGTCGACGAGCTCGTCCGCCGCATCGGCGAGAGCCCCGGGGAGCTGACGATCCTGGCGCAGGCACCCCTGACGAACATCGCCGCCGCCTACGTCCGCGACCCCTCGATCGCCGGCAAGGTCGGGCACCTGTACGTGATGGGCGGGGGCGAGGGGAACATCACACCTGCAGCGGAGTACAACTTCTTCGTCGACCCGGAGGCGGCAAAGATCGTCCTCAACGCCGGCTTTCCGCTCACGCTCTTCACCTGGTCGCTGACCCGTACGCACGGTGTCTTCGACGACGAGAAGCTCGCCCGGATCGACGCGCTCGACACGCCGTTGTCGGCGTTCTTCGGCCGCGTGAACCGGAAGGCGCGCGAGTTCGACGACCGGGTGGTCGGGCTGGGCGGCTCGACGCATCCCGACTCGATGGTCGCGGCGGCGATCGCCGACCCATCGCTCGTGCTCGCGGACGAGGAGGCGGTCGTCGACGTCGAGACCGGCGGCGAGCTGACCCGCGGCTGGAGCCTGATCGACACGCTCGGTCGCACGGGCCGAGAGCCGAATGCGCGTGTGGTCACCGACTACGACACCGGGCGTTTCTTCGAGCTGATGGCGACGGTGCTGGCGTGAGCGCGCTTCCGCCCACGCGTGAGCTGCGCGAGCGGCTCGACACCGCCGTGACCCTGACCGGGTTCTTCTATCGCGAGCGAGCGGTGGTGCTCGCCTGCGGCCGCTGGATCCCCCGCGTGCGGCCCCTCGAGCTGAAGGCCGAGCTCGCGCGGACGGCGTGGGAGAGCGCACTCGCCGCCGATGCCCTTCGTGAGCGCGTCTTCGAGCTCCGGTACCCGTCCAGGTTCATGGACGTGCAGGCGGGGGAGATCGCGGTCGAGGCCCCGGCCGACCTCCGTACGCTGGTCGAAGGCCTGCTCGGCGACTATCGCGACTACCTGGAGGCCGGCGACGAGCTCGCCGACGGGCCCTCGCTGCGGATCGTCTCGGGGGCGCTGCACGACAAGGAGCGCGAGGCCGCGACGATGGGGAAGGTCGAGCTCGCCGACGACGACCCGGCCCGCGACGCACGGTACGTCGCCTCGAGCTTCTACTGGCCCGACGTGCTCGATCCCTCGTATCCGTACGGGGAAGGGGTCGTGCTGCAGCTCCGCTCCGCCGTCAGCCACGTGAACGAGGTGTGGGCCGTCGAGACAGCCGGCCGGATCCTCGCGGAGCTCTCGCCGGAGCTCGGCTGGGAGTTCACCCGCGACGCCGCGCGCTGGTCGTACGACGAGAGCCGCCACATGCTGATGGGGCTCCGGCGCCTGGAAGCGTGGGGTTTCGAGCCGGCGCAGATCCCCCTCGGCGGGTACATCTACGAGGCGTGCTCCGGGCAGGACCCGCTCTATCGCCTGGGCATGCTCGGCTACTTCGAGACGAAGAACATCGGGCGCAAGCGCGAGCGTGCCGACGCCTTCCACGCGCTCGGCGACTCGACGAGCGAGATCGACATGGAGTTCGACTGGGCCGACGAGACGCTGCACGCGGAGTACGGCCGGCGCTGGCTGCGCCGGCTCCTGGAGTCCCGCGGCGAGGACCCCGAGTCCTGGCCCGCCGTGCTCGAGCGCTGCGAACGGCTCGTCGCGGAGCGGATCGCCCGGGCGACACCCGACGAGCTCGGGCGGATCCGCGCCTGCGCCGCCGCGCTCGTCGCCGCCGCCAACGACTCGGTTGTCCACAGCTAGTGCCTGGCACCGGACGTGTAACGATTCGGCGACGGGTTGTCCACGGCCCGTGCCTGGCACCGGAGGCGTAACGATTCGGCGAAATCATCTCCACCGGCGAGCGTGCGACCGAGAGCCGCGGCGAAGGGGAACGCCGATGCCGCGTGCGCGCTAACCGGGGGGAGCCCGGCTCGTCTCACTCTTTGAACCCGGGGTCGAACGGGTTAGGATCAGACGCCCCCGAACGGGGGCTCGTGTGTCCACCACACCGAGGGAGGATTGTGCGTGACTAAGAGACGTGTTCTGCCGGCGGCGCTTGCCGTGCCGGCGATTGCGCTCCTCGCCGTTCTGCTCGTGGGAACGAGTAGCGCGGCGAAGAGAGCGACGTTCAAGGCCGGCCTCGTCAGCGATGTCGGCCGCTTCAACGACAAGGGCTTCAACCAGAACCAGCTCACCGGGCTGAAGGCGGCGCACACCGCGCTCGGCGTGCAGATCCAGGCGATCGAGTCCCATTCCGCCGGGGACTACATCCCCAACTTCGCGACCCTCGCCCGGCAGCACTACGACGCCGTCGTCGGCGCCGGCTTCCTGCTCGCCAACGCCGAGAACACGGTGGCGAAGAAGTTCCCGGGGACGCAGTTCGCGATCACCGACTACTCGGTGCACGCTCCGCCGTTCGCGGACAAGAAGGGCAAGGTGCTGACGAAGAACATGACGGGCATCACCTTCAAGTCGGAGCAGCAGAGCTACCTCGTCGGCTGCCTCTCGGCCCTGATGGCACGAAAGGGCGGCGGGAAGACGATCAGCGCGGTCGGCGGCGTCAAGATCCCGCCGGTCGACTCGTTCATCGCCGGTTACAAGGCCGGTGCTGCGAAGTGCGCCCCGGGCACCAGGGTGCTCGTCGCGTACTCGCAGGACTTCATCGCGCAGGACAAGTGCAAGGCGGTGGCCGCGAACCAGATCGCCGCCGGCTCCAAGGTCGTCTTCGCGGTCGCCGGTCCCTGCGGCTTCGGCGCGCTCGCGGCGGCGAAGGAGGGCCACGTGTGGGGCGACGGCGTCGACGTCGACCAGGCCTACCTCGGCTCGCACATCCTGACGAGCGCGGTCAAGCGCGTCGACCTCGGGGTCTTCCGCTTCATCCAGGCCGTCCAGAACGGCACGCTCACTCCGGGCAACGACATCGTCTTCGACCTGAAGAACGGTGGCGTCGCGCTCGGCAAGGTCAGCCCGAAGGTGCCGAAGGCGTATCTCGCTAGGGTCAACGCTCTGAAGGAGCAGATCATCGCCGGCAAGATCAAGGTCCCGACCGCCGTTTAGGGATCTCCGGATCACGCTCGGAAGGCGGGCCAAGAACAAGGCCCGCCTTCCGCGTGACAGAATCGCCACCGATGAGCGCGCCCCCGGTCTTGGAGCTCCGCGGGATCACCAAGCAGTTCCCTGGGGTCGTCGCGAACGATCACATCGACCTCGACGTCCGGCAGGGAGAGGTGCACGCCCTGCTCGGGGAGAACGGCGCCGGCAAGTCGACGCTGATGAACATCCTCTACGGGCTCTACCAGCCGGACGAGGGCGAGATCCTGCTGAACGGGACGCCGGTCTCGTTCGCCTCCGCGCGAGACGCGATCGCGCAGGGGATCGGCATGGTCCACCAGCACTTCATGCTGATCCCGGTGATGACGGTCGCCGAGAACATCGTCCTCGGCGAGGAGCCGACGTACGCCGGGGTGATGCTCGACTTCGGCGAGGCGAGGAAGCGCGTCCGCGAGCTGTCCGAGCGGTTCGGGCTCGCGGTCGACCCGGACGCCCGGATCGAGGACATCACGGTCGCGCAGCAGCAGCGGGTCGAGATCCTGAAAGCGCTCTACCGCGGGGCCGAGATCCTGATTCTCGACGAGCCCACCGCAGTCCTGACGCCCCAGGAGGCGCAGGAGCTGTTCACGATCATCGCCAGCCTGAAGGCCCAGGGGAAGTCGATCATCTTCATCAGCCACAAGCTGCACGAGGTGCTCGAAGTCGCCGACCGGGTCACGGTCCTCCGCCGCGGCAAGAAGGTCGACACCGTCCCGAGGGAGGGCGCGACGGAGGAGAGCCTGGCGCGGATGATGGTCGGCCGCGAGGTTCTGCTCCGCGTCGACAAGCCGCCGGCAAAGCCGGGCGGCCCGATCCTCCGCGTGGAGAGTCTCCACGTCTTCGACGATCGCGGCCTCGAGAAGGTGAACGGCGTCTCGTTCGAGGTCCGGGCGGGTGAGATCGTCGGGATCGCCGGGGTGGACGGCAACGGGCAGACCGAGCTGATCGACGCGATCACGGGGCTGCGCAGGCCGGCCGCCGGCGAGATCACGGTCGCGGGCACGACCATGAGCCATCACTCCAACGCGCGCGAGATGCTGGACGCGGGCGTCGGCCACATCCCCGAGGACCGCCAGCGGAGAGGACTCGTGCTCGAGTTCTCGATCGCCGAGAACATCGCGCTCCACGACTACTGCATCGAGCCTGACTCGAGGTGGGGCTGGCTCTACCCGCAGCGCCTGCTCGAGCGGGCGGTGCGCCTGATCAAGGACTTCGACGTGCGCGGCGGCGGCCCGAAGACCCACGCCGGCGCGCTCTCGGGCGGAAACCAGCAGAAGGTGGTCGTCGCCCGCGAGGTCGCCCGCAACCCGAAGGTGTTGATCGCCGCCCAGCCGACGCGCGGCCTCGACGTCGGTGCGATCGAGTACGTGCACCGCCGCCTCGTCGCCGAGCGTGAGGAGGGCCGCGCGGTGCTGCTCGTGTCGCTCGAGCTCGACGAGATCCTGTCGCTCTCCGACCGGATCCTGGTCGTGTTCGAGGGCGAGATCGTCGGCGAGTACGGGGCGGATGCGACCGAGGAGGAGCTCGGGATCGCGATGACCGGCGGCCGCCGGAAGGAACCGGCCGCGGCGTGAGCGACCAGGACGCGCAGGAGAACCAGCAGGAAGCGCCCGAGCACGTGCACGGCGGCGACTACGCGCCGAGCGTCGCTGCCCGCCTGGCGCTCTTCCAGCGGGCCGGTGGCGTCGTGATGCCGCTCGTCACGACCGTCTTCGCCTTCGGGATGGGGATGCTCGTGATCGCGGCCACGGGTCACAACCCGTTGAAGGCGTTCCGGGGGATCTTCAACGGGACGGGCCTGAACTGGTTCTTCCCCTGGGTGCTCGGCCAGGAGCGGGTCGACGCCGCCTTCAACCTCCAGCAGACGCTGATCGTGACCGCGACCCTGATCCTGACCGGGCTGGCCGTGTCGTTCGCGTTCAAGTGCGGCCTGTTCAACATCGGCGGCCAGGGTCAGTACATCGTCGGCGCCCTCGTCTCGACCTGGATCGGCTCGTCCTTCGTTGGCATGGCGTCGGCCCCGCACATCATCCTCGCGATCGTCGTGGCCTCCCTCTGCGGAGGGCTCTGGGCGGCGATCGCCGGATTCCTGAAGGCGACCGTGGGCGCCCACGAGGTGATCACGACGATCATGCTCAACTACATCGCGTTCTACGTCGCCCAGGCCGTCGTCGGCCGCGGCGGGCAACTCCAGAACCACGTCGACCCGTCTGTTCCGGTCTCCAGCGACATCGCCGAGAAGGCGCACCTGCCCGTCTTCTGGGGCGATCCGGTCCTCCAGGGGCTGCACGTCGGGTTCTTCGTCGCGCTGGCGATGCCGGTCGTCTTCTGGCTGATCCTCAACCGGACGACGCTGGGTTACGAAGTGCGCGCGACCGGCTTCAACCCGGAGGCGGCGCGCTACGGCGGCGTCAACGTGCGCCGGAGCTACGTGATGGCGATGGCGATCTCCGGCCTCTTCGCGGGTATGGCGGGAGCGATCGACATCCTCGGGTGGCAGTTCCGGCTCGGCGTACTCGACATCCAGGTCTCCCAGATCGGCTTCGTCGGGATCGCGGTCGCGCTGCTCGGGCGCAACTCGGCGATCGGCGTCCCGCTCGGAGCGCTCCTCTTCGGCGCGCTCGTCCAGGGCACCTCGACGCGCAACCCGGCGATCCAGGACGTGTTCGACCCGAAGCTCGCCGGCAACCTGACCCTCGTGATCCAGGGCCTCGTGCTGCTCTTCGTCGGCGCCGACCTGTTCTTCCTCTACCTCTGGCAGGCACGACGGAAGCTGAGGCTGGTCCGCGGCAAGGCAGCGCCCACGGCCGAGAGCGCAGCGTGAGCGCCTTCGCCGTACCGGGCGACGTGGTGCGGTGGGTCGTCGCGCCGAGGCGGGTCGCCTGGGGCGCGATCGGGGTTGCCGCGCTCGGCTTCTGGCTCGTCCTCCCGCCCGTCGGGTCGAGGTCGTTCGTCTGGCCGGCCGCGCTGGGCGCGATCGCAGCGGTGGCGGGACTCTGGGCCGCGCTGCAGGGCGAGCGGAAGATCGGCTGGGGAGCGGTCGCGGTCGCCGGGCTCTGCGCCGTCCTGGGCTACGGCGCCACCCGCTCGAGCCTTGCCCATCTCGACGGCGCGTACACGACGTCGTCTGGCTCCGGGGTCGTCGACTGGGGCCAGATGATCGGGCTGATGTTCGTCTTCGCCACCCCGGTCGCCTTCGCGTCGATCGGCGGGATGTTCTCGGAGCGAAGCGGCGTCGTGAACATCGGCCTCGAGGGGATGATGCTGGGCGGCGCCTTCTTCGGCATTCTCGGCGCGGACAAGCTCGGCTCCTGGGAGCTGGGCCTCGTGACCGCGATGGCGTCCGGCGCCGTCTTCGGGCTCATCCACGCCTTCTTCGCCGTGAACATGCGGGCCGACCAGATCGTCGGCGGGACGGCGATCAACTTCCTCGCCCTCGGCGTCACCGGCTACTTCTTCATCCAGATCTACGGCGAGAACGGGACGCCGGGCACCGGGATCCCGTCGATTCCGGACGTCCAGCTCCGTTTCCTCGACCACATCCCGCCGAAGTCACCCGGTCATCCGAGCTTCTGGTACCAGGCGATCGGCCAGCTGAACCTGATGACCTGGCTCCTGTTCGGCGTCCTGATCGTCGCGCAGATCGTCATGTTCAGGACGTCGATCGGCCTTCGCCTCCGCTCGGTCGGCGAGCATCCCCGCGCAGCCGACACGGTCGGGATCTCGGTCTACAAGACGCGGTACGGAGCGGTCGTTCTCTCCGGGATGATCGCCTCCCTCGGCGGCGCGTACCTGGCGATCGGCTACACGCACTCGTTCACCGAGAACATGACCGCCGGCCGCGGATTCATCGGCCTCGCGGCGCTGATCTTCGGGAACTGGCGGCCGGGCGGCGCCTTCGCGGCCGCGCTCCTCTTCGGGTTCTTCGGCGGCCTGGCCACCCGCGTCCAGGGCTACGGATACGAGGTCCAGGTACTCGTCCAGGCCCTTCCGTACCTGATCACGCTGATCGCCGTGGTCGGAGTGATCGGCAGATCGGTTCCCCCGGCGGCGGTTGGACGGCCCTACGTCAAGCAGTAGCCTCCGGCGGGCCAATCCGCGCGCGGGTTGGTCGATCGCGTTCGGGCTCCTCTCGCTGGCGGCGGTTCCGGTCGGGATCGTGCTCGCGAGGGAGACGCGCCTCGTCACGCTCGTCAACTCGGCCGGCTCGGTCGTGGTCGCGATCCTGCTCGGCTTCACCGCGATCGTGCTCTCGCGGCGCGCGCGCGAGCGCGTGCAGATCACGCTCGGCCGGGCGCGGGGGGAGCGGGCGGCGCGGCTCGGTCGCGCGCTCGGCCTCCTCGGGGTCCTCGTCGGGGCGACCGCGGCTCTCGCCATCGGCTTCTACGGGCTGCTCGCCGTGTTCGCCGACTGAGGCCGAAGTCCGCCGGCGGCGACGCGGGGCGCCGGGTCGATCGCGGTCTACAATGGGCCGGGATGTTCGAGATCGGCAACAGCCTCAGGGACGCCCGCATGCGCCGAGAGCTCGACTTCCCGGAGCTCGAGCAGGGGACGAGGATCCGCTCGAAGTACCTCAGGGCGCTCGAGGACGAGAACTTCGACCAGCTCCCCGGCCCCACGTACGTCAAGGGCTTTCTGCGCACCTACGCCGACTACCTCGGCCTCGACGGGCAGCTGTACGTCGACGAGTACAACGTCCGCTACTCGACCGGAGACGGCCTGCTGGAGCGCCGGGTCCATCGGAGCACGGTGCCGCGGCCCCGACGGAGGCGGCACCGCCGGGTCGAGTCGAACGTCGTCTGGTTCGCATTGATCGGGATCGCCGCCGTGACCGCGGTCGTGATCGCAGGCTGGCGGTATGCCTCCTCCGACCAGACGCCGTCGCGTGACCTTCCGGCCGTGAAGGCGCGGGCCACGCCGCACGCCGCCGGGGGGCTGCTCGTGACCGCGAAGAAGGGCGCGAGCACCCTCCTGATCGTCCGCGCGAAGTCGGATTCCGGCCGGCAGCTCTGGAACGGGACGCTGAGCGACCGCGACGCCCAGCGCTTCGACGCCCGGCACGGCCTCTGGGTCTACCTTGCCTCGCCCGAGAACGTGGAGATGACGCTGAACGGCCGGTCGGTCGTGGTCGGCGGCTCGATGCCGCGCAGCCTGATCGTCACCGCGGGCGACATCCGCGCCGCGGGCCCCGGCACGTAGGTTGCCCGCGCAGCGGCCGAGGGCCGCGGTCGTGGTCACGGGCAGCGAGCTCGTCCGCGGCGACCGCGCCGACCTGAACGGCCCCTTCCTCGCCGCGCAGGCGCTCGCCCTCGGACTCGAGCCGGCACGGATCACGGTGGTCGGCGACCGGGCGGCCGAGCTCGAGTCGGTGCTGCGCGAGGCGATCGACGCCGATCTCTGCCTCGTCTCGGGCGGCCTCGGCCCGACCCACGACGACCTCACCGTCGCCGTCGTCGCGAAGGCGCTCGGCCGCGCGCTCGTCCTCGACGAGGCCCTGCACGAGGAGATCGGCGCCGTCTCGCGGTCGGTCGCCGAGCGGCTGCAGCGCCCCTATGCCGACTTCGAGCCCGGCGTGCGCAAGCAGGCGACGCTCCCGGAGGGGGCGCTCTCCCTCGGGCTCGCCGGCACCGCACCGGGAATGGTGGTCGACACGGGCCGGGGGGCGATCGTCGTGCTGCCGGGCCCGCCCTCCGAGCTCCGGCGCCTGTGGCCGCGGGCGCTCGAGTCCGCGCCCGTCCGGCGGGTGCTGGAGCGGGCGCGCCCGGCCGGCCGGCGCGTGCTGCGCTATTTCGGCGCGAGCGAATCGGCGGTCGCGAAGGCGCTGGCGGAGGCGGGGGGCGACGGTGGCGGGGTGGAGGCGACCATCTGCGCCCGCGACTTCGAGATCCACGTCGACCTGCTGGTCGATCCCGGCGCCGAGCAGCGCGCGGCCGAGCTCGAGCGGGCACTGACGGAGCCGCTCGAGCGGTACCTGTTCGCGCGCGACGAGCGGCCCGTGGAGGCGCTCGTGCTCGATCTCTGCCGCGCCAGGGGGTGGACGCTCGCGACGGCGGAGTCCTGCACCGGGGGATTGATCGCGACGCGCCTGACGGCGGTGCCCGGATCGAGCGACGTCGTCGCCGGCGGCGTCGTCGCATACGCGAACGCGGTGAAGGAGAGCGAGCTGGGGGTGCTCCCGGAGCTCCTTGCCGCCCACGGGGCGGTGTCCGCGGAGACGGCGGCGGCGATGGCTGCCGGTGTCCGCAGACGCCTCGCCGTCGACGTGAGCGTGTCTGCGACCGGCGTCGCCGGCCCCGGCGGGGGGACGCCCGGCAAGCCGGTCGGGCTCGTCTACCTGCACGCCGAGACGCCCGAGGCGAGCCGGGGCGTCGAGTTCGACTTCCCCTCCGACCGCGACACCGTTCGCGCGCGCGCCGCCGTCGCTGCCCTGCATCTCGTCCGGCGGCTTCTGTCACGGAACCGCGACGAAGACGTGTGAAACCGGCTGCTAGCGTCGAGGGCGATGCGCGTGTCCGCCTGTTCTGCGCTCTCACCCTCGACGACGAGGTCGTCGGAGAGATCCGCGAGTGGCAGGCGTCCCTGCCGCCCGGCGACTACCGTGTCGTCCCGCCGGAGAACCTCCACCTCACCCTGGCCTTCCTGGGTGCGCGTCCCGCCGGGGAGATCGGTGCGATCGGGGGTGAGCTCGAAGGTGCGGCGCGCCGTGCGCGAGAGATCGTGCTGCGCGCGGCGCGCTACCAGGAGACCGGGAGTGTCGGCATGGTCGTCTTCGACGACCCGGACGGCGCGGCGGCCTCGCTGGCGGCGGACCTCCACGCCCGGCTCGAGCGGCTCGGGGTGTACGAGCCGGAGCGGCGTCGGTGGCTTCCGCATCTCACCGTCGTTCGGTTTCGCGAGCGACCCGGTCTCGTCACCTCTCCGCCGGAGCTCGGGCCCGTCAGTCCGTCCGGGGCGGCTGTCTACCATTCAGTGCTGCGGCCGACCGGGGCGCAGTACGTCGTCGTCCATGCAGTTGGGTTGTGAGACGTGTCCACTAGAGACGTAGGAGGGTGATCGGGTTGGATCGCGAGCAAGCACTCGACGCGGCGCTCGGGCAGATCGAGCGGGCGCACGGTAAGGGGGCGGTCATGAGGATGAGCGACCGCCCGCAGGTCTCGGTGGGCGCCGTCTCGACCGGCTCGCTCGCGCTCGATCTGGCGCTCGGCATCGGCGGGCTGCCGCGCGGCCGGATCGTCGAGATCTTCGGCCCGGAGTCGTCGGGGAAGACGACGCTCGTCTACCACGTGATCGCCGAGGCCCAGCGGCGCGGCGGGATCTGCGCGTTCATCGACGCCGAGCACGCGATGGATCCGACCTACGCGAAACGGATCGGAGTTAACATCGACGAGCTTCTCGTCTCGCAGCCCGACACGGGCGAGCAGGCGCTCGAGATCACCGAGCTCCTGATCCGCAGCGGCGCGCTCGACGTGGTCGCGATCGACTCCGTGGCCGCGTTGACGCCCAAGGCTGAGATCGAGGGCGAGATGGGCGACAGCCACGTCGGCCTCCAGGCCAGGCTGATGAGCCAGGCGCTCCGCAAGCTGGCCGGCACCCTCAACCGCACCGACACGATCTGCATCTTCACGAACCAGCTCCGCGAGAAGATCGGGGTCATGTTCGGGAACCCGGAGACGACTCCGGGTGGTCGTGCGCTCAAGTTCTACGCGTCGGTGCGCCTCGATATCCGCCGGATCGAGACACTGAAGGAGGGCGTCGAGGCGATCGGAAACCGGGTCCGCGTCAAGGTGGCGAAGAACAAGGTCGCACCGCCGTTCAAGCTGGCCGAGTTCGACATCATCTACGGCTCCGGGATCTCCTGGGAGGGGACGGTCCTCGACTCCGGGCTGGACCGGAAGGTCGTCCAGAAATCCGGCTCGTACTTCAGCTTCGAGGACGAGCGTCTCGGGCAGGGGCGCCAGAACGCGACCGCGTTCCTGCGCGAGCACCCCGATGTCACGCAGGGCATCCTCGAGCGGATCCAGCAGCAGGTCGGCGAGGACCAGGTCGTCTCGGCTCGCCTCCTACCGCTCGCCGAGGCCGACGACCAGCAGGTCGCCGCCAGGAAGAAGGCTGCTGCAGCCGCCGCCGGTGGCGAGCACGCGGAGGTCGAGCAGGAGGAGGCGGTCGAGGCGTAGTGCCCGACTCGAAGGACGAGCGCCGCCACGCGCTCGACCGTGCCGTTCGTGCGCTCGCGCGCCGCGACCACTCGACGGAGTCGCTGCGCGCGAAGCTGGAGCGGGCAGGCGTCTCGGAGCACGCACAGTCGGACGCGATCGAGGCGCTCGCACGGGCGGGCTACGTCGACGACCGGCGATTCGCAATCGGTCGGGCGGCGGAGCTAGGCGGACGCGGCTACGGCGACGAGTGGATCCGTGCCGATCTCGACGCTCAGGGGGTCGGCGCGGAGGCGGTCGCGGAGGCGATCGCCTCGCTCGAGCCCGAGCCCGAGCGGGCCCGTCGTCAGGCCCGGAAGACGGGTTCGGACGCCGCCGGATTACGGGCGCTGCGGCGCAGAGGGTTCTCCGAGGACGTCCTCGAGAGCGTCGCCGCGACGTCGGTTGCGCCCGAGCCGTGACGAGGAGTAGGATGCAGGTGACCGATCTGATGTTTTGCCTGCATACGACGCATTTCCGAATCGGCTCGACCGAACGACGTCCCTGAACACGACGATGACACCCCTGCACGCGACGGCTTCCGGAGGCGCACGACCGAACTGACGCCGCTGCGGTCGTTCCGGCCGCCGTCTTCAACGTGCAGCGATTCGCGGATGCGCCCGCGCCGGCTCGACGGCGGATGGGCTCGGCGGCGCTCGCCGTCGAACGCAATCGAGGGAGCGGGATGGGACTCTTCATCGGCATTCTCGTCGGGCTCGTAGCCGGCGGCGGGCTGGCGGTGGGCGCGCTGTTGCTGAGCGGCCGGTCGCGCATCGCGGCCGCGCGGCGCACGGCCAAGCTCGTCGTCGACGAGGCGCGCAGCGAGGCCGATGCCGTGCGCCGCGAGGCGCAGCTCGAGTCGAAGGAGGAAGCTGTCCGGCTGCGCGAGGAGGCCGAGCGCGAGACGAAGGCGCGCCAGGCCGAGTCGCTGCGCGCGCAGGAGCTGCTGGCGGTCCGACAGGTCGAGCTCGACCGCCGCCTGAACGAGCTCGAGCGACGCGAGCAGGGGATCGCCGATCGCGAGACCCACGCGCGTCAGCTCCAGGAGGAGCTCAAGGAGGCGAAGGAGGGAAGCCTGACGGAGCTCGAGCGGCTGTCCGGGTTGACGATCAACGAGGCGAAGGCGGAGGTGCTCTCGCGCTCGGAGGAGCTCGTCCGGCACGAGCTCGCCCGGCGTGTTCGGCAGATGGAGGAGGAGGCCCAGTCCGAGGCGCGGCGTCGAGCCCGGAACCTCGTCGCGGACGCCCTCCAGCGGGTGGCTGCGAGCCACGCTGCGGAGACGACCGTGTCGCTGGTCGAGCTGCCGGCCGACGACATGAAGGGACGCATCATCGGGCGGGAAGGGCGCAACATCCGCACGCTCGAGCACCTGACCGGCGTGGACATCATCATCGACGACACACCGGGGGCGGTGGTGCTCTCGTCGTTCGACGGCATCCGGAGAGAGGTTGCGAAGATGACGCTCTCGAAGCTGATCGAGGATGGACGCATCCACCCGGCGCGGATCGAGGAGATGTACTACCAGTCGAAGGCCGAGCTGGACGACCACATCAGGCAGGCGGGCGAGCAGGCGGTGTTCGAGGCGAACTGCGGCGACTTCCACGAGGAGATCGTCAAGATCCTCGGCCGCCTGCGATACCGGACGAGCTACGGCCAGAACGTCCTCAAGCACACGCTCGAAGTGGTTCAGCTCACGGGGATCATGGCCAGCGAGCTCGACGCGAGCCCGAAGACGGCGAAGCGTGCGGCGCTCCTGCACGACCTCGGGAAGGCGCTGACGCACGAGGTCGAGGGCTCGCACGCGCTCATCTCGGCCCAGTACGCGCGGCGCTACGGAGAGGCGCAGGGCGTCGTCCACGCGATCGAGGCGCACCACTACGAGGTGCAGCCACAGACCGTCGAGGCTGTCCTGCTGATCGCAGCCGATGCCGTCTCCGCGTCGCGCCCGGGCGCACGCGGCGAGAGTCTCGACGGCTACATCAAGCGCCTCGAGTCGCTCGAGGAGCTCGCCTCGCAGAGGAAGGGGGTCGAGAAGGTCTACGCTCTCCAGGCCGGCCGCGAGATCCGGGTGATCGTCAAGCCGGAGGAGATCGACGACGACCAGGCGGTCCTGCTCTCACACGAGATCGCCCGCGAGATCGAGGAGCACCTCGAGTACCCGGGGCAGATCAAGGTGACGGTGATCCGGGAGAGCCGGGCGATCGAGTTCGCGAAATAGCACGGGGGAAACAGCCGGTTTCCCCCGTGAGCCCCCTTCCCAGATTCCGCTCCCATCGTCTTCCCTGGGCTCCCGCCGGGCAAGGCCCGGCTCCGCCCGCGGGATCGCATCGCCATGAGAATCGCTGGAACTCGAGCAGATCCGGCGCGAGAGCTCAGAAGTTCGGCTGGGCCCGGCCGGGCTGCATCGACCAGTAGTCCCGCTGCTCGACGACGAGCCCGTCGGCGCCGAAGCGGATCAGGGCGCAACCTGCGAGCGTCTCCTCCTCGCCATCGGCGGCGAGGATCGCCCAGTACTCGACGGCGGCTCGCTCGCCGGCGACGATCGGCTCGCCGAAGCGGCATTCGACGAGCTCCTCGTCGGCGAACGCGCGCAGCGCATAGTCGCGCGGGCTGCGCTCCGGGTCGCGGAACGGGTGCGAGCGGAAGATGGCGTCCTCCGCGTACAGCGCGCCGATCGCGTCTGCGTCGCCGCGCTCCCAGCCGGCCGTCCAGCCTGCGACCCAGGCCCGTGCCGCGTCGTCGGTCTTCATGGTTGGATGGTACGTTCGATCCCCGGGGAGGAGGCGTCGATGGCGTTCGTCGAGAGTGTTTCCGATGGCGAGATACCGGAGGTGTTCGCGGCCGACCGCGAGCGGTTCGGCTACCTGCCCAACTTCGCCCGCATGTTCGCGCACCGGCCCGCGGTGTACGCGGCGTGGAGAGAGCTGAACGGGGCGATCAAGGAGGCGATGGACGAGCGTCGTTACGAGCTGGCGACCGTTGCGGCCGCGCGCCGGCTCCGCTCGAGCTACTGCGCGCTGGCGCACGGCAAGGTCCTCGCGGAGCGGTTCTACACGGCGGAGGAGGTCGCCGCGATCTCTCACGACCATCGGGCAGCCGGGCTCGCTGCGGTAGATGTCGCCGTGATGGATCTCGCCGAGAAGGTCGTGGCGGACGCGACGTCGGTCACGGACGCGGACGTCGAGCGCCTCAGGGAGCTCGGCCTCTCCGACGGGGAGGTGGTCGACGTCGTGCTGGCGGCGGCTGCGCGGTCGTTCTTCACCAAGACGCTCGACGCCCTCGGCGTCGAGCCGGACGCCGCCTACCGCGAGCTCGACGACGACCTCCGGCAGGCGCTCACGGTCGGCCGCCCGATCGCCGGTTCCTGAGCGGTCCGGCCGGCCGGCCGGCCGGTGGCCGACGGAGGCTACGATTCGGGCCGTGAAGCGGTACTTCGTCACCACCTTCGGCTGCCAGATGAACGCTCACGACTCGGAGCGAATCAAGGGCATGCTCGAGTCGCTGGGTCTGGGGGAGGCCCGGTCACAGGAGGAGGCGGACGTCGTCGTCTTCAACACCTGCACGATCCGCGAGAAACCGGATCAGCGGCTCGCGGCCCACCTCGCGCAGGCGAAAGCGCTCAAGGACCGCGATCCCGGGCGCGTGATCGCGGTCGGCGGCTGCTATGCGGAGGCGCAGCGGGACCGGATCTTCGAGACGTATCCGTTCGTCGACGTCGCGTTCGGGCCCGGTTCGATCCCGCACCTCGCCGACTGGCTCGGGGCCGGAGGCGAGGGCCCGCGCGGCCGGTTCGCCGAGTGGACGCAGTTCGCCGGCGACCTGCCCGCTCGGCGCGAGCGGCCGTTCCAGGCCTGGGTGCAGGTCTCGATGGGGTGTAACTCGAAGTGCGCCTACTGCATCGTTCCGTCCGTCCGCGGCCGAGAACAGTCTCGGCGGCCCGGAGATGTCGTCGCCGAGGTGACCGCCCTCGCAGCAGACGGCGTCCGCGAGATCACGCTGCTCGGCCAGAACGTCAACTCCTACGGGCGCGACCTGCTCCCCGAGACCCGCACGGGATTCGCGGAGCTCTTGCGGGCCTGCGACGGCGTCGAGAGAATCGACCGGATCCGCTTCACGAGCCCGCACCCGAAGGACTTCCGGCCTGACGTGATCGCCGCGATGGCCGGGTGCGCCGCCGTCTGCGAGCACGCGCACCTGCCGCTTCAGTCCGGATCGACGCACGTGCTCAAGCGCATGCGCCGGACCTACTCGAGCGAGCGGTACCTGCGCCTTGTCGCCGAGCTGCGTGCCGCGATCCCCGACCTTGCGCTGACGACGGACCTGATCGTCGGCTTCCCGGGCGAGACGGATTGCGACTTCCGGCAGACGGTCGAGCTCGTCGAGGAGATCGCCTTCGACGGTGCGTTCACCTTCGTCTTCTCCCCTCGAAACGGGACCGAGGCCGCCGCGATGCCCGACCAGGTGCCGGCGGAGGTGAAGCGGGAGCGAATCGAACGGTTGATCGAGGTCGTCCGGCGCTCGGCCGCCGAGCGGAACGCGGCCAGGATCGGCATGATCGAGGAGGTGCTCGTCGAGGGAACGAGCCGTACCGAGTCGACGTTCCTCCGTGGGCGCACGAGGCGGAACACGACGGTCAACTTCACCGGAGCCGCGCCGGCCGGCGCGCTCGTGCCGGTCGAGATCCGTGACGCCACGTCGGCCACGCTGCGCGGCGCGGAAGTGGTCTTCGCGGCCGCGTAGTGCGTTCGCGCGACCTCGCCTGGGACGGCTGCCTGAACATCCGCGATCTCGGCGGGCACCCGACCGAGGACGGCGAGGAAACCCGATTCGGGGCGTACGTTCGCGCCGACAACGTCGAGCGGCTGTCCGAGGCGGGCTGGCGGTCGCTGGTCGACTACGGCGTCCGGACAGTCGTCGACCTGCGCCTCGAGGCCGAGCGCGAAGGAGGAACGCCTCCGACCCTCCCGCTCGTCTCGCTCCACCGCCCCCTGTTGCCCGACTTCGGGCACCCGGACTGGGACGCGATCAACGCGCTCTCGCGCGAATCGACCCCGCCCGACTCGACGCGGATCGTGTACGTCGAGTTCCTCGAGCGATATCGCCACCGGTTCGGGGAGGCGGTCTCCACGATCGCCGCCGCCGACGGGGATGGCGCCGTTCTCTTCCACTGCATGGGCGGCAAGGACCGGACGGGGCTGGTTGCCGCTCTGCTCCTGCGTCTCGCCGGAGCCGCGCGCGTCTCGGTCGCGGAGGACTATGCCCTCTCCGGGACGAACCTGCAGGCACGGCACGACGCCTGGATCGAAGCCGCCTCCGACGACGAGGAGCGAGAGCTGCGGACCCGGATCTGTGCGACGCCGGCCGAGGCGATGCTGGCCGTGCTCGACACGCTCGACGAGCGCTACGGGGGAGCCGGGGGCTACCTCCGTGCGGCCGGCGTCGAAGACGACGAGGTCCGCGCCATCCGCTCGCGGCTTCGCGGTTGACGCTCGTCCTCGGGATCTTCGGGCCGACGGCGAGCGGGAAGAGCGCCGTCGCCGCGGCGCTCGCAAGGGAGATTCCGGCCGAGCTCGTGTCGGCCGACTCCGCTCAGCTCTATCGGGACGTCCCGATCCTGACCAACCAGTCGCCGGCGGCGCTCGTCGGCGTGTGGGGTCTCGACCACGAGGCGTCGGTCGCCGAGTACCAGCAGCTTGCACACGCGGCGATCGACGAGACGCTCGCCGCCGGGAAGACCCCGGTCGTCGTCGGCGGCACGGGCCTCTACTTCCGTGCCGCGCTGGGAGACCTCGATGTTCCGCCCGCGCCGCGGTCCGGAGCGCGCGAGCGGTGGCAGCGCGTCTACGACGAGAGAGGCCCCGAAGCGGCGCATGCCATGCTCGCCGGCCGGGACCCCGGCGCCGCCGAGACGATCCATCCGAACGACCGCCGACGGGTGGTGCGCGCGCTCGAGCTCACACACGCGGGGTACTCGCTGAGCGGCGACCGGCTCTGGGCCGACGATTGGCGGCATACAACGGTCGTAGTCGGCCTCTACGTCCCTCAGGCGGAGCTCGAGCGCCGGATCGCCGTCCGGACCAGGGCGATGTTCGAGGCGGGGCTCGTCGAGGAGGCCCGCCGCGCGAGCGCCCGTCCTCTTTCCTCGACCGCTCGGAAGATCCTCGGGCTTCGCGAGGTCGCCGAGCTGCCGCCGGCGGAGGCGGAGACGGCGCTTGCGGCACGCACGCGTCGGCTCGCCGCATACCAGCGCAAGTGGATGCGACGAATCCCCGGTCTCGTTACGGTGCGGGCGGATCGCTCCCCGGAGGAGGTGGCCGATGACGTTCTCGCGCTGGCGCGCGGCAGGCAACGAGTACCTGCTGGCAGAGAGCGCTGAGCTCGGCGGGTCGCTGACGCCGGCTCGGGTGCGGGCGGCAGTCGGAGGCTCGGACGGGATCCTGGAGGTCGTCGCACTCGACGGGGACACGGCCGAGATCGTGATCTGGAACCCAGACGGCTCGACCGCCGAGCTGTCCGGGAACGGCACGCGGATCGTCGCCGCCTGGCTGGCCGCGCGCAGAGGCGCGCGCGAGGTGCGCATCCTGGTCCACGGACGCGAGGTCGTGGCGCGCATCGTCGACGGAGGGCTCGTCGAGCAGGAGCTGGGCCCGTTCGAGGTGCACGCGAAGGAGCGAGTCGCCGGGCTCGAGGTCGTCTCCGTCTCCGTCGGGAATCCGCACGCGGTCGTCGTCGGCAACCCGGACGACGTCTCCCTGATCGGGCCGCTCCTGGAGACACATCCGCGCTTTCCCGGCCGCACGAACGTCCAGGTCGCCCGCGTCGTCGCGCCGGGGCGGGTGGTGGCACGCGTCTGGGAGCGCGGTGTGGGGGAGACGCAGTCGTCCGGGACGAGCGCAGTCGCAGTCGCAGCCGCGACCCACGGGCAGGGCGATGTCGTCGTCTCGTTCCCCGGCGGCGACCTGCGTGTGCGCCTCGAGGGCGGACGGGCGTGGCTGACCGGCCCGGCGGAACGGGTCGACTGACCGGGAGCCCGTCGACGATTCGAGCCGCCGCGACGACACACTTCCGGCTACGAATCGGCGCACAGACGCGCTGGATCCGGCGCTAGGCTGAGTGCGTCGCTGCGTTTTCTCTCCCCGGGTGGGTGGGGGTTAGGGACGGGTCCTCGTACGACCACATCGAGCGCCTCCTCCTTTCTCGCCATTGACCCCGGAAAGTCCGTTCACTAGCGTGATTCGAATGTCGCAGCGTCGGCGGACTCGGAGCGTGGTGCTGCTCGCGGCCGTGGTTGCGGTGCTCGCCGCTGCCGCGGCGAGCCTTGCCTCCAGCGCGTCGATTCCCGTTACGCTGCGGGTCGCGGGCGACTCCTTCCTCGACGTCGGCCAGTCTGTCCGGCTGACGGCGACGGCCCGGCTCCCACGCGGCGACCGCCTCCTCATCCAGCGTCTCCGTCCCGGGCGCTCGACGGTCAAGGTCGCCGAATGCCTGCGGTCGCCCTGCCGCGGCTCGTACCGGGGCACCACGGTGGGTGCCGTCGGCTTCCAGGCCTCGGTGATCAAGCGGGCGGGGGGGAAGGTGACGACTCTCGGCCGGTCGAGGCGGCTGGCGGCTTCGTGGGTCAAACCTGCTCCCCCGCCGCCGCTGCCGCCACCCCCGGCTCCGCCGCCTGCTGCGCTCTCCGGCCACTACGTCGGCAAGGCGGCCGACAACGAGCTGTTCGCGTTCGACGTCGGCGCGGACGGCCTCAGCCTGTCGAACCTCCAGACCGGTCAGATGAACCAGTCGTGCGATCCGCCTGCCTACCTCTCGGGAGGGAACATCCACGCGGGCGGTCCGTACCCGGTCACGCAGGCGGGAGCGTTCACGATCTCGGGCTCGTTCGCGGGCTCGGTCGACGGCGCTCCGTCGACGAACAACGTCACCTTCACGGGCAACATCACCGGGGGGACGGCGACCGGTACGTATCGGGAAGACACGTCGTTCACCTTGTCGAACGGCACGGGGTACAACTGCACGACCGGCACCCAGACCTGGTCGGCCTCGAAGGTCTAGCCGCCCCCGATCTCGTATTCGCGCAGCGCCTCGTTCAGCGAGACCTTCAGGTCGGTCGACTCGGTGCGCCGGCCGATGATCAGCGCGCAGGCGAGCTGGAAGGTGCCTGCGGGGAACTCCTTCGGTCGTGTTCCCGGGACGACGATCGAGCGTGGGGGGACGTGCCCGCGATGCTCGACCGGCTCGCTGCCGGTGACGTCGATGATCGGGACGCTGGCGGTCAGCGAGACGTTCGGGCCGAGCACGGCGCCCGCTCCGATCCGCACGCCCTCGGTCAGGATGCAGCGGGAGCCGATGAACGCGCCGTCCTCGACGATCACCGGCCTGGCGGCGACGGGCTCGAGCACGCCGCCGATGCCGACCCCGCCTGCGAGGTGGACGTCGGCCCCGATCTGTGCGCACGAGCCGACCGTCGCCCAGGTGTCGATCATCGTCCGCGGCCCGACCCAGGCGCCGATGTTGACGTAGCTCGGCATCATCACCACGCCTTCCGAGAGGAACGAGCCGTACCTGGCGACGGCGGGAGGAACAACCCGCACGCCCAGCGCTGCATAGCCGCGCTTGATCGGGATCTTGTCGTGATACTCGAACGGCCCGAGTTCGACGGGCTCCATCTGCCGGATCCGGAAGTACTCGAGGATCGCAGCCTTCGCCTCCTCGTTCACGATCCAGTCGTCGCCGGAGCGCTCGGCGACGCGCAGCTCACCACGATCAAGGGCGGCGACGATGCCCTCGGCGTTCGCCGTCACAGGACGTCCTCGAGGATCGCTGCGGCCCGCCGGCACTCGGCGAGCGTCGGCACCAGGGCAATCCGCACGTACCCCTCGCCTGCGGCGCCGAGAAACGAGCCGGGCGCGACGACCACCCCGTGACGCAGGAGGCGCTCGGCACAGGCCTCGGACGACTCACCGCCCGGCACTTCGACCCAGAGGTACATCGTCGCCTCGCTCGCGGCGACGCGCCAGCCCCTGCGCTCGAGCACGCCGAGCAGGAGGTCGCGCTTGCGTCGGTACGAGTCCCTCGTACGCTCGACGTGGGTCTCGTCGTTCCAGGCGACGATCGACGCGCGCTGGACGAACTCCTGCGGAGCCGCACCGGTCGACGGGCGGAACGTGCGGAGCGCCTGGATCACGTCGGGAGGAGCGGCGATGAAGCCCGAGCGGTAGCCTGTCATCGACGAGCGCTTCGACAGCGTCTGGAACACGACGACGTTCCTCCGGTCGGCGAGCTCGAGCGCCGAGGCCGGCGGCTCCGTGAACCAGAGCTCGCTGTACGCCTCGTCGGAGCAGAGCAGGAAGTCGTGCTCGCGTGCGAGCGCGGCCAGCCGCTCGTAGAAGGCGAGCGGCGCAAGCGCGCCGGTCGGGTTGTTCGGATAGTTGACCCAGACGAGCGCGACGCGATCCCAGTCCTGCACCTCGTCGAGGTCGGGGAGGAAGCGGTTTTCGTCCAGCAGCGAGAGCGACCGGACGTTCGCACCCGCAAAGGCGGCGCCGCGGGCCGGCACCGGGTATCCCGGCTCGGTGACGACGACCGTGTCCCGTGTGCCCGCGGGGTCGACCATGCACTGCGCGAAGCTGAAGATCGCCTCCTTGCTCCCGTAGGTCGGGATCACCTCGGACCCGGGATCGACGGCGGCTCCGAAGCGACGCGCGCACCAGGCCGAGATCGCCTCGCGCAGCTCCGGCAGCCCTTCCGCCTTCGGATAGCCCATGCGCTCCTCGAGCGCATCGACGAGCGCCCGCCGGATGGCCGGATCGGTCGGCTCGCGAGGGTCGCCCTGGCCGAAGTCGATGATCTCGACGCCCGCCTCTGCCGCCTCGCGCTTCGCCCGCTCGATGGGCACGAACGGGTACGTCCCTTGCGCGGCGAGAACGGAGGAGACCTGCATCGCCGAGCTAGCTTACGAGACGACGGAGCGATTCGAACGCACGCTCCAGCTCGACGATCGCAACCCGTTCGTCGCGGCGGTGGGCGTAGCGCGTCGCGCCGGGACCGAAGTTGACCGCGTCGAGACCCTGCGCCGCGAACTCGGCAACCGGGGTCCAGGCCTGCTTCGGCTCGACCGCGAGGTCGCCGGTCTCGCGCAGTCGTCTCACGAGCTCCGAATCCAGTGCGACGCGGGCCGGGGGGGAGTTCGAGGTCACCTCGAGCTCGAGACCGACGAGCTCGCGCAGCCGCGCTTCGGCCTGATCGAGCGTCCGGGCCGGAGCGTAGCGGTAGTTGAGCCCGACCTCGACACGACCCGGGATCACGTTGTCTGCGATTCCGCCTTCGATCCGGGTGGCACTCAGCACCTCGACGAAGGTCAGCCCGCCGACCTCGACCTCGACCGGATTCGCCTCGACTACCAGCTCGAGGCCGCGAACCGCGAGGTCGATCGCGTTCACGCCCTGCCACGGCCGCGCCGAATGTGCGCTCTCGCCGCGGAATACGACTGTGGCGTTCAGGTTTCCGAGGCAGCCGGCATGGATCGCGTTGTCGGTCGGCTCGAGCATCACGACGAGGTCGGACTCGAGCACGAGCGGCGCCTCTTTGAACACGCGGGGCAGCGCGCTCCCCGCCGGCGGCAGCTCCTCGCGGACGAAGAACAGCAGTGCCAGGTCGCAGGAGAGCGGCGGTGACTCCTCGACCACCCAACGGGCCAGCTCGGCCATCACCGCCAGCCCACCCTTCATGTCGCTCGCCCCGAGGCCGACGACCCAGCCGTCCTCGATGCGCCCGGGCAGGTTGTCCTGGGCGGGGACCGTGTCCAGGTGCCCGGCGAGGAGCACCAGCGGCCGGGTCGTCCGCCGGGTCGCAAAGAGGAGCGCCTCGTCGGTCTCGTACACGGCCGGCAGGGGGACGATCTGCGACACGTGGTGGCGCAACGCCGACTCGTCCCGGCTGACGGACGGGATGTTTACGAGCTCGAGCGTGCGGCGGGCGAGGTCGTGTGTCATCTCTGGAGCATAGGGGTCGATGTAAGTGTTTTCTGAGCAGCGGATTGGCCCTCCGCTCCCACGGGCATCACCCGAGAATCCAACGGACCAAGGAGGGTTTCGAGATGAGACGGAAGAAACGGTGGATGCTGCTCGGCGGTGTCTTCGGTGCCGGCGTGAGCGCGGTGATCGTGTCCGCGCTGGCGATGTTCGCCGGCGCCGGCGTTGCGGCCGGGCAGGCGAAGCCCGTCAACACGTCGCCGCCGTCGATCAGCGGCACGCCCCAGGAGGGGAAGGCGCTGACGGGTACGAAGGGCAACTGGAACAACAATCCGACCGACTACAACTACTTCTGGCTTCGCTGTGACAAGAACGGCGGCAGCTGTTCGAACATCAGCGGCGCAGGCGGGAAGAAGACGTACGTCCTGACCTCGGCGGATGTCGGCAACACGGTCCGCTTCAAGGTGCAGGCCAAGAACGCCGACGGCACGACGAACGCGACGTCGGTCCCGTCCGCGGTGGTCACCAAGGCCGCGGCGCCTCCGCCCCCGCCGCCGCCCTCGCGCGGGAACGGCTGTCCGGCGGGTGGGAACCCGGATCAGGTGACGGGGATCTCTCAGCCGGCCCGGCTGCTCGTGGACGCGCAGACGAGCGATCCGCAGACCGTCTCCTCCGGGGTGCAGACGCTGGTCGTCCGCTACCACGTCACCTCGTCGTGCAGCGGCCCGGTCCAGGGTGCGCTCGTGTACGCGACGGCGACGCCGTTCAACCAGTTCTCGGTCCCGCCGGAGACACCGACCGGCGCCGACGGCTGGGCGGAGCTCCACCTCCAGCGGCTCGGCGGCTTCCCGGTCAGCTCCAAGCAGCAGCTGATCGCGATGTTCGTCCGCGCC
>JBBRXG010000016.1:0-36794 GCA_038248655.1 Gaiellales bacterium
GGCAGACGGCGCCCTGCGCCACCGAGGACGCGCGGCCGTCCACCCAGCCTCGAGCGACCCAGAGCGCGCCGGCCGTGGCGGCAGACCTAGCGCTACTCCGGCTAAATGGATACCCCTTACACCTCTTACGCGGAAAGGATCCCTAGGCCTCTCGCCGCGACCTGTGTTACCGAGCGGGAGTCATCTCGCTCGCGGCCGCGTCACCTCGTCCGCCGCTCGCTCGAGGTTTTCGCGGTGGCGTGAGCGTGTAGACGTGCCCGTTCAGGCGGACCCGAGCCTGCTCGATTGCGTGCTCGACGAGCCACTCGTCGACGGTGTTGAGCACCTCGACGACCGCCCGTTCGGCGTTACCGACCAGCGGGATCGTCACCTCCGCCCGACCCGCGCTCTGCTCGATCTCCGCCGGAAGCTCGCGCAGGCGTCGTATCAACGTGCGAGCCAGATCGGTACTGGGTGCCTCGACCGTGATCAACTCCGCCACGAGCCCGCTCCGTTCCATCGTTCGCGGACGGATCTTGGGCCGCTTTGGTTGTCGTGGGGCGGGGTCCGGGCCTCGGAGACGATTCTACGGGCCCGCTCGATTCGCGTCTAGATGCGGCCCCGCGCGCGCCAAACGGTGTCGGGCGTCTCTCGCGAGGAGACGACCTGCTCGGCCAGGACGTGGATCTTCTGCCCGGAGCTTCGTGCCGCCCGGCGGAGCAGCGCGAAGGCCCGATCGGGCGGAAGGTCGAACCGCTCGACGAGGACGCCTTTCGCCTGCTCGACCACGATCCTGGTCTCGAGCGCACCCTGGAGCTGGATCGTCCGCTCGAGCAGGAACTGGGTCGGATCGTTGGGCTTGCCGTTGAGGGCGAGAACGGTGTACGCATGACCGCCGTCACCGAAGAAGACCTGGCAGGACGTGGCTTTCCCGTCGTTGACCCAGTGTCCGAGCGCGTCGAACAGGTCGACGATCCGCTCGCTGGAAGCGGAATCGAGGACGACACGGACCTCGCGGGTGCCGTTCTCCTCGATCGCCTCGGCGGGGAAGCCGTTCAGATTCTCGATCAGACGATCCGCCTGATCGGCGCCGGCACAGACGATACGAACGGGCAGCGCGGACTCCCTCCGGGAGATGCGGACCCCGACACGGACTGGCGTGCGAGCCGGCGTCTAACAGAAGGGGTCTCGTTCCTGCGTCTGCTCTGTCGACCAGCCTAGCGCACCCGGGTGGAGACGGTCGAAAACCGGCTGCGGTAGCGAGGCTCGGGGCCGGTATTCTCCTTCGGACAGCCGTGGGCGCCGTCCGGGCAGAGTGAGGGGAGTAGAGATGGGCCTGACAGACGAGGCGAGGAGCCTGATCGAGGGCGACAAGCTCTCCGGTCTCATGCAGAAGTTCAAGGACAGCGGGCTCGACGAGCAGGTGTCGAGCTGGATCTCGAAAGGCGAGAACTAGGCTCGACGGTATGAGCCTGGAATCGGTCGAGGTCGTCGTCCGGGGCTACCGCGCGTTCATCGACGGCGACTTCGAGGCGATCGCCGAGCTGCTCGACGACGACATCGAGTGGTACCCGCTCGGAGCTGGCCCGACCTCGCTCGTCGACCATGCAGATGCGCTCGGAGTGGTCGCCGAGCGCTACCGGGAGCAGTACCGGGTCGAGCTCGAGCGGTGTGTCGGCGTCGGCGACCAGGTCGTGGTCGGATTCCGTGCGTCGCGGGAGACACGCGACGCCGACGATCCGAGGCCGCTCCAGTCGCGGCGCAAGTTCAGCGTCGAGCGCTACTCGGCCGTCGTCACGATCCGCGACGGCCGTGTGGTCAGGGTGCAGGACTTCCCGCACCTCCAGGCGGCGTTCGAGGCGGCCGGGATCGACGGCGAAAGCTAGCCGCGCCTGAAGAGGGACGAGAGAAACCCTCGCCGTGGCCTGACCGGCGGCGCCTCGGGCGACGTCTCGGCAGCAGGCGGAGACTTCTCCTCCCTTCCACCATGATCGTCGCCCTCGACCTCGACTCCGGCGATCGGCTCGGGCTCGACCTCGGGCTCGGCAATCGGCTCGACCTCGACGATCTGCTCGGGCTCGGGCTCGACCTCGGGCTCCGCGACCGGGACCGGCTCGCGGTCGACGACCGGGACCGGTTCGCGGACCGGGTTCCCGCTCTGCCGTGCCCTGGCGCGCTCGAGGTCGCCGCGAACAGCGGCCCGCATCGCCTCCAGCTGGCTCTGCTCTTCCATGCGGCGCAGCTTCGCCACGTGCGGCCCGACTCCTACCGCGCGCCCAGCTCGTGCAGGAGCGGCCCCGTGTCGAGCGGATCGAAGCCGAGGCGGGCGGCGACCTCCTCGCTCGTCGGCTTCGTCCCCTCGCGGAACAGCGCCTGTAGCCGCTCGCCCGTCTCGGGGCTCCGCCACCAGTCCGCGCCGACGTCCGCGATCAGGCGGGCACGCAGCTGGGCCGAGCGGATCCAGGCACGGAGGTAGTCGGCGGAGTAGAACCCCGCGTCCATGTCGGAGAGGAAGCCGTCCGGCCGGTAGCACACGCCGGTCGCAGCCGTCAGGCGCTCCGCGTAGCCGGCCGGCGTGCCGCCGTCGTCTGCGAAGCGGCCCCAGAAGTCGAGCTCGAAGTCGAGCTTGGCCGAGTAGCGCCGGTAGAGGAGCGCCTCGAGAAACGTCGTCGCCTCGGCGTTCTGCGCCGCCTCCCCGTCCGAGAGGCCGAAGTGGAGCGCGTGCCAGCCCGGCTCGCGCGAGATCGCCTCGACGATGTACGAGTAGATCTCGGTCAGCGCATGGTCGCGTGAGAGCCGCCGGAACGTGTACGGCAGGCCCGGGTCGCAGCCGGCGTAGTGGAGCGCGTGGCCGGCCTCGTGCAGGAACGCCTGGTAGTCGTGGAGCCCGCCCTGGGCGCGGGTGATCAGGTGGACGACGGTCGGCGGGTCGGACGCGATCACGCAGGCGCGGGGGGACTTCTGCGGGCGGTCGTCCAGGTCGGGCCTGATGTTCGGATCGGCCGCGAGGTCGAAACCGAGCTGGTCGAGCGTCGCCAGGCAGACGTCGGTCGCCCGCTCTTTCGTGTACGTCGCCTCCAGCGGCGAGAGCCGCCGGACGTAGGCCATGTGATGCGACCACGGCTGCTCGTCACGCTCCTCGCCGAGCAGGCGGCCGAACCACGTCTCGCGCATGCGCACGTAGGCCTCCTCGGCCGCCTCGGCCGCGGCGCCGAGCGCGTCGGAGAGCTCGCGGAGCGAGATCCCCTTCTCCTCCTCGTTCCGCGCAACCGGGTCGGGCTCCCCGGACAGGTCGGCCGACAGGTCTTCTGCCGCCCGCAGAAGCTCGACGCGTTCGTCGTTGAACGTCGCGTTCAGGTCGGCGAAGAGGACGCCGAGCTCCTCCCGGTCGCGGTACTCGTGCAGGAGGGCCAGACGCGCTTGGGCCGCCCGGAGCGGCAGCTCCTCGCCCCGGAAGGCGAGGCGCGCGGCGAGCTCCGCATTCTCGAGAGCGTCCTCGCGCTCGACCAGCTCGGCCGAGACGATCCCACCCTCGCACACCTTGCGCAGGCGGTAGAGCTGCTCGCGCGCGTCGCCTTCCGCGGCGCGCTCTGCCTCCAGCAGCGCGCCGAGCTGCCCGCGGGTGAAGAGGTCGGCGTACCGCGCGACGATCTCGGCCTGCTCCGACGTCTCCTTCTCGCCGACGCGAACCGCACGGCCCTCCTCGGACCGCTCGAAGAGGTACCGGCGCAGCCGCTCTTCGTAGTCTACGGGGGTGTAGACCTCGGTCGTCGTCAACGGCTGGAATCTACCGAGCCGAGGCAGAGGTCAGGCGCCGAACCGTTCCGAGCAGGTCGTCGAGCGTGAACGGCTTCGGCAGGACACCCTCGGCCAACGCGGCGAGCTCGGGCTCGATCGTCCCCGAGCCGGTGAACAGCGCGACCGGAGGACGGGCGCCGGCAAGCGAGACGAGCAGATCGCCTCCGTCGCCGTCGCCGAGATGCAGGTCGAGCAGGACGGCGTCGAACGCCGTGTGCTCGAGCACGGATCGGGCGTCGGCGATCGAGCGCGCCTCCACGACCGCGTAGCCGTCCAGCTCGAGGTTCACGCGGCACAGGAGACCGAGCGACGCGTCGTCGTCGACGACCAGCACGGTCTTCCCCTCGCCGACCCCCATCGGAGGCTCGAGTCTAACGGGCGTCACGACGATATGATCGGCCGCGGTGGGGCCGAGTCCCGGCACGGGCGCTGCCCGGCAGTACGCGGGCACCATGGCCGGCTTCTGGAGCGGGCTGTCGACCACGCTGCGCGGTCTCGAGACACTTGCCGCCGACGCGCGCTCGCTCGACGAGGACGCGATCAGCGCTCTGCGCCTGCTCCAGTACCGCCTGCACTGGTCGAGTGAGGCGCTGGCCGGCGTCGAGCCGCCTCCAGGGGCGCGAGAGCCCCACGAGGAGCTCGCCGATGCGCTGCTCGGCGCACGCGAGTGGACCGGAGAGGTCGCCGAGGCGATCGAGAGCAGCGGGCGAAGGGGCGCCGAGGAGCTGCTCCTCGAGTGGCGCGGTGCGCTCTTCCGGGTCCGGCTCGCCCGCATGCGGCTGGCGCCGCCGCCGCCGGCGCCGCCGCGCACCGATGCCTTCCCGAGGGCAGCCGCCGTCGCCACCGCGGCCACCGTCCTCGGTGTCGCCGGGTTTGCGGCTGGAGCGGTTCTCGTCTTCTGGCCGGTGTGGGCCGCGGGGCTGGCGCTCGTCGCCGCCGGCGCGCTGATCTACCGGCCGTAACCGGCTTCCTCGCCTCGACGTTCCCCCTGTGAGATGGGTCGCCGTCAGGAGCCTCAGCTCCGTCAGCTCTCACCGCTTCCGACGCCCAGCCCGAGCTTCCGGCGCCGGGCGTGGCGGGTGTTCCAGCGCGCGCTCGATCCGCTCGCCCGGCCTAAGCCGCTTCCCCCCGGGCGGCGCTGATCCGCGCCAGCGTCTCGTCGCGCCCGAGGAGCTCGATGCTCTCGAACAGGCCCGGTGAGACCTTCGAGCCGGTCACCGCCAGCCTGATCGGCTGAAACGCCTGCCGCGGCTTCTGTCCCAGCCGCTCTGCGAGCCCCCGGAGCGCCTGCTCGATCGCCGCGGCGCTGAACGGCTCGAGCGTGCGGAGGGCCTCCTCGGAGGCGGCGAGAATATCGGGGTCCAGGTCTGCCGGGTCGTAGTCGTTCCGGCGCTCGAACAGGAAACCGGCGAAGTCCGGGAACTGTCCCAGGCGCTCGATCTTCTCCTGGACGAGCGGTGCTGCCGCCCGGACGCGCTCCTCGGGCCAGTAGTAGCCCAGGTCCTCCAGGTAGGCGACAAGGGCGTGCGCGTAGCCGGGCGGCGGCATCGCCCGCAGATACACGCCGTTCATCCAGTCGAGCTTCTCGTAGTCGAGCGTGGCGGGGCTCGAGCCGACGCGTTCGAGCGAGAAACGCCTCGTCAATTCGTCGGGAGGCATGATCGTCGTCTCGCCGTCGGGCGCCCAGCCGAGCAGCGCGAGGAAGTTCATCAGCGCCGGCGGAACGTATCCGGCGGCGCGGAACTCGTCGATCGCGGTCGCACCGTGGCGTTTGGAGAGCTTCTTCCCGTCGCCGCCGAGGACATCGGGGACATGGGCGTAGACCGGCGGCTCGTGCCCGAGCGCACGGAGGATCTGGAGCTGCTTGGGCGTGTTGGAGACATGGTCGGAGCCGCGGATCACGTGGGTGATCCGATCGTCGATGTCCTCGACCGGATTCGCGAAGTTGTACGTCGGACGGCCGTCCGAGCGGACGAGCACGACGTCCTCGATCGTCTCGTTCGGGACCTCGATCCGCCCACGAACGGCGTCGTCCCAGGCGGTCACCCCCTCGTCCGGCATCCGAAACCGGATCGCGCCGTCGTCGTCGTACGCCGCTCCCTCGGCAAGCAGCTGCTGGGCGAGCTCCCGGCAGCGAACCATCGCGTCGAGCTGGAAGCTCACCGGACCGTCCCAGTCGACCCCCAGCCACGTCAGCGACGCCTGGATCTGCTCCGTCGCCTCCGCGACCTCGCGGCTCGTGTCGGTGTTCTCGATCCGCAGCAGGCACTCGCCGCCGTGCTTGCGCGCGAACAGCCAGTTGAACAGGAACGTCCGCACGCCGCCGATGTGGAGGAAGCCGGTCGGGCTCGGTGCCATGCGGACGCGGACGCTCACGTCCGTATCGTAGAGGGGTGCTGATCGGGGCCCACTGTGCAGGAGGGATCAAGAAGGCGCTGGACCGCGCCGGAGAGCTCGGTGTGGACTCGATGCAGCTGTTCGTGCAGAGCCCGCGCACCTGGCGCTTCCCCGACCACGATCCCGTCGACCTGGCGGCGTTCAGGGCGCGGCGAGAGGAGCTCGCCATCGGCGGCGTCCTCGTCCACGCGCTCTACCTCGTCAACCTGGCCAGCCCGAACGACGACTTCTACTCGAAGAGCGTCGACACGCTGCGCTCGACGATGGACGCCGCCTGCGCGATCGGGGCTGACGCCGTCGTCTTCCACGTCGGCTCCCACCAGGGCGCCGGGTTCGAGGCGGGGCTCGAGCGGGTCGTTCCGGCGCTGGCGCAGGCCCTCGAGCGCTGCTCGGACACGACCTGGCTGCTGGTCGAGAACTCGGCCGGCGCCGGAGGGACGATCGGGCGCTCGATCGACGAGCTCGCTGCGCTGCACGAGGCGCTCGAGCGCCACCCGCGACTCGGCATCTGCCTCGACTCGTGCCATCTCTGGGTCTCAGGCTACGACGTCACCGACCGGGCCGAGCTCGATCGAATGCTCGACGACGTCGGCGCGCGGATCGGCCTCGAGCGCCTCCGCGCGCTCCACGTCAACGACGCCCAGGCGCCGCTCGGCTCGAACCGCGACCGCCACGCCAACATCGGCGAGGGCCTGATCGGCGAGCGGCTCGGCGTCTTCCTCGGCCATCCGAGGCTCCAGGGACTGCCGGCGGTGATGGAGGTACCGGGTCAGGAGAACCACGGCCCCGACGCCGGCGAGGTCGCGAAGCTCCGCGAGCTCCACGCCCGCTGGGCCTCCTGAATCCGGCCCGCTCAGCGCAGCTGGGCGAAGACCCGGAAGGTCGGGCGGCCGACCGGCAGCTCCGAGAACTCGGGGTTCCGGCAGCCCAGGTCGTCGGCGCGGTGGCGGTAGGTCTCCTCGACCTCGACCCGGCACATCGGCAGCGGGTGGCGCATCGAGCGGACGGCCCCGAACCCTTCACGACGGCGCTCGGCCTCGCGGAGGAGGTCGACGTCGATCTCGACCTCGAACACCTTCTGCATGCAGCCGATGTACGTGTGCCCGAACTCCTCGTACGCGTACACGAAGGGGCACGCGCGGTCGAGACACGCGGCCGGGTAGACGACCTTGTCGCAGTGCACCCCGCACCGTCGGCACTCGACCTCGTCCTGCGGCCGGAGCGGCAGCGACTCGGATGCGATGCCACGGAGTTCCATCACCCTGGATTGTGGGCGAGGACTTTTCCGCTGCGCAAGTCTTGACAAACGGGCCGCCTTCAGGCATGGCGCGCGACCGGTTCGCGGATAGGGTTGATCTCCGTGGCGCGACGGCTTCTCTGGGCATCGCTCGGCCTCGCGCCCGCCACGATCGTCGTCCGGTTCGCGACCGCCGCGGACGACGTCACCCTGTTCGTGCTCGCGGCGATCGCGTTGGTCCCGCTCGCATGGCTGATCGGCGAGGCGACCGAGCACACCGCGCGTCACACCGGGCCCGGGATCGGCGGCTTCCTGAACGCCACCTTCGGGAACGCCCCGGAGCTGATCATCTCGCTGTTCGCGGTCAACGACGGGCTGTTCGAGGTCGTCCGCGGCTCGCTGTCCGGCAGTGTCGTCGGGAACCTGCTCCTCGTCCTCGGCTTCTCGCTCCTCGCCGGCCCGACGAAGCAGGTCGACCGCCGGTCGGTCCTGATCTGGGTCGCGATCGTCCTCGGCGCGGTGCTCGCCTTCATGATCGTCGCGATCCCGGGCTGGCACGGCGACACGAACCGCCACTCGCTGCAGGTGCTCTCGCTGCCGGTCTCGATCGTCTTGCTCGTCGTCTACCTGCTCGTCACGTGGTGGCAGCTCCGGCGGCACCACGCGATGTTCGCTGCAACCGAGCACGAGAGCGGCGCGTGGCCGCTGAACGTCACGCTCGCGGTGCTGGCGATCGCGACCGCGGCGACGGCCGCCATCGCCGAGATCCTCGTCGGCTCGATCGAGACGTTCGCCGACAGAGCGCACCTGAGCGACTTCTTCGTCGCGGCCGTGATCGTCGCCATCGTCGGCAACGCGGCGGAGCACGGAGGCGCCGTGCTCGTCGCCCGGCGGGGGCGGATCAAGCTCGCGTCCGAGATCGCGCTCTCCTCGAGCGCCCAGGTCGCCGTCTTCCTGATCCCCGCGGTCGCGATCGTCTCCTGGGCGATCAACCCGCTGGCCCTCGCGTTCCGCCAGGTCGAGATCGCGGTGATGGCCGGAGCCGCCCTCCTGACCGCGCTCGTGCTCAGCAAGGGCACGTCCGGTAGCTCGCGGGGCGCGGTGCTCGTCGCCGCCTATGCGCTCGCGGCCGTCGTGTTCTACAAGGCGGGCGGCCGCTAGCTCGGCAGGCGATGGCGGGCCCGCCCCTCGCGCAGGACGCCGGCGAGCGCGTCAGGCGGGGACAAGGACGCCGAGGCCCCGGGGGATCAGCTCGACCGCACGGTCGACGTCGGCGTCCGTGACGCCGAGATGCGTGGCGACGCGCAGCACCCCCGGGCGGAGCAGGCCGACGCGGACGCCTTCGTCGGCGATCTGCGCGCGTGCGTCTTCCGGGTCGATCCCGACCGATGCGACGTCGATGCCGACGAAGTTCGTCTCGGTCGCGCCGACGTCGACCGGCAGGCCGGCGGCGGCGAGGCCCTCCGCGAGCCGGCGGGCCCGCGCATGGTCCTCACCGAGCCGCTCGACATTGTGGTCGAGCGCGTAGAGCATCGCCGCGGCGACGACGCCCGCCTGCCGGAGGGCGCCGCCGAAGAGGAACTTCAGGAGCCAGGCCTGCTCGATGCGCTCGCGCGACCCCGCGAGCACGGCCCCCATCTGGCAGCCGAGCCCCTTGGAGAAGCAGAGCGTGACGGTGTCGGCGAGACGACCGTACTCGGCGGCTTCGATCCCGGTCGCCACCGACGCGTTCAGCAGCCGGGCGCCGTCGAGATGGACGGCGAGACCCAGCTCGCGTGCGGCCGCGACGACCTCCTGGAGGTCCCCGAGCGGCCACACCCGGCCGCCCGCGCTCCGGTGGGTCTGCTCGAGGACGACGATGCTCGCCGGCTGCAGCTGGTCCGTGCTCGATGCCGCGGTGTGAAGCTGGTCGGTCGTGATCCGGCCGGCGGTGCCGGGCAGGCCGAGCGTGATCAGGCCGGAGTGCGCGGCCGGACCACCCGCTTCGAAGATGAGAATGTGCGTCCGCTCCTCGGCGATCAACGCCGTGCCGGGACGCGTGAGCACACGCAGCGCGATCTGATTCGCCATCGTCGCGGTCGGCAGGAAGAGCGCAGCCTCCTGTCCGAGCAGCTCGGCGGCGCGCCGCTGGAGCTCGTTGACGGTGGGATCCTCCTGCGCCTGCTCGTCGCCCACGTCGGCGGCGGCCATTTCCGCGAGCATCTCGCGGCTCGGGACGGTCGCGGTGTCGGAGCGAAGGTCGATCACGCCCGGAGCCTAGCTACGGTGGGGCGGTGGATCTCGCTCTCCTCGCCCGCGTCCTCGACCGCCGCGGTGAGCCATCCTACCGGGCGGGCCAGATCTGGCGTTGGGCCGCCGGAGGTGCAGCGGGATACGCCGCGATGACGAACGTCCCGTCGGGCCTGCGTGCTGCACTGGCCGACGAGGTGCCGTTCTCGACCCTGGAGGTCGCACGGGAGTTGGAGGCACGCGATGGAACCGTGAAGACCCTCTTTCGGACGACGGACGGGAGGCCGGTCGAGGCGGTGCTGATGCGCTACCGGGACGGCCGCCGCTCGGTCTGCGTCTCGTCGCAGTCGGGCTGCCCGCTCACCTGCACGTTCTGCGCGACCGGGCAGATGCAGTTCGGCCGGAACCTGACCGCCTCGGAGATTCTCGATCAGCTACTCCACTTCCGGCGCCTCGAGGCCGTCGACCACTGCGCCTTCATGGGGATGGGCGAGCCGATGCTGAACCTCGACGCTGTGCTCGGGGCGGCCCGCCGCCTGCCCGACCTGGGGATCACGCACCGCCGGACGACGATCTCGACCGTCGGCTGGCTGGCGGGCCTCAGCCGCTTCGTGGACGAGGTCGGGGAGCCGATCCGTCTGGCGCTGTCCCTGCACGCTGCCGATCCGACCCTGAGATCGCGCCTGATGCCGGTCAACGACCGCTACCCGCTCGAGGACGTGATCGCCGAGTGCCGGCGCTACGCCCAGCTCCGCCGGCGCAAGGTCTTTGTCGAGTACGTGATGCTCGCCGGCGTCAACGACCGCGTCGATCAGGCGGCGCAGCTGGCGCGGCTTCTCGACGCGAAGGCGTTCAAGGTCAACCTGATCCCGTACAACCCGACCGGGGCGTTCGAGGGCTCGTCACGCGCGACGATCGAAGCGTTCAAGGCGGTTCTCGACCGTGCCCGCATCCCGGCGACCGTGCGTCTGACGCGCGGCCGGGAGATCGCCGCGGCGTGCGGTCAGCTGGCCGCGCGGGCCGCGGCGTAGCCGGGACCTCAGGCGGCTGCGAGCAAGGGTGCGAGCTGCTCCGACACCCACTCGACGTCGAGCCGGCGTCGGCGGTACGGCTGTGCGCCGATGAGGACGAAGTCGCCGGTGCGCGGGTCCATCGGCAGACGCGCCTCGACCGGGTAGTACGCGTTGTGCTTGTCGATCAGCTCGTTGACCGCATCGAAGCGCCAACGCCCCGCCAGGTCACGCCAGCGGCGGGCGAGCACGTGCGGCTCGCCGGCATGTCGCTCTGCGAGCTCCTCCCACGCGGCACGGAGCGCCTCGACGTGAGCGGCCGTCTCGTCCTCGATCTCGCGCAGCCGGCGTGAATGGGCCGGCGGGCCGGCAAGCGAGACGGCGTAGCGGTCGGCAGCGTGCGAGAAGTTTCGCAGCCGCCGGGGGAGCGGTTCACCCACCAGCGGACTGCCCTCGAGATCCTGGGCGAGCTGCTCGCGCTGCCGTCGCTCGATCGCGTTCTGCTCGCGCGGATGGTGCTCGCCGAGGATGCGCTCACGCTCGCGGCGGTCGATCAGACTCCCTTCGGCGCCTCGGCGACGCCGGCCGGCGAGGCCGTGTCGGACAGGTTCGGGTGCTCGCCGAACCCGTACCGGACGACGGCGCGCTTCGCCGCCTTCACCTCGTCCAGCCGGCCGACCGGGCGGCTGTGGGGAGCGCCGTGCAGGAGCTCCGGATCGGTCGCCGCCTCGCGCGCGATCGTCAGCATCGCCTCGCAGAAGTCGTCGAGCCGCTCCTTCGGCTCGGTCTCGGTGGGCTCGATCATCAGCGCCTCGGGGACGATCAGCGGAAAGTAGATCGTCGGTGGATGGATGCCGAAGTCCATCAGCCGCTTGGCGACGTCGAGCGCGGAGACCCCGTGCTCGCGCTTCAGGTGCCGTGCGGAGAGGACGAACTCGTGCATGCACAGCCGGTCGAACGGGAGGTCGTAGGCCTCCTTCAGCCGGGCCAGGAGGTAGTTCGCGTTCAGCACCGCCGCCTCCGACATCTCGCGCAGCTCGGGACCGTATCGGCGGATGTACGCATACGAGCGGACGAAGACGCCGAACGGGCCGGTGAACCCGCGCACCTTGCCGATCGACGACGGCCGGTCGAAGTCGAGCCCGAAGGCGCCGTCGTCACGGCGGACGACCGCCGGCACGGGGAGGAACGGCTCGAGCCGGGCCACGACGGCGATCGGGCCGCCCCCGGGCCCACCGCCCCCGTGCGGCTGCGAGAACGTCTTGTGCAGGTTGATGTGGACGATGTCGAAGCCCATGTCGCCCGGCCTCGAGATCCCGCAGACCGCGTTCAGGTTCGCGCCGTCGTAGTACATCAGCGCGCCGGCGTCGTGGAAGATCCGCTCGATCTCCTCGATGTTCTCGTCGAACAGGCCGAGCGTGGACGGATTCGTCAGCATCAGCCCGGCCGTCTGCGGACCGATCCGGCCGCGCAGGTCCTCGACGTCGATGTTGCCGCGCGCGTCGGTCTTGACCCCGACGAGCTCGAACCCGGCCATCGTCACCGACGCCGGGTTCGTCCCGTGCGCGGTGTCCGGAACGACGATCTCGCGGCGCGCGTCGAGCTCTCCCCGGTCGGCGAAGTACGCACGCATCAGCATCAGCCCGGTCAGCTCCCCCTGGGAGCCGGCCGCGGGCTGGAGCGAGACACCGTCGAGCCCGCAGATCTCCGCGAGGATCTACTGGAGCCGCCACATCAACTCGAGCGCGCCCTGCGCACCCTCCTCCTCCTGGAGAGGATGGAGGTCACGGAAGCCCGGCAGCCCCACGACCCGCTCGTTCACGCGCGGGTTGTGCTTCATCGTGCAGGACCCGAGCGGGTAGAAGCCGGTGTCGATCCCGAAGTTCCGCGTCGAGAGCTCCGTGAAGTGCCTGACCAGCTCGGGCTCCGAGACCTCGGGGAGCCTGGGCGGCGCGCTGCGCGCGAGCTCGGATGGCACCGCCGCGGCCGGGAGGTCGTGGCGCGGAACGGTCGCCGCCCGACGGCCCGGCTGCGAACGCTCGTAGATCAGCGGCGTCACCGGCCGACCTCCGCGAGCACTCCGGCCAGCCGGTCGATCTCGGCCGGCGTTCTCTTCTCGGTGACCGCGACGAGGAGTGCGTCGTCCATCCCCTCGTAGTCGCGGCCGAGCGCGTAGCCGGGGTGCACGCCCCGGGCGCGCGCGTCGCCGACGACCTCGCGCGCGCTCCGTCCGACCCGGACGGCAAACTCCTTGAACGTTGCCTCAGCGGGAAACAGCGGCTCGAATCCGGCGGCTCCCAGCCGGGCCTTCGCGTGCGCGGCGAGCGCCATGCAGGTCTCCCCCACCTCCTCGAGACCCTGCGGTCCGAGCCAGGTCAGGTGGACGAGCCCGGCCAGAGCGAGGAGCGTCTGGTTCGTGGTGATGTTGGAGGTGGCCTTCTCGCGCCGGATGTGCTGCTCGCGGGTCTGCAGGGTGAGGACGTAGCCCCGCCTGCCGGCGGTGTCGGTGGTCTCGCCGACGATGCGGCCCGGCATCCGCCTCGTGAACTCGGAGCGGGCCGCGATGAAGCCGTAGTGCGGGCCGCCGAAGGACATGGAGTTTCCGGCACCCTGCCCTTCGCCGATCGCGAGCGCACACCCGTACGCTCCGGGGGCCTCGAGGACGCCGAGCGACACCGGGTCGACGTGTGCGACCGCGAGCGCCTCGGCGTCGTTCGCCGCCGCGGCGAGGTCGGGCGCGGGCTCGAGGCACCCGAAGAAGTTCGGCTGCTGGAAGATCACAGCCGCCGCGTCCTTCGCGGCGCCGGCCAGACGATCGGGATCCGTCGTTCCGCCGGAGTGAGGCACCTCGACGACCTCGAGCCCGAAGCCGGGGGCGTAGGTCCTCACGACCTGCCGCACCTGCGGGTTGACGGCCTCGCAGAGAACGATCTTGCTGCGCTTCGTCGCGTGCTTGGCGATGAAGCACGCGTCGGCGGCGACGGTCGTCCCGTCGTAGCCGGACGCGTTCGACACGTCCATCCCGGTCAGCTCGCAGATCGCGGTCTGGTACTCGAAGATCGTCTGCAGCACGCCCTGGCTCATCTCCGGCTGGTACGGCGTATACGCGGTCAGGAACTCGCCGCGCTGCAGGACTGCGTCGACGACTGCGGGGACGTAGTGGTCGTAGATGCCCGCCCCCAGGAACGACAGCTCGGCGCCGGCGTGAGCGTTCCGCGCCGCCAGCTCCTCGAGGTGCGCGACGAGCTCGAGCTCCGACAGGGCGGGCTCGAGGTCGAGCCGGCCCTGGAAGCGCACGCCGGCCGGGATCTCGCGGAACAGCTCGTCCACCGTCGAGATCCCGATCGCGGCGAGCATCTCGTCGCGGTCGGCGTCGGTGAGCGACAGGAAGCTCACAGGGTCGAGAGATGCGCCCGGTAGGCCGCCGCGTCCATCAACCCGTCGGCCTCGGCGGGGTCGGCGACCCGGATCCGGACGAGCCAGCCGTCGCCGTAGGGGTCGTCGTTGACCGTCTCGGGCGCCTCGACGACCTTCTCGTTCACCTCGAGCACCTCTCCCGACAGCGGCGCGATCAGATCCGACACCGCCTTCACCGATTCGACCTCGCCGTAGCCGCCGTCCTTCGAGAGGGTCGCGCCGACGTCGGGCGGCTCGTAGTGGACGAGCTCGCCGAGCGCGTCCTGGCCGTACCACGTGATCCCGAGCGTGGCCGTATCACCGTCGATCCGCGCCCAGTCGTGCTCCGGGTGGTACCTGAGCTCCTCGGGATAACTCTCAGCCGCCACGTCAGCTCTCCTCTCGTCGGTAGATCGGCTTGGCGACGACATGGGCCCTGCGGTGGCGCCCACGAACGTCGATCGTCAGCTCCGTTCCCGGCTGCGCCAGTGCGGCCGGCACGTAGCCCATGCCGATGCCCTGGTCGAGCATCGGCGAATGCGTTCCCGACGTCACCTCGCCGCCGTCGAGGATCGCCATTCCCTGCCGCGGGACCGCACGCTCGTCCATCACGAACGCGGCGAGCCGGCGCCCGGGTTCGTCCGCCTTGATCCGGCGAAGCTCCCCGACGCCGGTGAAGTCCTTGTCCGTCGCGCACACCCAGCCGAGGCCCGCCGAGATCGCGTCGGTGTCTGGGCCGATGTCGTTGCCGTGCAACGGATAGCAGACCTCAAGCCGAAGGCTGTCGCGCGCGCCGAGCCCGCACGGCGTGACCCCGCGCTCGAGAATCGCGTCCCAGAGGTCGGCCGCCTCCTCCGACATGACGAGGAGCTCGACTCCTTCCTCGCCCGTGTAGCCGGTGCGGTTGACCATGCAGCTGATCCCGGCGACCTCGCCCTCGGCGAAGGTGAACGGGGGAGCCGCCTCGAGGCCGAGCCGCTCGAGCGCCTTCGGACCCTGGACGGCGATCAGCCCGTAGTCGTCCGAGACGTCCCGGACGTCCGACCCGCGCACCTCGCGCTCCTTCAACCACCGGAAGTCGACCTCCCGGTTCGACGCGTTCACGATCAGCAGGAACCGGCAGGGCTCGAGCTCGTAGACGATCAGGTCGTCGAGGATCCCGCCACGCTCGTTCGTCAGCAGCGTGTACTGCGCACCGCCGGGCCCGACCCCGCCGAGATCGTTCGAGAGCAGACCGTCGAGCAGCTCGCGGGCACGCGGGCCCTCGACCTCGAGCTCGCCCATGTGCGAGACGTCGAAGGCTCCCGCATCGGTACGTACAGCGCGGTGCTCCGGGATCACCCCCTGGTACTGCACCGGCATCTCCCAACCGGCAAACGGCACCATCCGCCCCCCGAGGGCGACGTGTCGCTCGTGCAGCGGCGTCCGGCGAAGAGTCTGCACCGGGGCTGATGCTACAAGCGCCGGGGAGGGCGAGCTCCGGCTACGCCGGTGTCAATTGTCGCGCAGGAACGAGGGCACGTCGAGCATGTCCGCGGGGATGTCGAAGCTCTCTCGCTGTTCGCGAGCCGGCGGCGCCTCGGGAACCGGAACGCGCTGCCGCTCGCGACGCGGCTGGCGGCGCTGACGCTGCCCGAAACCGGTGGCGATCACGGTCACCCGCACCTCGGCTCCCATCGACGGATCGATCACCGCGCCGAAGATCACGTTCGCGTTCGAGTCGGCCGCAGCGGTGACGACCTCGGCCGCCTCGTTCACCTCGAAGAGACCCACGTCCGGGCCTGCGGTCACGTTCAAGAGCACGCCGGTCGCACCTTCGATCGACGACTCGAGGAGCGGCGACGAGACCGCGATCCGCGCAGCTTCCGCGGCACGATTCTCGCCGGCCGCGCTCCCGATCCCCATCAGCGCCGAGCCCGCGTCGCGCATGATCGTGCGAACGTCCGCGAAGTCGAGATTGACGAGTCCCGGCACCGTGATCAGGTCGGTAATCCCCTGGACGCCCTGACGCAGGACGTCGTCCGCGAGCCGGAACGACTCGAGCACGGACGTCGTCTTCTCGATCACCTGCAGCAGCCGGTCGTTCTCGATCACGATCAGGGTGTCGACCTGGTCGCGAACATCGTTGATCCCGACCTCCGCCCGCTCGGATCTGACGCGACCCTCGAACGCGAACGGCTTCGTGACGACACCGACCGTCAACGCGCCGATCTCCTGTCCGAGCTCGGCGACGGTCGGCGCGGCGCCCGTGCCGGTACCGCCGCCCTCGCCGGCGGTGACGAAGATCATGTCGGCGCCCTTCAGCGCGTCCTTCAACTCGTCGCGCGACTCGTGCGCGGCGGCCCGCCCGACGTCCGGGTCGGCGCCGGCGCCCAACCCGCGGGTGACCTTCGAGCCGATGTGGATCTTCACGTCCGCGTCGCTCATCAGGAGCGCCTGCGCGTCCGTGTTCACGGCGATGAACTCGACGCCGGTGAGGCCGGCCTCGACCATGCGGTTGACCGCGTTCGTGCCGCCGCCTCCGACTCCGATCACCTTCAGGACGGCGAGGTAGCTCCCGCTCGGATCTCTCATGCTCATGTGGCTTCCTGTCGCTCGGTCTCGATGTCTACTTCAGGATTGGGGCGAAAATACCTGGATAGCTGCCTCAGGGTAGGGGTTGCATTCGCCCGTGTCAACGCGAATCCGCGCAAGCAACCCTAAGCCTCAACCTGCGACTTGAGGGTTGTAGCCGGCAACCGGTCGCTCGGGAACGCTGACGTCCACGTAGCTCGCGCCCCCCGTGACCGGGAGGAGCTCTCTGGCGATCGCCAGCTTGAGGCGGAGATCGCCGCTGTCGCCGAGCCGGAGCTCGGTGCCCGACCCGAGGACCAGCGTGAGCTCGCCGGGGCCGGTTCGCACCTGCCGGACGTCGCCGCCGATGCGGAGCGGCCGGAGCGGCGCCAACGCGGCGACGCCCTGGGCGCCAAGACCGCCGAGGGTGGCGTTGACGGCGATGTCCGCCGACCGAGGCAGCCAGATCCTCGGCAGACGGGGGTAGGGCCGCTCGAGCCGCTGGAGGACGCGGGCGGTCGAGGAGACGAGCCAGGCGTCCGAGCCCTGACGTAGAACCGCCACCGGCCGCTCGGTGCGGACGTACACCTTCAACGTGTGCGGGAAGGCCCGATCGAACCGGCTGTTGGCAATCTCCGCGATCCCGGACAGTCGTCGCGCGGCGGCGCCCGAGTCGAAGCGAACGAGGCTCCGTCCCACGTACGGCTCGAGCGTCCTTCGGATCCGGACCGCGACACCAGGCGGTGCTCCGTCGACCTCGATTCGCCGGAGCGCAAAGATCCCCGTCTGACGCGCGGCGAAGTAGATACCGACTGCGGCGGAGACGAGGACGAGTGCTGCCAGGGCGATCGGGAGGACGCGCCGCTCGCGGAAAGGCGATCGGTAGTGCGGGACGGGTGCAACCATCGGCCAGACTCGGTTCGCTGCGCGAGCGCCCGGTCCTGCGCACCCTGGTCGTCAGGGCAGCTCGCCGGCCCGCGGCAGATCGAGAGCGCCGAGGAGCTCGACCTCTCGCTCGAGGACGACGCCGAAGCGCTCGAGGACGCGTCGCCGCGCCTCGGCCATCAGCGCAAGCGCATCCGCCGCGGTCGCATCATCCGCGTTCTCGATGAAGTTCGCGTGCCTCGGCGAGATCAGCGCGCCGCCGACCCGGTGACCCTTCAGGCCGCACTCGTCCAGCATGCGGCCGGCACCGTACTCGTGCTCGGGGTTCTTGAACACGCTGCCGAATGTGCGCCTGTTGGTCGGTTGGGACGACTTCCGCCGGGCCTGCAGATCTGCGACCAGCGCGCGGATCTCCCCGGGCGGGCTCGGCCGCAGCCGGAACTCGACCCTGGCGACGACCGCACCCTCCGGCAGCGCCGAGCGCCGGTAGCCGAGCTCCAGCTCCGAGGCCGGCCACCAGCGGGTGCCGTCGAGCGTCGCGACCAGTGCGCGCACGAGGATCGCGTTCCAGTCGCTGCCGTACGCGCCGGCATTCATGCGCACGCCCCCGCCGGCCGTGCCGGGGATCGCGCAGGCGAACTCGAAGCCGCCCAGGCAGGCGGCCCGGGCCCGGTGGAGGCAGACCGCGTTCGCCGCACCTCCGCCTGCGACGAGCAGGTCGCCGCGAACGTCGGCTGTCGCGAGCTCTCCTTCCAGTCTGACCACGAGCGCCTCGACGCCCTCGTCCGCCGCGAGCAGATTCGATCCGAGCCCGACCGGGCGGACGGCCAGTCCGCGCCCGGCCGCCCAGGCGAGCGCGTTCTCGAGCTCGGCCGCCGACCGCGGCCGCGCCAGTGCGCGCGCCGGACCGCCGATGCCGACGGTCGTCAGCCTGGCGATGCGCACACCCTCTTCGATCTTCATCGTGCTCGACCGGACCCGCCCGGTCCGGGACGCAGTCGGGAGCCTGGGCCGGGACCGACGCCTGCGGTCATCCGAGCGCCTCGAGGATCGCCCCGGCTGCGCGCGCGACGTCGCCGGCGCCGGCCGTCAGCACCACATCGCCGGCGCGGGCGCGGCGCACGACGAACCGGACGCCGTCGTCGAGCCTCGGAGTCCAGCCGGGCGCGAACCCGGGCCGAGCGTCGCAGATCGCGTCGACGACGAGCTTGCCCGACACGCCCTCGACGGTCTCCTCTCGCGCCGCGTAGACCTCGGTCACCGCCACGGCGTCGGCGGCGGCCAGCTCGCCCCCGAGCTCGCGGGCGAGGTGCCGCGTGCGGGAGTAGAGATGGGGCTGAAAGAGAACGAGCACCCGCCCGGCGGCCGTCGTGCGGGCGGTGGCGATCGCCGCGCGCAGCTTGGCGGGGTTGTGCGCGTAGTCGTCGTACACGGTCACGCCGCCCGCCTTCCCGGCGAGCTCGAAACGGCGGCCGACCCCCTCGAAGCGGGCGAGCGCCTCGACCCCGTCGTCCCTCGCCACTCCGGCCAGCTCGAGGGCGGCGATCGCGGCCGCCGCGTTGCGGCGGTTGTGCTCGCCCGGAACGGCGAGCTCGGCGTCCAGCGGGTCGAGCTCCCAGCCCCGGACGACCTCTGGGACATCGGCGAGCCACCGGTCGAACAGGCGCTCGACCTCTGCCCGGGAGGCGAACGTGGCATGGTGGTCGAGGTCGACGTTGGTGACGACGGCGACCCGCGGGCGAAGCGCGCCGACCGACCGGTCGGACTCGTCGCCCTCGACCACGAGCCAACCGTCGCCCGCGCCGGCGTTGGCGCCGAGCTGCGGGACCTCGCCGCCCACGATCCAGCTCGGGTCGCGGCCGGTCTCCCGCAGCGCGAAGGCGATCATCGCCGCCGTCGTCGTCTTTCCGTGCGCTCCGGCGACCACGATCGACGGGCCGAGCGAGACGAGCTCCGCGAGCAGGTGCGCACGCGGGCGCCCCGGCGCAGCCGGATACGCGCTCGAGACGTACGCCTCCCAGCCCTCGGGGACTTCCGGCTCCGGCGAGATCCTGACCTCGATCCCCGCCCTGCGAACCGGCTCCAGGTACGGCGTCTCGCTTCGGTCCCAGCCTCCGACCTCCGCACCCCAAGCCCGCGCCAGGAGCCCGTACGCCGACAGACCGGCGCCGCCGATACCGACCAGCCAGATACGCCTACCGTCGAGCGGCCGCAAGGGTGATCAGCTCCTCCGCGATCTGGTCCGCCGCCCCTGGCCTCGCCGCCTTCAGCATCGCGGCGGTCATCGCCTCGAGCCGCGCGCCGCCGCCGAGAAGCTCGTCGACGACGGCCCGTACGCGGCTCAGCTCGCGCTCGGGGACTACGACCGCACCGCCGGCGGCTTCGAAGTAGCGCGCGTTCTTCGTCTGGTGGTCCGCGGTCACGTTCGGAGAAGGGACGAGCACCGCCGGGCGGCCGGCCGCAGCCACCTCCCAGACCGATCCGCCCGCACGCGCGAGCACGAGGTCGGCGGCGGCGAGCGCGCCGCCGAAGTCGTCCGTCCAGCCGAGCAGACGGTACCCGGAACGGGCGACGCGCCCCTGCAACCGGGCGATGTACCGCTCGCCGCAGAGGTGGAGCACCGACGGACCGGCCTCCGCCCAGGCGTCGAGCGCAGCCTCGTTCAGGGCCTCGGCGCCCAGGCTTCCCCCGAACACGAGGAGGAGCCGGCCGTCGTCCGGCAGACCGAACCGGCGCCGCGCGTCGCCACGCGCGACCGCCCTTCGAGCAGCCACCGGCCGCCCGACGACACGGAACTTCGCGCTCTCTCGCCCGGGGACGGGGTAGGCGAGAAAGACGCGCCGCGCGAAGGGCACCGCGAGCCGATTCGCGAGCCCGAGGTGAGCGTCCGCCTCGGTGAGTGCGGCCGGGATTCCCTTCCGCCAGGCCGCGTACACCATCGGTCCGGCCACGTATCCGCCGCCGCCGAGAACGACGCCCGGCCGGCGCTCGGCCAGGATGTGCGCGCACGCCGCAGGCCCGCGGCCGGCGAGCAAGACCGCCCGCGCCTGCGCGATCCCCGGGCGCCGCGGCAGGCCCGAGATCCGGAACGGGTCGAACGGAAAGCCGGCGGCCGGGACGAGCCGCGCCTCGATCCGGTCAGGCGAGCCGGCGAAGCTGACGCTCACGCCGCGTGCGCGGAGCGCTTCGGCGACGGCGAGCGACGGCGTCACGTGGCCGGCCGTCCCGCCGGCGGCGATCACGCACCTGAGCGAACTCGACGCCATCGCTGCGAGCGATGTTAAGGAGGATGCCCACCGACGCGAGGAAGACAACGATGCTCGTTCCGCCGTACGAGACGAACGGGAGCGGGATTCCGGTCAGCGGCGCGATGCCGAGGACCGCGGCGAGGTTCAGTGCCGCCTGTCCGCAGACGAGCGCCGTCAGCCCTGCCGCGAGCGCCTTTCCGAACGGGTCACGACAGCGCAGGGCGATCCGCAGGCCCGCCCATGCGAACGCCGCGTACGCCGAGATCACGAGCGTCACCCCGACCAGGCCGAGCTCTTCGCCGATGATCGCGAAGATCATGTCGGTATGCGCCTCCGGGAGGTAGAACACCTTCTGGACGCCCTGGCCGAGGCCGACACCGAAGAACCCGCCCGAGCCGAGTCCGATCATCGCCTGCACCTGCTGGAAGCCCGCGCCCTGGGCGTCGTGCCACGGGTCGAGGAAGCTGAAGATCCGGGTCCGACGGTAGGGCTCGAACCAGATCGAGAAGATGAAGATCGCCGAGACGATCCCCGCCGCGCTCCCGAGCATCCGCATCGGCGCGCCCGCGACGAGGAGCATCGCGCCGACCATCACGCAGATCGAGATCACCGTCCCGAGATCCGGCTCCGCGAGCACGAGGCCGCAGAAGACCGCGACGAGGAGGCCGATGGGCTTCGTCAGCTCGGCGAGCGTCCGCGGGACGGGCCGCCGTGCAAGATAGAGTGCGGTCCACGCACCGACGGCGAGCTTCGCCACCTCCGACGGCTGGAAGGTGACGCCGCCGACCTGGATCCAGCGCCGCGCACCGTTGATGCTCTCCCCGCCGACGAGGGCGAGCAGGAGGAGGAAGAGGGTGCCGACGACGAGCATCGGGATCACATGCCGCAGCGACTGGTACCGCCACCGGGAGGCACCGACGAGCAGCACGAGCCCGAGCAGGGCAAAGAGCCCCTGGCGCTTCAGGTAGTAGGCCGGGTTCCCCCCGCCGATCGCCGCCGACGCCGACGTGGCGCTGTACACCATCACCATCCCGAAGGCGACGAGGGCGAGGGTGACGAGGACGAGGATGTTCGTCTCGAGCTGTCCGCGCTTCACCCGGACAGGTTCTGCACCAGCCTCCTGAATTCCTCGCCGCGCTGCTCGAAGTCACGGAACTGGTCGTAGCTCGCGCAGGCCGGCGAGAGCAGGACGATCTCCCCCGGTCCAGCCGCCTTCGCCGCCGCGGAGACCGCGGTGGCGAGATCGCCGCACGCCGTGTACGCGACCCCTGCGCGGTCGAGCGCCTCTGCGAGCTCCGCAGCGGTCTGGCCGATCAGATAAGCCCGCCCGTGCACCTCCCCCGCCAGCTCGTCGAACGACTCTCCCTTGCGGGAGCCGCCGAGGATGACGTGCAGCGGCTCGCGGTAGGCGGCGAGCGCCCGTCTCGCCGCGGCCGTGTTCGTCGCCTTCGAGTCGTTCACGAACCGGACCCCGCCGACCTCGCCGACGAGCTCGAGCCGGTGCTCGACGCCGGCGAACGACCGCAGCGCCTCCCCGATCGCCTGATCCGGAACTCCGGCGGCGCGGGCGGCCGCCGTCGCGGCGGCGGCGTTCTCGCGGTTGTGGAGCCCGGGCAGCCCGGGCTCGGCCGGCAGCGGATCGCCGCGGTCGAACTCGAGGCGCCGGGCGGCTCCGCCGACCGCCCCGAATCCGGCCGGGACGACGGCAACATCCGCCTCCGTCTGCCGCTCGAAGATCCGGAGCTTCGCGTCACGGTAGGCGGCGAGCGTCCCGTGCCGGTCGAGATGGTCGGGCTCGAGGTTGATCAGGACCGCCACCCGGGGACGGAACTCGTGGACGTCCTCGAGTTGGAAGCTCGACAGCTCGCAGACGATCCAGGCGTGCGGATCGGCATCGACAGCCGCCAACGCCCGGCCGACGTTGCCCGCAACGGCGACGGGTGTTCCCGCCGCTTCGAACATCGCGCCGAGCCACTCGACCGTCGTCGTCTTGCCGTTCGTGCCCGTCACACCGAGGATCGGATTCGGGAGCACGCGGTAGCCGAGCTCGACCTCGCTCCAGATCGGAATCCGAGCCTCCCGTACGAGCGCGTTCTGTCTCGGCACCCCGGGGCTCTTGATCAGGACGTCGGCGCCGGCGAGCAGAGACACGTCCTCGTCGTTTCCGAGCGTGCGGTCGGCGGGTACGACCTCGACCCCGTGCCGTTCGAGCAGCGCCGCCGCCGCCTGCCCCGATCGGGCCAGCCCGAGTACGACCGCGCGCTCGATCGGCAGCGAGCCGGAGGTGAGCTTCATTGCCGAAGGACGCGGCGGAGCTCCGACGCCGGGCCCTCGCCCACCATCCGATCGACCGACGCGTCGGGTACGGGGATCACGGCTCCGTCGCCGATCAGCCAGCTGATCCGCGGGTCGGGATAGCGCTCCTCCAGCTCCTCGAGGCGGTCCGCGGACGGGTCGACGACGACCATCAGCTCATCCTCGCCGAGCTCGGCGAGCGCGTCGGCGACGAGGTCGCCGTCGAGGACGAGGATCGTCATCGACCGTCCTCCTGCGGGAGGCCGCTCACCCTCTGAAGAATCTGAAGTAGTAGCGGTAGTAGAGCGCGAAGCCGCAGGCGCACAGGATCGCGGTCAGGATCCAGAAGCGGACCATGATCTTGGTCTCGGACCACGCCTTCATCTCGAAGTGGTGGTGGATCGGCGTCATCAGGAAGACCCGCCGGCCGGCGTACTTGAAGCTCAGAACCTGGACGATCACCGACAGCGCCTCGATCAGGAAGATCCCGCCCACGAGTAGGAGCAGCGCCTCGGTCTTGGTCATGATCGCGACGCCGGCGAGCGCGCCGCCGATCGCCATCGAGCCGGTGTCGCCCATGAACACCTCGGCCGGGAAGGCGTTGTACCAGAGGAAGCCGACGAGGGCTCCGATCAGCGCGGCACCGATCAGCGACAGGTCGAGCAGGCGGACCTCGCGGTGCCCGGGCGCGCCCGACCGGATATAGGCGATCACGGTCATCGTCGTGAAGGTGAAGACGGCGATGATCCCCGTGCCGGCCGCGAGGCCGTCGATGCCGTCGGTCAGGTTCACGCCGTTCGCGGCCCCGGCGATGATCACGAACAGGAAGGGATACCAGGCCCACGAGAGCGGGATCCTGAAACCGGGCATGTACAGATCGGTCGAGAAGTGGCGGTGGTAGGCGACCCAGGCGACGACCCCGGTGATCACGAGCAGGAGGATCAGCTTCCAGCGCCCGTTCAGCCCCAGCGAGCGCCGGTGGGTCAGCTTGATGAGGTCGTCGAGAAAGCCGATCGCGCCGCAGCCCGCCATGCAGAAGAACACGGTCAGCGCGGGGGTCGAGTAGTTGGTCAGGATCAGGAAGGGGACCGCCGCCGAGAACAGCACGAGCAGGCCGCCCATCGTCGGAGTCCCCTGCTTGGCGACGTGGCCGGCCGGTCCCTCCTCGCGGATCTGTTGACCGTACTCACGGAGGCGCAGGAAGGCGATGAAGCGCGGACCCGCGACGATCGAGATCACCATCGCCACGATCGTCGCGATCAGGACGTCGACCATCAGGCGTTCACGGCTGTCAGCGCCTCCGCGACCCGTTCGAGGCCCATCGCCCTCGAGCCCTTGACCAGCACGCAGTCGCCGGGACGCACCAGCTCCTCGAGGAGGGCGACCGCCTCGTCGACGCTGCTCACGTGACGCCCGCCGTACGCGCTTGCCTGGGGCCCGATAGCGATCAGCTCGTCGACGGGAAGCTCGCCGACGGCGGCGCCCACCTCACGGTGTCCTGCGTCGCTGTACGCGCCGAGCTCGGCCATCTCCCCCAGTACCGCAATCGTCCTGCGGCCGGCGGCGAGCTCGACCAGGTGCGCGAGCGCGGCCCGCATCGAGACCGGGTTGGCGTTCCACGCATCGTTGACGAGGATGCCCCCGCCGGGAAGCGGCAGCTCCTCGTTCCGCCAGGCCGAGAACTCGACGCGCAGTCGTCCGGGTAGCTCCAGGCCGAGGACGCGCGCGACGGCGAACGCGGTCAAGGCGTTCGCGGCGAGGTGCCGGGCGGTGAAATCGACCTCGACGGAGCCGATCGAGGTGGCGAGGACCGGCGGGTCGAACGACACGAGCGTGACGTCCTCGCCTGGTCGCACCACCTCCAGATCGTCGCGCTCGACCGGGAAGCCGACGGGCACGATCGCCGTGCCGCCCGCAGGCAGTGCGGCGACGAGCTCGCCCTTGGCGCGTGCGACGCCGGCGAGATCGCCCACCTGCGCGAGATGCACCGGGCCGATGTTCGTGATCACGCCGACGTCGGGGCGCGAGAAGGCGCAGAGCTCGGCGATCTGCCCGAAGCCGCGCATCGCCAGCTCCAGGATGCAGATCTCGGTGTCCGGCTCGACCCGGGCGATCGTCAGGGGGACGCCGATCTCGGCGTTGTAGCTGCGCTCGGCGGCGACGGTGCGCCGCTGCGGCGCGCAGATCGCAGCCAGGATGTCCTTGGTCGACGTCTTCCCCATCGAGCCGGTGATCGCGACGAAGCGGGCGGAGCTCAGATCGCGGACGCGACCGGCGAGCGCCGCCAGCGCCCGGAACAGATCGTCGGGGGCGAGAGCCGCGGCCGCGCCGCGGGCGAAAGCATGCTTGACGAAGTCGGCCCCACCGCCGACAGCGACGAAGAGATCGCCCTCGGCGATCCGCCGGGAGTCGGTCTCGAGACCGGTGACCTGCTCGGCCCACGGCGCAGCCTCGAGCCGTCCGGGAGCGAGCTCCGCGACCTCGGCCAGCGTGAGTGCGATCACGCGCCTGCTCGCTGGCCCCGCAGGACCTCGCGGACGACGCCGCGGTCGTCGAACGGAGTGATCCGACCGGCAATCTCCTGCCCCGGCTCGTGTCCTTTCCCGGCGATGACGACGACGTCCCCGGGAGCGGCCAGCTCGACCGCGCGCTCGATCGCAGCGCGGCGGTCGGGCTCGACGTCCGCCTCCCCGACCGCGCCGGCCAGCACCTCGGCGACGATCGCCCGCGGATCCTCGCTGCGCGGGTTGTCCGAGGTGACAATCGCGACGTCCGCGAGCTCGGTCGCGATCCGCCCCATCTGTGGACGCTTGCCCCGGTCGCGGTCGCCTCCGCAGCCGAAGACGCAGAGCACGCGGCCCGCAGTCAGCTCCCGTGCGACTCGGAGCACGTTCTCGAGCGCCCCCGGCTTATGGGCGTAGTCGACGACGACCGTGAACGGCTGGCCCTCGTCGATCGTCTCGAACCGGCCGGGAACGCCTGCGAGCGACTCGACGCCGGCGACGACCGCCTCCTCGGGGATCTCGAGCAGGCGCGCGGCTGCGATCGTCGCGAGCAGGTTTTCGGCGTTGAAGCTGCCCCGGAGCCGCGAGCGGAGGCGCATCCCGCTGGCGCTCAGAACGGTGACGGACTCTGACAGGTCGAGCTCGTCGGCACGGATGTCCGCCTTGCCGGCGAGTGCAAAGGTGACGAGCGGCGAGCCCTGGACGCGGAGCTCGTCCGCGAGGCGGCGGCCGTAGGGGTCTCCCACGTTCACCGCGGCCGGCGGCGCATCGGGACCCAGGAAGAGACGCCGCTTCGCGTCGAAGTAGTCCTCCATGTCGCGGTGGAAGTCGAGATGATCCTGACTGAGGTTCGTGAAGACGAGCGCCGAGAAGCGGACGCCGTCGAGTCGCCGCTGGGCCGATCCGTGCGAGGTCGCCTCCATTGCACAGCTCCGGTCACCGGCGTCGAGCATCTCGCGGAACAGCCTCTGGAGGTCGATCGCCTCGGCGGTCGTTCTCGTCGCGGGCCGGCGCTCGCCGTTCACGCGCGTCTCGATCGTTCCGAGCAGGCCGGGCCGGCGCCCGGCGGCCGCGAGCACCGCGTACAGGAGGAAGGCTGTCGTGGTCTTTCCGTTCGTGCCGGTCACGCCCGTGACGGCGAGCTCGCGGGTCGGATCGCCGAAGAACTCGACCGCGGCGAGGGCCATCGCGCTGCGCGAGTCCGAGACGACAAGCTGGGGCACCGGGAGCTCGAGCGGCCGCTCGACGACGAGCGCTGCGGCGCCGTTCGCGACCGCTTCGGCCGCGAAGTCGTGCCCGTCGGCGCGACCGCCGGGGACGCAGAAGAAGAGCGAGCCCTCGGCGGCTCCGCGAGCGTCGTAGGCCAGGTCGCGCACCTCGGCCGGGACGCGTCCGACCACGCCGGTCGGCGCGAGCTCGGCGATCAGCCGCTTCAGGTCCACGACGGCCGAGTCTAACAGGGCGCCCCCTCGCCGCTGCGGGCCGAAAAGGTTACCGAAGTGGCTCAAATGCTGGACTTTTGTGCGAAGGACACTGGCGGCGGAGAGACTGCCACGGCTATGCTCGCCGCGGGGAGGAGGCCGGGCTCGCCGGGGCGCCTCGTCCGACGTCGGCTAGCCCAGAGGGGCCTCACCGGCGGCCCGGAGCGATGCCGGGTCGTCCGGCGGGACGTCGAGGTACTGGAGGGCGAAGCGGGCGATGTCGCGGAACGCCGGAGCGGCGACGAGGCCGCCGAAGATCTGCCCCTGCGGCTCGTCGATCGAGACGAGGATGACGAGCCGCGGCGCGCTCGCCGGGACGATCCCGACGAAGGAGGCGACGTAGCTCGTGTCCGAGTAGCCGCCGGACGCATCGGGCTTGGCCGCCGTGCCGGTCTTGCCGGCGACGAGATACCCGGGGACGGCCGCCTCGCCGCCGGTGCCCTCGGAGGAGACGACGCCCTGGAGCATTCCCAGCAGCTACTGCGCGACGGGCACGGTGACGACGCGCCGCCGACGGTGCTTCGCCGGCTTCCGTCCACGGATGTGGTCGACGAGGTGCGGCTGGACCCAGACTCCGCGGTTCGCGAGCGCTGCGTATGCGGCCGCCATCTGGATCGGGGTGACCGCGATCCCCTGTCCGATCGGGACGTTGCCGATCGTCGAGCCGGACCAGCGGTCGGGAGGCAGGACGATTCCCTGGCTCTCCCCCGGGAAGTCGATGCCCGTCGGGCTGCCGAACCCGAACCGGGAGATCCAGCGCCCCAGACGCTCACGTCCGAGCAGCTCGGCGACCATGATCGTGCCGATGTTCGACGAGCGGGCGAGCATCTCGGCGACGCTCATCGTCTCCGTCGGCCTCGACTCGGCCTCCTCGATCACTCGGTCGGCGACCTTGATCGTCGGCGGCACCGTGAACCTCGAGTTCGGAGAGACGACCCGGTCGGAAAGCGCGGCCGCGTAGGTGACGACCTTGAAGGTCGAGCCGGGCTCGTATGCGTCCGTCACCGCTCTGTTGCGCTGGAGAGAGCTCGGCACGCTCGCGAAGTCGTTGGCGTCGAAGCCGGGAGCAGTCGCCATCGCGAGGACGCCGCCCGTCTCGGGGTCGAGGACGATCGCGGTGCCGTCGGAGGCGTGCCACTTCGCGACCGTCGTGCGCAGCACCGACTCGACCTTGGCCTGCAGCGTGTGGTCGAGCGTCAGGAAGACGTCGTGGCCGGGCCGCTCCGCGGTGGAGCTGACGACGTCGATCGTGCGGCCGAAGGGATCACGGACGACCGTCTCCTTCCCGGGGCTACCGGCGAGCTGGTGCTCGAGCCCGAGCTCGAGCCCGGCGAGCCCCTTGTTGTCGACGCCGGCATAGCCGAGCACCTGGGCGCCGACCGTGTGCTGCGGGTAGCTGCGACGCTCCTCGGAGTAGAAGTCGAGACCGGCGAGACCGCGGCGCTGCAGCGCCGCCGCGCGCTGCGGGTCGGCCTTGCGCTCCACGTAGACGAAGCTCTTCTTCCGGTCGAGCAGCTGCGGGTAGATCTTGTTCGGGTCGAGGTTCAGGGCCCGTCCAGCGTCGAGCGCGACCCGACGGGCGTTCCGAATCTGGCGCGGGTCGGCGTAGACGGTCGTCGCCTGCTCGCCGATCGCGAGCTGTACGCCCATGCGGTCGAAGATCGTGCCGCGACCGGCGGGCGTCGTGACGGTCTGGTGGTGCTGCTGCGCTGCGAGCCGCTCGAGCGCCGGCGCCCGGACGACCTGCAGCCAGACGGCGCGGCCGAGCGTGAGGACGAAGACGAGCGCGAACGCCGCGAGAACCAGCCGGATCCGGCGATTCGTCAGACGTGCGGTCATCTCAGCGCGGCAGGTCGACGAAGCTGGTCTCGGCGGCCTTGGCGGGCTGGAGACCGATCCCGAGCGCCTGGGCCTGGATCCGGGCAGCGGCCTGAGCGCTCGACAGCCGCGAGGACAGCTCGGCGACGTCGCCGCGCAGCCGGGTGCGGTCGCGGCCGAGCTGGTCGAGCCGGATGTTGAGTCGGAGCACGGCGACGTTCATGAACACGACCCCGACGAGGAGGGCGCCGATGATCGCGATCAGGAGGACGCCGCTCGCCACTCTCGGCCTGCGGGCCCCTTCGCGGCGCGGGCGCGGCCTCGCTACCGGACGCTCGGGGGCTTCCGCCGGTCTGGCCTGGGGCGCGACCGCACCCACTATCCGACCTTCTCGGCGGCTCGGAGCCGGGCGGAGGCCGAGCGTGGATTCAGCGCTGCCTCGCGGGCGTTCGGGCGCACCGGTCTCGGCGTGAGAATGCGAAGCGCGGGCTCGTGGCCGCACGCGCAGACGGGAAAGTCGGGTGGGCAGGTGCACCCGCGCGCCTCTGCGCGAAACCAGTGCTTGACGATGCGGTCCTCGAGCGAGTGGAAGCTGATCACCGCGAGGCGACCGCCGGGACGGAGCATCTCGCTCGCCGCAGGGAGGGCCGACTCCAGCGCGTCGAGCTCCTCGTTGACCGCGATCCGCAACGCCTGGAAGACCCGTTTGGCGGGGTGGCCCTCGCCGAATCGCGCCGGCGCCGGGATCGCTGCCTTGATCGTGTCGACGAGGTCGGTCGTCCGTTCGAACGGCTGCCGGCGGCGGCGGCGTCCGATCGCCCGGGCGATCGGACGGGCGAACCGCTCCTCGCCGTAGCGTCGGAAGATCCGCTCGAGCTCACGCTCGTCCGCCTCGTTGACGAGCTCCCGGGCCGAGTAGTCGGCGGAGGGATCCATGCGCATGTCGAGCGGGGCGTCGTTCGCGTACGAGAAGCCGCGCTCGGGCCGGTCGAGCTGCATGCTGGAGACGCCGAGGTCGAGCAGGATCGCGTCCGCCTGGACGCCGTTCTCCGCAAGCTGGGTGAGCACGATCGAGAAGTCGCCGCGCAGGAACCGTGCGGTGACGGCCGTCGTCCGCCGGAAGCGCTCGAAGTAGGGACGCACGCTGGGGTCCCGGTCGATCGCGATCACCTTGCCCTTGCCTTTGAGGTCGAGCGCGAGCAGCGAGGCGTGGCCGCCGGCACCGAACGTGGCATCGACGAGCGTCTGCCCGGGCTCGAGCGCGAGCAGAGCTCGCACCTCGTCCGCGAGAACGGGTACGTGATCAGTTGTGGTGGGTTGCAAGACGTTCGGCAACATGCTCTGCACTTTCCTTGACCTCCTTCAGCTGACCGCGCCAGGCGGCGCGGTCCCAGATCTCCAGGCGGTCGCGCATCCCGATCACGACGACCTCGCGGCCGAGCCCGCCATGCTCGACGAGCGCGGGTGGAAGCATCACGCGGCCCTGCTTGTCGGGTCGGGCCTCGATCGCCCCGCTGTAGTAGAAGCGTTCGAGGACGCGAGTCTCGTGACTGAGCGGATCGAGGCCGGCCAGCCGGTCCTCGACCAGCGCGGTCCAGTCTCCCGAAGGGTAGACCTCGACGCAGGAGTCGAGCCCGCGGGTGAGGACGACACCACCTGCCACGGCGGCGCGGAACCGCGCCGGCAGCGTGAGTCGGTTCTTCTCGTCCAGCGTGTGGTCGTATTCGCCGAGGAGCATCGGTCCACGTTGCCCCACTGTACCCCACGATCCCCCACAATTCAACCCCCGTGACCCATGCGGCGGTTCAGCTCACAACGAGCAGCTCGTCTGCGTTTCCCTCGATGATGGAGGCCGACGTGATTCCGCCGTTCGAGCGCTTCTACGCCCTGCACCGCGACGAGGTGTACGGGCTGCTCGCCCGGAGGTTGGGGCGCCAGCGCGCCGAGGACGCGTTCCAGGAGACGTTCCTGCGGGCGCTGCGCGCCTACCCCGCCCTTCGCCACGGCGATCACCTCCGTGCCTGGGTGCTGACGATCGCCCGCAATGTCGCCGTCGATGCGTTCCGGCGCGAGCGACCGACCGTCGAGCCCGAGGAACCGGTCGACCTGCCGCGGCGGCCCGCCTACGCCGAGCTCGAGCACCTCACCGGCCGGCTGCCGCCGACCGAGCGCGCAGCCGTCGTCCTCCGCTACGCCTACGACATGCCGTACTCCGCGATCGGAGCGGCCCTCGGCTCGTCCGAGGACGCCGCCCGTCAGGCCGCATCCGCCGGCGTCCGCCGTCTGCGAAGAAAGGAGACCACGTGACCGTCCCCACCGACCTCGATCGCCGATTCCGCGACGCCGCCGACCGTGAGGGCCTCGTCGACGTCGCCTACGACCTCGCCGACTCCCCGCTCGGCGATCTTCTCGTCGCCGTCACGGAGCGCGGCCTCTGCAGGATCGCCTACCGGCCCGACGAAGCGCTCGAAGAGCTGGCGGCAGGTTTCGGGGCGCGCATCCTGCGCGTCCCGCGGCGGGTCGACCTCGTTCGCCGCGAGCTCGACGAGTACTTCGAGGGGCGCCGGCGGGATTTCGACCTCCAGCTCGACCTGACGCCGGTGGCTGCGTTTCACCGCGAGGCGCTCGACGAGCTCGCCCGGATTCCGTACGGCCAGGTGACCACTTACGGCTCGCTCGCCGCCAGGGTCGGCCACCCGAAGGCTGCGCGCGCGATCGGCGGCGCGATGAATCGCAACCCGATCCCGATCGTGCTCCCGTGCCATCGCGTGGTCGGGGCGAACGGCTCTCTGACCGGCTACGCCGGCGGACTCGACCGCAAGGAGATGCTGCTCCGCCTCGAAGGCGCGCTGCTTGACACCCGCCTACTGTAAGCTGATACTTACGGTAAGTAATGGCTTACGCAACGGCTATGGAAGCGCTGGGCGACGGGACTCGCCGGGAGATCATGGAACGGCTGCGCAGCGGCCCTCGCCCCGTGGGCGAGATCGCCGCGGGTCTGCCCGTCTCGCGTCCTGCGGTCTCGCAGCACCTGCGCGTCCTCAAGGAGGCGGGGCTCGTGACCGAGCGGAGGGATGGCACGCGCAGGATCTACCGGGTCGAGCCGAAGGGACTCGCCGATCTCCGCGCGTACCTCGACAGCTTCTGGGAACAGGCCCTCGCCGGCTTCAAGGCGGCGGCCGAGAACGAAGGGAGACGGAGATGACGAGCACGCAGGCCGCCGTCGAGGCGGTGCGCAAGAGCCTCCTGGTCGAGTGCGGCGCCGAGCGGGCGTTCGAGGTCTTCACCCGCGAGATCGGCACCTGGTGGCCTCTCGGCCGGTACTCGATCGGCGGCGACCGGATCACCGAAGTCGTCTTCGAGGAGCACGTCGGCGGGAGGATCTTCGAGCGGCATTCGGACGGCGGCGAGGGCGAGTGGGGCCGGGTGGTCGCCTGGGACCCGCCGCATCGATTCGTGATGACCTGGCACCCGGGCCACGACGCCGCCGAGTCGACCGAGCTCGAGGTCAGGTTCGCGCTGGAGGGCGACGACACGAGGCTCGAGCTCGAGCACCGCGGCTGGGAGATCCTCGGGGAGCGGGCCGCGGAGGCGCGCGGCAGCTACGAGTCCGGCTGGGCCGGCGTGCTCGAGCGCTACGGGCAGGCGTTCGAGAGGTAGAGGAGCATCGGGCGCCGGCCGGACCCCCGTTCGTTCGACACGTACGGGGGTCGGCCGGCGCCGTGTAGCGGAAGCCCGGAGGGTCAGCCGAGCGGCTGTTCTCCCTCTGCGTTGCGTCCGCTGAGGCTCCGCTGGTCGACGTCGAGCGCCTCCAGGATCGTCTCGGAGGATGCGCGGTCCGGTTCCAGCAGCTCCTCCAGGTCTTTCGAGATCTCTCTCAGACCCTTCTGGAAGCGGTGGAGCCGCCCCTCGACGACCCGGGCGCCCTGGACGAGCTCCTCGCGACGTTCGAGCGCAGTCGTCTCGATTCGCATCGACATCTGCTCGGCCGCCTCGCGCATCGCCCGCGCCTGCCCCTCGGCCTCTCCGATCAGCCTGGCCGCCTCGGCCTCGGCTTCGCGGCGTCGCCCCGTCGCGTAGCTCTCACCCGTGCGCTGGATCTCGGCGGCCTGTGCTTCTGCGGCCGTCCTCAGCGCCGCCTGCTCGCCGGCGACGTCGCGCATCGCTGCCGCGCGCGACTCCTCGGCCTGACGTCTGATCTGGGCCGCTTCGCCCTGGGCGTCGGAGCGGATCTGCTCGGAGAGCTCCTCTGCCGCCTTGATGATGTCGGCAACACGGCTCCCGACATCGGTGTGGCTCCGGCGCACCTCCGAGGGCCGCGGTACCTCGCTCACCCCGCGCTCGTCAAGCTGGTCGGTCATGGCTGCTCTCCTCTCTCGCGTTGACGTGAACATGTCCCCTGCAGACAACCTGTCCTCGTGGCCCCGCGCGCGCCGGCGCCTCTCCAGCCGTGTGGCGGCGAGCGTGATCGTCGCCAGCGGCGCGGCGAGGGTGATCGTCGCCAGCGGCACGGCGAGCGCGACCTCCGGATGAGCGACGCGACGCGAGCGGGCGAGCAAGGTCGCGAGCCCGACGAGCGCCAGCAGCGCCGCGACGACTCCCACCGCGATCGGCGCGAACGTCAGCCCGGACGATCCAGACGTGCCGTCCGTGATTTCCGTCGCACCCTTGCGGGAAGGCGCCGTTCGCGTCGGAGTCGTTCCGGTCAGGCGATCGCTCCCCAGCGGATACTGCTGCCACAGGACACCCGGATTGGGCGGCGGCTTGGGTTCGGCCGCGGGCGCGTCGGCCGGCAGAGCGGCCGAGGCGACCAGCAGCGCACACATGATCCGGAGGCGCGTCACATGATCGTCAGGGGAGTTCCGACGGGCATCAGTCGCTCCAGACGGAGGATGTCGGCGTTCCGCATCCGGACGCAGCCGTGTGAGATCCGGCCCGGAATCAGCTTCGGCTCGTTGGTCCCGTGGATGCCGATGAAGCCGCCTGCGGGCCAGTCGGTGAGGACGCTCGAGCGTGCGCTCGTTCCGAACGCGGCGGGGCCGTAGAAGGGGCTGTCGAGATTCCGCACGCGATCGCGGATGTAGAACTGTCCGCGCGGGGTCGGCCAGTTCGTCCGTCCGACTCCGACCGGCGCGCGGAAGAGCACACGCTCACCGCTCCAGAGCGTTGCTTCGAGGCGCTCGAGGTCGACGACGAGTCGCGTGCGCACCGAGTGGTATCCGGACAGCGATCCTCGCAGCACCCAGCCCGTCGACCCGTTGGGGAGAATCGGCAGGCGGATCCGCGCCCAGAGCCGCTCCGCTGAGTCTTCTGCCCGCTCGAGCACGACGACGACGTTCGCTGTTCCCTCCGGCGTGATCGTCGAAAGCCGGGTCACCGCCTCCGCGTCGACCGACGGCGCAGCGCGCGCCGTCGCCGACCGCACCACCGTCGACCAGCTCGACGCCGGCGGAGACCGGTCGAGCAATGCCGGCGCGGGAATCCGGAAGGCCGGCGCCGGGGGGACGGGAAGCAGGGGCAAGCTCGCGGGAAGCCGGCGTTCCGGCGAGCCCCCGTGTGCGGCCAGACCGAAGACCGCGGCGACGGCAGCGCCGGCAATGACCACTCCGACGCCGATCAGCCGGTGAATTGCGGCCGCTCCTTGCCCGCCGTCCTGGGTGTGGACGTGATGAAGCCGGTCCCGGCAACGGTCCGCAGGACCTCGGCCTTCGGCGCGGGCAGGTCGAAGGCGCGGCGAGCAGGGACGATCCCGAACAGGTAGCGCATCCAGGCGGCGTGTCGGGCCTCGACCGAGTGGATCGAGACCGCAACGGCGAGGACGTTCTTCGACTGGATCAGCGGCGCCTGGCCCTTGTAGGCGGCCACGGCGAGGTCCTCGAATGCCACGGCCGTCTTCAGGAACGGCGTCTGCGATTCGGTCACGCCTCGGAAATCGAATGACGGGCGCTTGACCGCTGCGCTCCCGAGCGCCTTGCGGAACGCCTTCACGTGTGCCCTCTCCACCGCCCCGACCACGCGCGCGGCCTGTTTTGCCTTGCCCAGAACGGCCCCGACCCGCTCGGTCTCGGTGTAGAAGGCGGCCTGCAGGTACTCGAGAGTGAGGGCGTAGTTCAGGATGTCGATATCGTTGTTCGAGGCTGCGTCACCCCGCTCCGTGAGGGCGAGCGCTGCGAGCAGGGCAGCGCTCCCGACCACGGTCTTGCGCAGGAAGTCTGCGCGCGTATCGCCGGCCAGCCGGCCCAGAGCCTCACCGATCGCGCCGTCACGGTCGAGCTCGCCGAAGGTCAGATCGGTCACGGCCTGAGCCCCGCGACGAATCGCGTCCTGGCAAGTGCGGCGATCACATCGTTGCTCGACCGGGGCTTGTCAGTGGGGCCGGTGGCCGGCAGCTCGCCCGCGATCGCACGGATCCAGGCAGCATGCCGCGCCTCGACGGAGACGATCTCGACGGCCGGTACGAGTGCTTTCGGCGTGAGATTCGCGGCCTGTCCGTTGTACGCCGCCACCGCCAGGTCCTCGAGCGCGATCGCGGCGTCGAGAAATCGCCGTCGATCGGCAACCGCGGGGCCGAAGCGCATCGCCGGCCGCTTGTTCGCCTTCGCCCCGAGTGCCTTCTCGAGCGCCCCAACGTGCTCGTCCTCGTGGCCGCCGACCACCCTTGCGAACTCGACGAGGTCGGATCCGAGCGCGCTGCGGCGCGAGGCGTCGCGGTAGAACGCGGCCTGCACGTACTCGAGCAGGAGGACCAAGTTGAGCACCCGCACGTCCCCGGACGGCGACGGCGCCGCCGCGACGGCCGACCGTAGCCCGAGCGCTCCTCCGGTCGCAGCCGCCGCTCCGGCGACCGCCATCGAGCCGAGGAGGGTCTTCCGTGACCGCGCGCCGAGACGAGCGCCGCCTGAGCCGGCCGGACCAGTGTGCCGCAGGGCTCCACTCCCGGTGGTCGGCAAATCGTCTCCCTCTACGCCGTTCGAATCGAGAGCTTCCCTGCTTACCGGCGTATTGTCAACAGCGCCCGGCGGCGGTCGCCTGGCTCCGCGAGTCGTCTACCTCCGCCGGCCCCGTCACACCGGCAGCATCAACCGGTACCCCACACCCCACTCGTTCAGCACGTACGGAGTATCGGTCACCGCCGCGAGCTTGCGGCGCAGGCGCGAGGCGTGCGAGTCGAGCGTGCGCGTACGTCCCATCGCGCGGAAGCCCCAGACCTCGCGCAGGAGCTCGTCCTTGGTGAACACGCGCGTCGGCTGCTCGGCCAGCTTCACGAGGAGCTCGTACTCCTTCGCCGGCAGGACGATCCGCCGGCCGCGCAGGGAGACGCAGCGCGTCGCACGGTCGATCTCGATCTCCCCCGCCTCGACGAGGTCGCCGTCGCGCGGTGCCGACCGACGCAGCACGGCACGGATGCGGGCCAGAAGCTCCTCGTAGCTGAACGGGCGGCCGAGGTAGTCGTCCGCCCCCCGCTCGAGCACCCGCACGCGGTCGACGACGTCCTCCTCGACGCCCCCGAGCAGGATCACCGGCACGTCGCGATCCCAGTACCGGCCGGGCTCGCCTTCACGGAGCTTGCGGCAGAGCTCCAGCTCGGCCGCGAGCACCAGGGCCGGGCGCTGCCGCTCGGCGAGATCGAGCGCCTCGGACGGAGCGCTCGCCGCCAGCACCTCGAAGCCGTCGTCCACCAGATGCCGCTCGAGAAAGCCGCGGGTCGAGGTCTCGGGCTCGGCGACGATCAGGGCGGCGGACATGGGCCGACGGTAGCGCCCGTCCGGCCGATCGCCTAGATGTCCATTCGCGCGATTCTGGAACCAGGTTTCTACAGTCGGCCGGACCGGACGTGCACTTGTAGCCCGTGGGAAGATCGTCACCACCTGCGGGCGGAGCCGGGCTTGGCCCGAGCGCAGCCCAGGGAACACCCGGCGGTAGCAACGAAGAAGAAGGGGGCTCGTGGGGGGAACATGGTTCCC
>JBBRXG010000017.1:0-35862 GCA_038248655.1 Gaiellales bacterium
AACCCCGGCTGCCTCGTGCAGGTGACCACCCATCTGCGCCGCTCGGGCCGCCGCCTTCCGGCGTTCCACCCGATCGAGCTGGTCGACGCCTCGATCAGGGGGGATTCGGCCTACCGGCTCGTGACGCGGGCGCGCCGCTAGCAGCAGGCGTCGCAGCAGCCCTCGCCGCGCCAGCTCTCGCGGCCCTCGCGGAGGGCGAGGGCCGCGATCACGAGCGCTGCGGCGGGATCGGCCCACCACCAGCCGGCGAGCGCGTTCGCCAGCAGGCCGGCCAGGAGCGCGATCGACAGGTACGCGCAGAGCATGCTCTGCGCACCCTCCTCGACCGTCGCCGCGGAGCCGAGGCTCCGGCCGACGCGCCGCTTCGCGAGCGCGAGCAGCGGCATCGTCGGGGCCGTGAAGGCCGCGAGGCCGACGCCGATCCAGCTCGTTTGCGGCTCGTCCGCAGCGACGAGCGTGCGAACAGATTCGACGCCGATGTACGCGGCGAGCAGTAAGAAGCTGGCCGCGATCAGCTGCTGCGCGCGGCGCTCCGCGCCGGTCGAGCCAAGTCGTCGTCCGGTGAAGAGCCAGACGACGACGAGGCCGGCGATCGCCTCGACCAGGCTGTCGGCGCCGAACCCGATCAGCGCGATCGAGCCGGCGGCGACGCCGGCGCCGAGCGCGATCCCGAACTCGACGACGTGCCAGGCGATCCCGCCCCAGGCGAGGAGTCTGACCTGCCGCTCGAGCCTCGGCCGGTCGCTCGTCCGGGCGATCGTGAGCGCCTGGCTCACGGGCTCAGGCGAGCACGTCCCGCAGGGCTGCGAGCGGTTCGGACCTCACGCGGTAGTGGGCCCAGCTCCCTCGCTGCTCCCGCTCGACGAGGCCTGCCTCGAGCAGCACCTTCAGATGGTGGCTGACGGTCGGCTGGCTGAGCCAGAGCGGCTCGGTCAGGTGGCAGACGCAGGCGCCGTCGGGTTGTCCCTGGATCAGGCTGAGAAGGCGAAGGCGGGCAGGGTCGGCGATCGCCTTGAGCGCCTGCGCGAGCCGCTGTGCCTCGTCCTCGGCGAGCGGCCCCTGCAGGAGCGGCGGGCAGGACGCGGCGATCGTCGCGATCGTCTCCACGACTCCATATTGACAGAGGTCGATGCCGTTGCGATCATGGGCTCATCGATCAGCGTCGATGAGAGGAGTCGTCGCCGTGCAGCAGATGCTGGAGCCCGGCTCACACGAGAGCGCCGCAGACGGGACGATCGTCGAGGCGCAGCCCGAGGTCCTCTTCGTATGCGTGCACAACGCGGGCCGGAGCCAGATCGCGGCAGGGCTCGTCAAGCTGCGCTCCGAGGGACGCATCCACGTCCGGTCGGCGGGGAGTGCGCCCGGCGACGAGATCAACCCGGCGGTCGTCGAAGCGATGACGGAGATCGGCGTCGACCTGAGCGAGGAGTTCCCCAAGCCGCTGACCGGCGAGGTCGTCCGGGCCGCCGACGTCGTGATCACGATGGGCTGCGGCGACGCCTGCCCGATCTACCCGGGCAAGCGCTACGAGGACTGGCAGCTCGACGACCCGGCCGGCCAGAGCATCGTCGTCGTACGCCGGATCCGGGACGAAATCGACGCACGCGTCCGGACGCTGGTCGGCGAGCTGCTCGCCTAGTGCTCTTGATCCGCCGCCTGGCCGCCGAGGCGATCGGCACGTTCGCGCTCGTCTTCGCAGGCGCCGGCGCGGTGATGGTCGACGCGAAGACCCACGCGCTCGGGAACGTCGGGGTCGCGATCGCCTTCGGGCTCGTGATCATGGCGATGATCTACGCCGTCGGCCACGTGTCCGGCGCGCACTTCAACGGCGCGGTCACGTTCGCGTTCGCGCTCACGCGCCACTTTCCCTGGCCGCGGGCGCTCGCCTACTGGGCGGCCCAGCTCGCCGGCGCGCTCGGCGCGGCTGCGCTGCTCCGCGGTTCGCTCGGAAACGTCGCGCACGTCGGTGCCACGCTGCCGTCCGGCTCGCAGCGGCAATCATTTCTCTGGGAGCTCGTCCTGAGCGCCTTCCTGATGTTCGTGATCATGGCGGTGGCGACCGACACGCGGGCCGTGGGCGAGGCGGCTGCGCTCGCGATCGGCGGGACGATCGCCCTCGACGCGATGGTCGGCGGGCCGGTCTCCGGCGCGTCGATGAACCCGATGCGCTCGGCCGGGCCTGCGATCGTCTCCGGCGAGCTTCACGCCCTGTGGGTCTACATCGTTGCGCCCGTCGTCGGTACGTCCGTCGGCGCCGTCGCGTACCAGCTCGTGCGGGGGGAGACCCCGAGCCCGGCCGCTCAACCGCAGGCCGAGTGAGCCGCGACGAGCGGGAGCGGCTTCGGCTCTCGGGTCGTCACCGGTTTCGTTGCCTTCACGATCGCACCGTGCATCCCCTCGGCGGCCTCGTAGGTGAACTCGACCGAGATGCCCTCGAAGCCGGCGGCGGCGAGGCTCTCCTCGTACTCCGCCTTCGACAGGGCACCGGCGATGCAGCCGACGTAGCTCCCTCGCTCGGCCCGCTCGGCGGGGGGGAGGCGATCCTCGGCGACGACGTCGCTGATCCCGAGGCGGCCGCCGGGCTTGAGTACGCGCGCGAGCTCGCCGAACACGGCCGGCTTGTCGGTCGAGAGGTTGATCACGCAGTTCGAGATCACGACGTCGACGCTCTCGGCGGGGAGTGGAACGTCCTCGATCTGACCCTTGAGGAAGTGTGCGTTCGTCGCCCCGGCCCGGGCGGCGTTCGCCCGGGCGAGCGCGAGCATCTCCTCGGTCATGTCGAGGCCCCAGACGATCCCGGTGGGGCCCACGCGCTTCGCGGAGAGGATCACGTCGAGGCCGCCGCCGGAGCCGAGGTCGAGCACCGTGTCGCCCTCGTTCAGGTCGGCAAGGGCGACGGGGTTGCCGCAGCCAAGGCTCAGGATGCCGCCGACCTCCTCGCCCTCGTAGAACTCGGGGCCGCAGCCGCAGTCGGAGCCGCACGCCCCGTTGGCCGCCGCCTCAGCGTACTTCTGGCGCACCTGTTCGCGCAGATCGAGATCGGTCATGCCACTGCTCCTTTCAGGTCGGCGAGGGCGGCCAGCCTGGCCGACGCCTCGGGATCGATCGTGTAGTACGCCCAGACCCCGCGCTGCTCGCGCTCGAGCAGTCCGGCGTCCGTCAGCTTCTTCAGGTGGTGGCTGACCGTGGGCTGGGTGAGTCCGAGCGGTTCGGTCAATGCGCAGACGCAGACCGGCTCGTCGCTCGTCGCGAGCAGATTGACGATCTTCACGCGGGCGGGGTCGCCGAGCGCCTTGAAGAGCTCCGCGGCGGCGTCGATCTCGTCAGGGGAGAGCGAGGGTTCGGCGAGCGGCCGGCAACACGCGATCACGGGCAACGAAGACATCGACAAGCGTCAATATATAGAGACATCGACGTCCGTCAATACCTCCTCCGGTGCCGAAGGGTTTATGCTGGCGACACCCATCGAGGAGGCGGCGTGCGGCCGATCACGGTAACCGTCAACGGCGAGCGGGGGGAAGCGGAGGTCGAGCCCCGTCAGCTGCTCGTGTACTACCTGCGCGAACAGGTCGTCTTGACGGGCACCAACGTCGGCTGCGACACATCGTCCTGCGGCGCCTGCACGGTCTTGCTCGACGGCGAGTCGGTCAAGTCGTGCACCGTCCTGGCGGTCCAGGCCGACGGCTGCGAGGTGACGACGATCGAGGGCCTGGCGAGTGACGGGGAGCTGCATCCCGTGCAGCGCGCCTTCCACGAGCAGCACGCGCTTCAGTGCGGCTTCTGCACACCGGGGATGGTGCTGGCGGTGGTCAGCCTGCTGGAGGAGCAGCCGAGCCCGAGCGAGGAGCAGATCCGGCAGGCGCTCGAGGGCAACCTCTGCCGCTGCACCGGCTACCACAACATCGTCAAGGCCGTGCAGGCCGCTGCGGGAGCCTGACGTGACCGCGGTCGGGAAGTCCGTTCCGCGCAAGGAGGATCCGGAGCTCCTCACCGGCCAGGCGCGCTACGTCGACGACCTGACGCTGGCCGGGATGGTCTGGATGGCAGTGGTACGGAGCCCGTACGCGCACGCACGGATCGCGAGCGTCGACGTCTCGAAAGCGCTTGCCGCCGACGGTGTCGTGGCCGCATTCAGCGGACAGGATCTGGCCGACGACGTCCCTGCGGGCCTGCCGTGCGCCTGGCCCGTGACCGAGGACATCAAGCTGCCCACGCACTGGCCGCTCGCACGCGACAAGGCACGCTATGTGGGCGACGGGGTCGCGGTCGTGCTCGCCGGGAGCCGCGCGCTGGCCAAGGACGCAGCGGAGCTTGTCGAGGTCGCGTACGAGCCGCTGCCGGCAGTCACCGACGTCGAGGCGGCGCTCGAGGACGGCGCGCCGATCGTGCACGACGACATCGGCACGAACCGCTGCTACGACTGGCCGCTCTCGGCAGGCGACGTGGATCGAGCCTTCGCCGAGGCGGCGGTCACCGTCCGGGAACGCTACCGCCAGAACCGCCTGATCCCGAGCGCGATCGAGCCGCGCGGAGTGCTCGTCCAGCCCGTCCCCGCCCAGGGCGAGTACACGGTCTGGTCGGCGACGCAGATCCCGCACATCCTGCGCGTCCTGCTCGCGATGACGGTGGGGATCCCCGAGGCGAAGCTGCGCGTGATCGCGCCGGAGGTCGGCGGCGGCTTCGGCTCGAAGCTGAACGTCTACGCGGAGGAGCAGCTGGCGCTCGCGCTCGCCCGCAAGCTCGGCCGCCCGGTGAAGTGGATCGAGGAGCGCAGCGAGAACTGCCAGGCGACGATCCACGGCCGCGACGTGGTGCAGGAGATCGAGCTCGCAGCGACCGCGGAGGGGAGGATCACCGCCGTCCGCGTTCGACTGACCGCCGCCATGGGCGCCTACCTCCAGCTCGTGACGCCGGGGATCCCGCTGCTCGGGGCCTGGCTGTACGGAGGCTGCTACGGGATCGAGGCCTACGACTTCGCCTGCACGGGCGTGTTCACGAACACGACCCCGACCGACGCCTACCGCGGTGCCGGGCGGCCCGAGGCGACCTACGCGATCGAGCGCGCAGTCGACGCCCTCGCTCGGAAGCTCGACCGTGACCCGGTCGACCTGCGTCGCCAGAACTTCATCACCGATTTCCCGGCGACGCTCGCCTCCGGCCTGACGATCGACGCCGGCGACTTCAACGCAGTGCTCGACCGCGCGCTCGAGATCGCCGGCTACGACGCGCTGCGCGCCGAGCAAGAGAGCCGCCGCGGGCGCGGTGACCCCAAGCAGCTCGGGATCGGCCTCTCGACATACGTCGAGATGTGCGGGCTCGCGCCGTCGCGCATCCTCGCCTCTCTCCGCTACGGCGCCGGGGGGTGGGATGCGGCAACGATCCGCTGCCTGCCGACCGGCGCGGTACAGGTCCTGACCGGTACCTCTCCGCACGGGCAGGGCCACGAGACGACGTGGTCGCAGATCGCGGCCGACCGGCTCGGCGTCGACGTCGGCGCCGTGGAGGTCCTGCACGGCGACACGGCCGTCGTCCCGCTCGGGATGGACACCTACGGCAGCCGCAGCCTCGCCGTCGGGGGAGTTGCGCTCTACCACGCCGCCGACAAGGTGATCGACAAGGCGCGCGCGATCGTCGCCCACCAGCTCGAGGCGGCCGAGGATGACCTCGAGTACGTCGAAGGCAGGTTCAGCGTCAAGGGCAGCCCGGAGCGCGGGATGTCGGTGACGGAGGCCGCGTTCGCGGCCTGGACTGCCCACAACCTGCCGGACGGGATGGAGCCCGGGCTCGAGGCTACGTACGTCTACGACCCACCCAACTTCAGCTGGCCCTCGGGTGCGCACCTGGCCGTCGTGGAGATCGACACGGAGACGGGCGCAGCCGATCTCGTCAGCTACATCGCCGTCGACGACGTCGGCACCGTCATCAACCCGATGATCGTCGACGGCCAGGTGCACGGAGGAATCGCGCAGGGTGTCGCGCAGGCGCTCTTCGAGGAGGCGGTCTACGACGAGGACGGGAACCTCGTCACGGGGTCCCTCGTCAACTACCTCGTGCCGTCGGCGGCCGAGCTGCCGTCGTTCGAGCTCGAGCGGACCGAGACGGCGAGCCCGACGAACCCGCTCGGAGTGAAGGGCGTTGGCGAGACCGGGGCGATTGCCTCGCCGGCGGCGGTGATGAACGCGGTCGTGGACGCACTGAAGCCCTACGGCGTCGAGGATGTGCAGATGCCCGCAACGCCGGAGCGGGTCTGGCGGGCGATCGAGGGCTCGGCTTCTCGGGGCGCCGCCGGCGCCGACCGAGGAGGCGAGAGCGCATGATCCCCGACCGGTTCGCCTACGAGAGGGCGGACTCCGTCGAGCACGCCGTCGAGCTGCTCGGCAGCCAGGAGGGCGCGAAGCTACTGGCTGGCGGTCACTCGCTGCTGCCGCTGATGCGGCTCCGCTTTGCCCGGCCGTCGTTGCTCGTCGACGTCGGCCGGCTCCGCGAGCTGTCCTACATCCGACAGGACGGCGGTCGGATCGCGGTCGGCGCCCTCACGCGCCACCACGACGCTGCCTGCAACCAGCTGCTGAAGGAGCGCTGCGGGATCATCGCCCACACGGCATCCCTGATCGGGGACCCGCAGGTGCGGCACCGCGGCACGGTCGGCGGCTCGGTCGCGCACGGCGACCCGGCCTCGGACCTTCCGGCCGTGCTGCTCGCGCTCGAGGCAGAGCTCGTTCTGCAAGGCCCTGACGGCGAGCGGACGGTGGGCGCCGCGGAGTTCTTTCGCGGTGTCTTCGAGACCGCCGCCGGGCCCAGGGACGTGCTGACCGAGATCCGCGTGCCGGTCCTCGCTGGTGGCTGGTCGTATCTCAAGTTCCATCGCCGCGCCCAGGACTGGGCGACCGTCGGGGTCGCGGCGGTGCAGGACGACGGCGGTACCCGTGTTGCGCTGACGAGCATGGGGGCGACGCCCTTGCGGGCGTCGGCGGTCGAGCGCGCTCTGGCGAGTGGGGAGGATCGAGCCGCAGCAGCCGAACGCGCCGCGGAGGGGACGGATCCTCCCAGCGACACGAACGGCAGCGCCGAATTCCGTCGGCACCTCGCTGCGGTGCTCGTACGCCGCGCGCTCGACCAGGCGCTCGGGTCGGGCTAGCTCACGCGGGCGACGAGGGCGGCGAGCTCACGTTGAATCCCCTCGACCGGCACGACGCGGTCATCGGAGGGGCGGGCGCAGGAGGCCCGTGGGTGAGATCAGCATCGCGCGGCTGCCGAAGTCCACCTTCGAGAGCAGGCGGACGACGCCGTCGGCGGCTCCGGCGGAGTCCGGCCGAGGGATCCCGTCCGGGGCGAGCGTGAGCGGGACCACGCGGCCCGAGACCCAGGCCGCGTCTCGGCGCAGCGTGACCTGGAGGGTCCCGGACACGCTCGACACGCCCGCGGTCGAGAGCGTGCCGTAGCCGACGAAGTTGCCCATCGAGTACGCGATCAGCCGTCCGTGGTACCACTCCATTCCGCGCAGGACGTGCGGGCCGCTACCGACGACGAGGTCGGCGCCGGCGCGGACGACCGCGTGGGCGAACCGGACCGCGTTCCCGCGGTTCTCGCCGAGGAACCACTCCGTTCCCGGCCTCACGTGCTGGTGATCCGCGCCTTCGGCACCCGCGTGCATCGTCACCACGACGAGATCCGCCCACGCGTCCGCCCTGCGGACGAGGGCCTCGGCGGCCGGGATGTCGAGCAGGCTCTGCGCCCACTGGTACGGTGCGAAGCCGACGATCGCCACCCGCGTCCCACGCACCTTCACGTAGGCGATCTCTCCCGGCCGCCCGGTGGTCAGCAATCCGGCGCGGCGGACGGCGGCGACCGTGTCCCGCTGTCCGACCGATCCGAAGTCGAGCGCATGGTTGTTGGCCAGGTTCAGCACCGTGAACCCGGCCCGCTTCAGGACCGAGGCGTACGCGGGCGGCGCCCGGAAGGCGAAGCAGCTCGAGCTGCCGGAGCCGCACTTCGACTCCCCCCGCGGGGTCAGCGTCCCCTCGAGGTTGCCGAGGACGACGTCGCCCTCGAGGGCGACGCTCGCCGACCGGAAGTACGAGTCGGCTGGCCCACCGACCATCGCGATGTCGCCCGTGAACGCGAAGCGGACCGCGCCGGGCGGCACCGGGGCCGCACCGACGGGAGCGGCGCCGGCGAGCGCGCCGGCGGCCAGGAGGCCGGCGAGCCTAGCCCAGCTCCTCGGGATGCGAGGCGTCGGTGAACTCGCGGAACTCGCCCGTGATGAGGTAGGCCGTCTGCTCACCGATATCGACCGCATGGTCCCCGACGCGCTCGAGACAGCGCGAGACGACCAGCATACGCAGGCCCCACTCGCGCTGCTCGGCGTCGAGCTCGAGGACGTGCTCGACGGTTCGCCGGTTCGCGCGGTCGATCTCTTCGTCGAGCTCGACGAGCGACTCGGCGCGGGCGAGGTCGCGGAGCCGGAACGACTCGAGCGCGACACGGATCATCTCCTCGTCCCGCTCGCTCATCTCGGCGAGCGCGTCGAGGATCTCCGGATCGCGTTTCGCCCCTCCCACCAGCTTCGTCAGCTTCGCGACCGTCGTACAGTAGTCGGCCATCCGCTCGAGATGGAGATTGACGTGCAGGATCGCGAGGACGAGCCGCAGATCGGTCGCGACCGGCGTCTGCCTGGCGAGGAGCGACTGGATCCCCTCCTCGATCGCGAAGTAGCGCGCGTCGACGTCGTCGTCGAAGGCAATCACCTCGTCGGCGAGCTGCGCATCCGCGCCGGCCAGCGCCTCGGCGGCCGCCCGGAGCGAGCGCACGACGAGCTCACCCTCGCGCTGAAGAGCGTCCTCCAGCTCGACGAGCTCCTCGTGGAACGTGACCCGCACTAGCCGAACCGGCCGGTCACGTACCCCTCCGTGCGGGGATCGGAAGGGTGAGTGAAGATTCTTGCGGTCTCGTCGTACTCGACGAGGACGCCCGCCCGCTCGCCCTCCCGCTCCTCGAGGCTGAAGAAAGCGGTCATGTCGGCGACACGGGCCGCCTGCTGCATGTTGTGCGTGACGATCACGAGCGTGTACTCCCGCTTCAGCTCGTGCATCAGGTCCTCGATCGCCGAGGTCGAGATCGGATCGAGCGCGGAGGCCGGCTCGTCGAGCAGGATCACCTCGGGCTCGACCGCGAGCGCGCGCGCGATGCAGAGCCGCTGCTGCTGACCGCCCGAGAGCGCGAGCGCGCTCCGCCCGAGGCGGTCCTTCACCTCGTCCCAGAGCGCCGCGTCGCGGAGCGCCCGTTCGACTCGACCGTCGAGGTCCTCGCCCAGCCCGAGCACGCGCGGAGCGAAGGCGACGTTGTCGTAGATCGACTTCGGGAACGGATTGGCCTTCTGGAACACCATCCCGATCCGCCGTCGGATCTCGACGGGATCCGCATCCGGGCCGTACAGATCCTCGCCGTGGTAGAGGATCCGGCCGCCGACCTTCACGCTCGGGACGAGGTCGTTCATTCGGTTCAGACAGCGGATGAACGTGCTCTTCCCGCAGCCGGACGGGCCGATCACCGCTGTGATCAGGTGCCGGTAGACGTCGAGGCTGACATCGCGAACGGCCACGTTCGTGCCGTAGGCGACGCTCAGATCGTCGACGTCGAAGACGACCTCACGGGTGCCGACGGGCAGCGCGTCGGCGCGCGCGGCGAGGTCCACCGGTGCCAGCTCGACGGGCAGGACACGAGTGTCGCCGACCCGTACGCGACCGGGGTCTATGGGATGTGAACGACTGGTGTCGACCTGGTGAAGCAGGCCCTGGCCGGCCCGATCGACGCTATAGGTGCCGTCATGGAGCTCGCGCCTCCGTCCGACGCTCTGCGCTCGCGGCGCCGGCTCGGCGACCGGGTCGGCGACACCGCTCTGCACGCGCTGACCGGTCTCGCCGGCTTCGGATCGATCGTGATCCTCGGCCTGATCGGCTACCGCGTCGCGTACGGCGCCTGGCCCGCGATCCGGACCTTCGGAATCGGATTCCTCTGGCACGAGGCCTGGGATCCGGTCACGGGCCGGTTCGGCGCCCTCGACTTCCTCTACGGCACCGTGCTCACCTCGTTCGCCGCGGTTCTGATCGCCGCCCCGCTCGCGATCGGGATCGCCCTCTTCCTGACCGAGCTCGCGCCGCCGGCCGTCCGCGGCCTGATCGGCTCGCTCGTCGAGATGCTCGCCGCGGTCCCGAGCGTCGTGCTCGGCCTGTGGGGGATCTTCGTTCTGAGCCCCTTCCTGCACGCGCACGTGGAGCCGTTCCTGCACCGAACGCTCGGCTTCGTCCCTCTGTTCGGCGAGCCGAGACCGGGCGGCGGCGACCTGTTCACGGCGATCCTGATCCTGGCGATCATGATCGTCCCGATCACGGCGAGCGTCAGCCGCGAGCTGTTCAAGAGCGTGCCGAACGAGCTGAAGGAGGGCGCCTACGGCCTCGGGTTGACGCGCTGGGAGATGGTCCGGGGCGTCGTCCTCCACTACACCCGCGGCGGGGTCGTCGCGGCGGTGCTGCTCGGAATGGGCCGCGCCGTCGGCGAGGCGATCGCGGTCACCCAGGTGATCGGAGGCTTTCTCGATCGCCCGGTGTCGCTCTTCGACCCGGGCGACACGCTGGCCAGCCGGATCGCCGCCCAGTACCAGGGCGCGGTCTCGAACGTCCACGTCGCCTCGATTGTCTACCTGGCGCTGATCCTGCTCGTCTTCGCGCTCTTGACGAACATCGCCGCTCAGGTGATCGTTCACCGCTTCGAGCTCCAGCGGACGGGCGGGAGCTGATGGATACGGCCGCGCACCGCAGTCTCGTCGCAGGCGGCCGCGTGCGCCGGCGCAAGCTCGTCAACCGTGCAGTCGAGTGCCTCTGGCTGCTCGCAGCGGGAGCGGCGGTCGGCGTGCTCGGAATCGTCACGATCTCGGTGCTGCTCGAGGGCATCCCGGCGATCGACCTCGACCTGTTCACCAAGACGCAGGCGACCTTCGGCGAGCAGGGCGGCGGCATCGCGCACGCCTTCGTCGGCAGTCTCGTCCTGGTCGGACTCGCGGCGGCAATCGCGCTCCCCGTGGGCGTCCTCGCCGCGATCTACGTGAGCGAGTTCGCCGGTCGGCGCTCCGCCCGGGCGATCAGGCTGACGCTGGACGTCCTCAACGGGCTCCCCTCGATCGTGATCGGGATCTTCCTGTTCGCGCTCCTCGTCGCCGGCCGCGGCCAGAACGCGTTCATCGGCTCGCTCGCGCTGGCGATCATCATGCTCCCGCTGATCGCCCGCTCGACCCAGGAGGTGCTCACGCTCGTCCCGGCCCGCTTGCGCGAGGCCAGTCTGGCGCTCGGCGTCAGCAAGTGGAGGACGATCGTCAGCGTGGTCCTGCCGACGACGCTGAGCGGGATCCTCACGGGTACGACGCTCGCGGTCGCACGGGCGGCCGGCGAGACCGCTCCTCTCCTCTTCACCTGCTCCCTGTTCACGAACTCGGTCGCCGCGAGCCCGGCGCACCCACTCGCGTCGGTGCCGGTTGTGATCTTCACGTACGCCGAGGCCCCCGACCGGCACCTGAACGACCAGGCCTGGGCGGCCGCCTTCGTGCTCATCGTTTTCGTCCTGGTCACGAGCCTCGCATCGCGTGTGGCGCTCGCACGCAGCCGCAGACGGCTCGAGCGCTAGCCCCTCGACGACTTCACAACCCTTTCACCAGAGGTTCACCGACCGGGTGCCCACGTCCATCCGCGGGCCGGCGACACTGGCCGCGATTGGACACATCGGAGAAAGGGAGGAATGAAAACCAAGGCTCTGTCCATCGTCGGGCTCCTGGCCGCGGCGCTCGTCGCGTCCGCGGCCGCGTTCGCCGGCGGGTCGTCACGACAGGCGGACACGCTCAACGGGGCCGGCGCGACGTTTCCGTTCCCGCTGATCTCTCAGTGGCAGAAGGACTACGAGTCGAAGACGGGCACGAAGGTGAACTACAACCCGATCGGCTCGGGCGGGGGGATCGCGTCGATCACAGTCCGCACGGTCGATTTCGGAGCGAGCGACGCTCCGCTGACGCCCGATCAGCTTTCGGCCTGCAAGGGCTGCGTCCAGATCCCGTGGGTGCTGTCCTCGACGTCGATCGTCTACAACCTGCCCGGCGTCCCGAACAACCTGAAGTTGACGGGCGCGATCATCACCGGCATGTATCTCGCGCGGATCACCAAGTGGAACGACCCGGCGATCAAGAGAATCAACCCACGGGTCAATCTGCCGGACACGAGGGTCACGCCGGTCTTCCGCTCCGACGGATCGGGGACGACCTACAACTTCACGGACTACCTCTCGTCGGTCAGCGGCGAGTGGAAGTCCAAGGTCGGCACCTCGACGCAGGTCAACTTCCCGACGGGCGTCGGCGGCCGCGGTAGCTCTGGCCTCGCCGGCGTGGTCAAGAACACCGAGGGCGCGATCGGCTACGTGGACGTCGCCTACGCCCTGACCAACCGGATCAAGTTCGCATCGATCCGAAACAACGACGGCAAGTTCGTCACACCCGGCCTGCGGGCGATCGCAGCCGCGTCGTCGCTCGTCAAGAAGGTCGGGCCGAACAACGAGATGCACATCGTCAACCCGGCGAAGGGCAACCCGCTGGCGTACCCGATCTGCACCTTCTCCTACGTGCTCCTGCCGACCAGCTCCGACAAGGCGGCCGCATTGCGGAAGTTCGTCTTCTACGCGCTCACCCAGGGCCAGAAGCTCGGGCCGAGGCTGCTCTTCGTCCCGATCCCGAAGGTCGTGCTGATCGCCTCCGAGCGGACGCTGAAGCGGGTGCAGGGCTAGAAGATCCCCTCCACCGGCCAGTAGACGGCGGCGGCGACCAGCGCCGCCGCCGGGATGGTCAGAAACCAGGCGACGACGATGTTGCCGGCGAGGCCCCAGCGCACGGCGGAGAGCCGCCTCGTCGAGCCGGTGCCGAGCACCGCGCCCGAGATCACATGTGTCGTCGAGAGCGGGTAGCCGAAGCGCGTCGCCACGTAGATGACGACGCCCGCCGTGGTCTGGGCGGCGAACCCACCGGCCGGCTCCATCTTGTACAGCCGCTGGCCGAGCGTGCGCATGATCCGCCAGCCGCCGACGTACGTGCCGCCCGCGATCGCGCACCCGGCGGCGATCTTCACCCACGTCGGGATGTAGAAGTGGCCGATCGAGCCGTTCGCGAACAGGGCGAGCGCGATCACGCCCATCGTCTTCTGCGCGTCGTTGGCGCCGTGCGTGAAGGCCATGAACGTCCCCGAGGCGAGCTGACCGAGTCGGAAGGCCCGGTTCGCGACCGACGAGCGGAGGCGCTGGAAGGTCCAGAAGATCGCCAGCAGGAACAGGAAGCCGACCGCGAACGCGATCGTCGGCGCCGCGAACGCGGGGATGATCACCTTGTGCGCGAGCCCGTGCCACTGCACGCCGCCCGAGCCCGACTGGGCGAGCGCGGCGCCGACCAGGCCGCCGATCAGCGCGTGCGACGAGCTCGACGGCAGCCCGAGCCACCAGGTGAGCAGGTTCCAGGCGATCGCTCCGATCAGCGCGGCGAGCACCGTGTGCATGGTCGCGAGGCCCGAGTCGATGATTCCCTTGCCGATCGTCTTCGCGACCGCGGTCGTGACGAACGCGCCGGCGAGGTTGGCGCCCGCCGCGATCGCGACCGCGAGCCGCGGTGACAGCGCGCGTGTCGAGACCGACGTCGCGACCGCGTTCGCGGTGTCGTGGAAGCCGTTGGTGAAGTCGAACCCGAGCGCGACGACGACCACCAGGACGAGGAGGAGGTCGCCCCCCATTCGTCTACCGGTTCTTGACCAGGATCGCCTCGAGGACGTCGGCTGCGTTCTCGCACGCGTCGACTGCTTCCTCGAGCCCTTCGTGAATGTCCTTCCAGCGGATCACGGTCAACGGGTCGGCGCCGGACCGGAACAGCTCGCCGACGCCGTCCCGCAGCAGGCGGTCGCCTTCGTCCTCGAGCTCGCGGAGCGCGTTCAGCTGGGAGCTCGAGTCCTTGAAGCCGGGCAGCCGCTGGATCGCCTCGTCCAGCTGGATCGTGGCGCGGAGGATCACGTCTGCCTGCTCGCGGGCGTGCTTCGGCACCTCGGAGATGCCGTAGGAGCCGAGGTTGTCGGCGGTCTCGTCGACGTAGTCGCAGACGTCGTCGATCGCGGATGCGAGCCGGAAGATGTCGTCACGGTCGAACGGTGTGACGAACGTGCGGTTGAGCAGGTCGACCAGCTCGTGCGTGAGGTCGTCGCCGGTGTGCTCGTGCTCCTTGATCTGCCCGATCAGCTCCGCGCCGTCCGTGGGGAAACGGTCGAGCAGCTGGACCAGCAGCCGGCCGATGTCGACGGCGTTCGACGACGCCCGGCAGAAGATCTCGAAGAACTCGCGGCGCTGGGGAATGAACCGGATCCGCATGTGCGGCGCTTGTGTATCAGAGCCGCGCCGGGAACGTGCAGGTGACGGTGAGCCCCCGCCCGGGAGCGGAGCTCGCCTCGACCGTGCCGCCCGCGGCGGCGACCACGTGCTTGACGATTGCCAGGCCGAGGCCGGTGCCGAGCGTCGTCCGCGCACGGTCGGCCCGGTAGAAGCGCTCGAAGAGCCGTGGCAGCTCTTCCTCGGTGACGCCGGCGCCGTCGTCGGAGACGACGAGCGTGCGTCCGTCGCCGGTTTCGACGACCGAGATCGTGCAGGTCGCCCTCGGCCCGGCGTGGCGGATCGCGTTCTCGACGAGGTTCTCGACGACGACCTGCAGCATGCGCGCCCGGAGCGGGAGCTCCAGCGACGCGGTGCAGTCCACGGCCAGGGTCAGCCCCGCTCGATCCGCCCGCTCGCCGGTCTCGGCGACGACCTGCTCGATCACGGGCAGCGCGCGGATCGATCCGAGCGCGACCACCGCCCGGCCGCTCTCCAGCTCGCTCAGGAAGAGGACGTCGTCGATCAGCTCGCCGATCCGGACGACCTCGTCGCGGGCGCGCTCGAGCAGCTTCCCGTGCTCGGCGGCGGGCAAGGATGCGTTCTCGAGCAGGGCGAGCAGCCGCGCCAGCGGCGTGCGCAACTCGTGGGAGACGGCGGCGGTGAAGCCGGCCCGCAGCTCCTGATACGCCGCGAGGTCGCCGGGCGCGCTCAGGTAGAGGAGCGTCTCACGGCGGCCCCGTACCTCGTAGGGGATCTCGAACGGCGCACGGCCGCCGACCTGGAGGAGCTCCTCTGGGAAGGGTGCGCCTTCGACCAGGCGATCGAGCGCCTCGCGGGCACGGCGGCTGGCGGCGACGACGCGTCGCGAGTCGTCCAGGACGACGACGATCTCGCGGCTCTCCTCGATCAGGACGTGCGCTCGCTCGGCGTCGGCGCGGTCGGACCCGACCCGGTCGGGGGCCGGCCGTCTGCGGCGGAACGGGTTCACCAGGGTTTCACCACTTCTTCACCGGTCCGTACCGGAACCTCGGTCTATCGTAGGCCGTGATGCCTCGGGTGCTGATCGTCGAGGACGACGCGGTGATCGCCGACGGCATGGCCCGTCACCTCGAGGCCGGCGGCTTCGACACCGTCAGCGTCGCCAAGGGCGAGCTCGGCCTCGCCCGCCTCCGCTACGAGCACCCCGACGTCTGCGTGCTCGACCTGATGCTGCCGGGCCAGGACGGCTGGAGCGTGATCGAGTCCGCCCGGTCGGAGGGGATCGGGACGCCGATCGTCGTCGTCAGCGCCCGCGGCACCGAGCACGACCGGGTGCACGCGCTCGAGATCGGCGCCGACGACTACCTCGTCAAGCCGTTCTCGATGAAGGAGCTGGTCGCGCGGGTACGGGCGGCCGCTCGTCGGGGAGTGCGCCCGCAGGAGGCCCCGCGCGGGGAGCCGATCGAGGTCGAGGAGCTGCGCATCGACCCCCGCGAGGTGCAGGCGTACGTGGCCGGCGAGAGCGCCGACCTGACGCCGACCGAGTTCCGGCTCCTCTACGCGCTGGCGCTCGACCAGGGCCGCGTGGTGACGCGCGACGAGCTGCTCCAGCGGCTCTGGGGGAGGCGAGAGACGCACCGCGACCGGACGGTCGACGTGTTCGTCAAGAAGCTGCGCGAGAAGCTCGACCTCCCGGCGGCGGCGCACACGTTCATCCAGACCCGGTACGGGGTGGGCTACAAGTTCGAGGCGGTCAGGAAGTAGCTCCGCGGCCGGCGGCCTCGGTCGCCGCGCGCAGTCGGGCCGCATGCTCCGCCGTCAGCTGCCGCGGCGACAGCCGCCACCGCCAGTTGCCCTTGCTCGTTCCCGGCCTGTTCATCCGTGCGCCGCTGCCGAGGCCGAGCACGTCCTGGGCCTGGACGATCGCGAGCTCGGCCTTGGACGAGAACGCGGCCTCGATCAGCTCCCAGTGCGGCTCGACCCCGGGCAGTCCCGTCGCCCGTCGCTCGCGCGACGAAAGCGAGTGCCACCAGCCGACCGCCGTGTCGCAGTCGTGCGTGCCGACGTAGACGAGGGCGCGGCGACGGTGGTTCTCGAGGCGATGGGGATTCGACCGGGGGCCTTCATAGCCGAACTGCATCACGACCATCCCGGGGAGCCCGAGCTGGTCGCGCAGCCGCTCGACCGGCCGCGTGATCACACCGAGGTCCTCGGCGACGAGCGGGAGCGGCCCGAGTGCCTGCTCGGCGGCCCGAAACAGGCTCGCTCCCGGGCCGCGCCGCCACCGTCCGCGCTTCGCGGTCCGGTTCCCGGCGGGTACGGCCCAGTACGCGACGAAGCCGCGGAAGTGGTCGATCCGGGCGAGGTCGACGAGCTCGAACGTCCGCCGCAGCCGCTCGATCCACCAGTGGTAGCCGTGCGCGCGCAGCGCGCCCCAGTCGTAGAGCGGGTTGCCCCACAGCTGGCCGACCGCGCTGAGCGAGTCGGGCGGAGCGCCGGCGACGACCCCGCGCTGGAACAGCTCCGCGTGGGCCTCCGTGTCGGCTCCCCGCGCGACGTAGATCGGGATGTCGCCGAGCAGGCGAACGCCGCGCTCGGCCGCGTACCGCCGCAATGCGCGCCACTCGCGGTCGAAGCGGGCCTGGTCGGCTGCCGTCCCGGGGCCGGCGAAGGCGGCCCAGTCGCCGATCCAGTAGCGCTCCCGGTCGACGAAGGCGGCGAGCTCCCCCCGCCCGAGCCTCGCCGCCGGCCGCGCGAGGTAGCCGGGGTGGGCGGCGAACGCCGACGGCGAGGCGTACGGCGAGCCGGCCCAGTCGGGCGGGCCGAGCGGGAGCAGCGCCCACCAGGACTGCCCGGCCGCCGCCAGCCAGTCGACGAACCGGAACGCCTCCCGGCCGAGCCGTCCGCCGGGAAGCGAGGACACATGCAGCAGGACGCCGCTCGATCGCTGAATCTGCATACGGTTTCGGGAATCTCGCTCGCTGAAAGTCGACCGTACGCGATGCCTCTTCCCCGCACACCGCCGGCCCGGATCCAGATCGAGGACGTCTGGCCCCAGCTCGACTGCGGCCGCTACCCGGTCAAGCGGTCGGTGGGGGACGAGGTCGAGGTCTGGGCGACGGTCTTCCGCGACGGGCACGAGGTGCTCGGAGCCGCGGTGCTCTACCGTCCGGCAGGCTCCTCGTCGTGGCAGGAGGCTCCGATGCGACCCGAGGTCGACGACCGCTGGACCGGGACGTTCACGGTCGACGCGTGCGGCCGGTGGGAGTTCACGGTGCAGGCGTGGGTCGATCGCTTCGAGTCGTGGCGCGACGAGCTGAGCCGCAAGGTCGAGGCCGGGCAGGCCGATCTCGCCGGCGAGCTCGCCGAGGGAGCGGCACTCTTCGGCGTGCCGGAGCTCGACGTCGAGACCGCGCTGGCCGGCGCCGATCACGACCGGTCCGAGGTGACGGGGCTCGGGAAGGCGCTCGGCGTCGACGTCGACCGCGTCCGGGCGCGGTTCGGCTCGTGGTACGAGCTCTTTCCACGCTCGTGGGGCGGGTTCGGCGGGGTCGAGAGGTCGCTGCCCGAGCTCGCGGCGGCAGGGTTCGACGTCCTCTACTTTCCGCCCATCCACCCGATCGGACGGACGAACCGGAAGGGCCGAAACAACGCGTTGCAGGCGCGGCGGGGCGACCCCGGCAGCCCGTGGGCGATCGGCGCGGAGGAGGGGGGCCACACCGCGATCGACCCGGCGCTCGGCACGGACGAGGACTTCGACCGGCTCGTTGCACGGGCACGGGGCCTCGGATTGGAGGTCGCGCTCGACTTCGCGATCCAGTGCTCGCCGGACCACCCGTGGCTGCGCGAGCACCCCGAGTGGTTCCACCGCCGCCCGGACGGAACGCTCAAGTACGCCGAGAACCCGCCCAAGCGCTACCAGGACATCTACAACGTCAACTTCGAGAGCGACGACTGGCGCGGGCTGTGGGCGGCGCTGCGGGACGTCGTCCTCCACTGGGTGGGCCGGGGGGTCAAGGCTTTCCGCGTCGACAACCCGCATACGAAGCCGCTCGGGTTCTGGGAGTGGCTGATCCGCGAGGTGCGGACGGTCGATCCCGAGGTGATCTTCCTCGCCGAGGCGTTCACGCGCCCGGCGACGATGGCCGCGCTCGCAAAGGCCGGCTTCAGCCAGTCGTACACGTACTTCACCTGGAAGAACACGAAGGCCGAGCTGGTCGAGTACGTGACGCAGCTGCCCCGCTCGACGCTGCCGGAGTTCTACCGCCCGAACTTCTTCGCGAACACGCCGGACATCCTCCACGAGTACCTCCAGCGCGGGGGGCCGCCGGCGTTCGAGGCGCGGCTGGTGCTCGCGGCGACGCTCTCGCCCTCGTACGGCATCTACTCCGGGTTCGAGAGCTTCGAGAGCGTCCCCCTGCGTGAAGGGAGCGAGGAGTACCTGTCGTCGGAGAAGTACGAGGTGAAGAAGCGCCGGCTCGAGGGGCCGCTCCTCCCCCTCGTCCGGCAGCTGAACCGGGCGCGCCGCGAGAACCCCGCGCTCCAGCGGCTCGACGGCCTGGACTTCCTCGAGACGGAGAACGAGCAGCTGATCGCGTACGCCCGGCGCTCGGCGGGGAACGTCGTGCTCGTCTGCGTCAACCTCGACCCTCGTGCCGAGCAGGAGGGTGTGGTCGTCGTCCCGGTATCGCTCGGGCTTCCTCCCGCCTACGCGGTCACCGACCTCGTCGACGGCGACCGGTTCCAGTGGCGAATCGGTCGCAACTACGTTCGCCTCCGCCCCGGCCGCTCGCACGTGCTACGTGTGGAGACGAGATGAGAGCTGTGGAGACCTTCTTGCGCATTCGTTACGCCTCCGGTGCCAGGCACGGGTTGTGGAAAACCAGTCGCCGCCCGGCGGCTCCGCCCCCGGTCGCCGCTCGATCTCGGGAGGCTGGCGCGGAGCGCCGGATCACCTGAGATGTCGGAGCCGGGGCACTGGTTCGAGTCCGATCCGCTGTGGTTCAAGCGCGCGGTCTTCTACGAGATCCATATCCGCGGCTTCTTCGACGGAAACAACGACGGCTCGGGCGACTTCCACGGCCTGATCGAGAAGCTCGACTATCTCCAGTGGCTCGGGATCGACTGCATCTGGCTCCTGCCCATGTACGTTTCTCCGCTGCGGGACGGTGGCTACGACATCGCGGACTTCTTCACGATCCACCACGACTACGGCACGGTGGACGACTTCAAGTCGTTCGTCGAGGCCGCGCACCAGCGCGGGATGCGCGTGATCGCCGATCTCGTCATGAACCACACCTCGAGCGAGCATCCCTGGTACCAGGAGTCGCGCTCGAGCCCCGACGCCCCGAAGCGCGACTGGTACGTCTGGTCGGACACGGACGACCGCTACCCGGAGGCGCGCGTGATCTTCGTCGACACCGAGCCGTCCAACTGGACATGGGACCCGGTCGCCGGCCGGTACTTCTGGCACCGCTTCTTCTCGCACCAGCCCGACCTGAACTACGACAATCCCGAGGTGCAGGAGGCGATGCTCAACGTCCTCCGCTTCTGGCTCGACCTCGGAATCGACGGCTTCCGCCTCGACGCCGTCCCCTACCTGTACGAGCGCGACGGGACGAACGGCGAGAACCTGCCCGAGACCCACGCGTACCTGAAGCGCGTGCGGGCGGAGATCGACGCCCGCTACCCCGACCGCGTGCTGCTCGCCGAGGCGAACCAGTGGCCGGAGGACGTCGTCCACTACTTCGGCGATGGCGAGGGCGACGAGTGCCACATGGCCTTCCACTTCCCGGCCATGCCCCGGATGTTCATGGCGCTGCGCCGCGAGGAGGCGAAGCCGATCATCGAGATCCTCGACCGCACGCCGCCGATCCCGGAGCGCGCGCAGTGGGGCCTCTTCCTCCGAAACCACGACGAGCTGACGCTCGAGATGGTCACGGACGAGGAGCGCGACTACATGTACGTCGAATACGCGAAGGATCCCCGCACGAAGCTGAACCTCGGGATCCGCCGTCGCCTCGCCCCCCTGCTCGACAACGGACGCGACGAGATCGAGCTGATGCACGCGATCCTGTTCTCGCTGCCCGGCGCGCCCGTCCTCTACTACGGCGACGAGATCGGGATGGGCGACAACGTCTACCTCGGCGACCGCGACGGGGTGCGCACGCCGATGCAGTGGACCGGCGACCGGAACGGCGGCTTCTCGCGCGGGGACTTCGCGCAGCTCTACCTGCCGCCGCTGATGGACCCGGTGTACGGCTACCAGGCCGTGAACGTCGAGGCGCAGCTGCGCACGCCGACCTCGCTCCTGCGCTGGCTGCACCGGTTCATCGGCCTGCGCAAGGAGCACCCGGTGTTCGGGCTCGGAAGCTACGAGCCGCTGCGGCCGGAGAACCCGCGGATATTTGCGCACGTCCGGCGGTATGAGGAGGACGTGATCCTCTGCGTCCACAACCTCGCCCGCTCGGCGCAGGCGGTCGAGCTCGACCTCGACGAGTACGAGGGACACGTGCCGGAGGAGATGTTCGGCCGCTCGCCGTTCCCGCCGATCGGCTCGCTGCCGTATCTGCTCACGCTCGCGCCGCGCGGCTGGTTCTGGTTCCAGCTCAGGGACGCGGAATGAAACGCGCGGCCGACCTCGACGAGCGCGGGCTGATCGACTACGTCACCCGGCAGCGCTGGTTCGGCTCGAAGGGCCGCGAGGTGATGGCGGCCCGCGTGCTGGACGCCGCGGAGCTTCCCGGCCTGCTCGTCGCCCTCGTCGAGCTGCGCTTCCGCGAAGGGACGCACGAGGTCTACCAGGTGCTCAGCGGCGAGGAGCTCGACGGGCTGGCCGTCCCTGCGCTGGCCCGTGAGCTCGTCCACCTGATCCGGTCCGGAAAGCCCCAACCCGCCGGCGAGGGCACCGTCGAGTTCCACCAGGTCGAGGGCTTCGCCGGCCTCGGCTCCGAGCTCACCACCGCGCGCCCGATCCAGAGCGAGCAGACGAACAGCTCGGTCGTGTTCGACGAGGAGCTGATCCTGAAGGCGTACCGGCGCCTCGAGGCCGGGATCAACCCGGAGCTCGAGATGCTCCGGTTCCTGACCGAGCACGGGTTCGCGAACGTACCGCCGCTCGGCGGCTGGTACGCGTACGTCGGCCGTCCGCTGGAGGCGACGCTCGGAATCGTCCAGCAGTTCGTGCCGAACGCGCTGGACGGCTGGGAGCTGGCGCTCGACGAGCTCGCCGAGGCGCCCGATCGCTTCCTCGGCCGGCTCGGCCGGCTCGGAGTCGTGACCGCGACGATGCATTCGGTGCTCGCCTCCGAGCCCGGGGACCCCAGCTTCGGCCCCGAGCAGGCGAGCGTCGAGTCGCTCGGCCTCCTGACCGCGAGCGTCGACGAGGAGATCGCGCGGGCCTTCGTCGAGCTTCCCGACGACCTGGACGTGCTCGACCCGATCCTCGGGCGCGGCGAGGAGGTGCGCGAGCGGCTGCGGATGCTGACGCACGCGGGGACGACCGGGCGGATCATCCGCCATCACGGCGACTTCCACCTCGGCCAGACCGTGTGGACGGACGACTGGATCGTCCTCGACTTCGAGGGCGAGCCGGCCCGCTCGCTGCCCGAGCGGCGGCGGAAGCGCTCGCCGCTCCGCGACGTCGCCGGGATGCTCCGCTCGTTCGCCTACGCCGCCTCGGCCGTCGAGATGCTGCGGGGCACGCCCGCGCCGGGCGGCTGGGAGGACCGCGCCCGCGACGAGTTCCTGGACGGCTACCTGGAGGCGGTCGAGCCGACGATCATCCCTTCCGGCCGCGAGGCGTTCGACCAGCTGCTCGCGGTCTTCGAGCTCGAGAAGGCGGTCTACGAGCTGCGCTACGAGCTGAACATGCGCCCCGACTGGCTGGGGATCCCGGTCGCCGGGATCATGCGCATGCTCGAGCAGCCGATGAGGGCATGACCGAGGTCTACGAGCTCGCCGACCCGCACGCCTACCTCGGCGCGCACCGGACGGACGAGGGCGTCGTCGTCCGCGCCTACCGGCCCGACGCCGAGTCGGTGCGCGTGCTGCCGATGGGCGTCGAGCTCGAGCCGCAGAACGACTCGGGCGTGTTCGAGGGCGTCGTCTCCGACGCGACGCTCCCGCTCGAGTACGAGCTCGAGGTGCGCTACCCCGCCGGCGACGCCTACGTGCTGCGCGATCCCTACTCGTTCCTGCCGACGGTGGGGGAGCTCGACCTGCACCTGGTCGGCGAGGGCCGCCACGAGGAGCTCTACGAGCGGCTCGGCGCGCATCCGCGCGAGGTCGGGGGCGTTGCCGGCACGTCGTTCGCGGTCTGGGCGCCGAACGCCCGCTCGGTCAGCGTCGTCGGCGACTTCAACGGCTGGGACGGGCGTCTGCACCCGATGCGTACGCTCGGGGCGTCGGGCGTCTGGGAGCTCTTCGTTCCGGGAGTCGCAGCCGGCTCGCGGTACAAGTTCGAGCTCCGGACCCGGGAGGGGAAGCTCCGGCTGAAGGCGGATCCGCTCGCGTTCCGCGCCGAGGTTCCGCCCGCGAACGCGTCGGTCGTCTTCGCCTCGGACTACGAGTGGAACGACGCCGGATGGCTCGAGCGACGGCACGAAGCCGAGCCGCTCCGCGCTCCGATCGCGATCTACGAGGTCCACCTCGGCTCCTGGCGGCTGAACCCGGCCGAGGGCAACCGTCCGCTCTCGTACCCGGAGCTCGCGGACGAGCTGGCCGAGTACGTCACGGACATGGGCTTCACCCACGTCGAGCTGCTGCCGGTGATGGAGCATCCGTACGCGCCGTCGTGGGGCTATCAGGTGAGCGGCTACTTCGCGCCGACCTCGAGATTCGGAAGCCCGGACGAGTTCCGCGGCTTCGTCGACCGGCTGCACGCGGCCGGGGTCGGGGTGATCCTCGACGTCGTCCCCGCCCACTTTCCGCGCGACGACTGGGCGCTCGCGCGCTTCGACGGCTCGGCGCTCTACGAGCACGAGGATCCCCGGCGAGGCGCCCATCCCGACTTGGGGACGCTCGTGTTCAACTTCGGCCGGAACGAGGTCCGGAACTTCCTGCTCGCGAGCGCCCTCCACTGGCTCCGCGAGTACCACGCCGACGGCCTGCGGGTGGACGCCGTCGCGTCGATGCTCTACCTCGACTACTCGCGGAGAGCCGGCGAGTGGGTGTCGAACGCGTACGGCGGCAACGAGGACCTCGATGCGATCGCGTTCCTGCAGGAGCTGAACACGCTCGCGCACGCCCGGGAGCCCGGCGTCTTGATGGCCGCCGAGGAGTCGACCGCGTGGCCGGGCGTCTCGCGGCCGGTTCACCTCGGCGGGCTCGGCTTCGGGCTCAAGTGGAACATGGGCTGGATGCACGACACGCTCGAGCACTTCCGGCGTGACCCGATTCACCGCCGGTTCCACCACCATGAGCTGACCTTCAGCATGGTCTACGCGTTCTCCGAGAACTTCCTCTTGCCGCTCTCGCACGACGAGGTCGTGCACGGCAAGGGCTCGCTGCTTCAGAAGATGCCGGGGGACCCCTGGCAGAAGCTCGCGAACCTCCGCTCTCTCTTCGCGTACATGTGGGCGCACCCCGGCAAGAAGCTCCTGTTCATGGGCGGCGAGCTCGCACAGGAGCGCGAATGGGACTCGGGGGGCTCCGTCGACTGGCACCTGCTCGAGCGCCCGGAGCATTCCGGGGTGCAGTCGCTCGTCCGCGACCTGAACGCGCGGTACCGCGCCGAGCCCGCCCTCTGGGAGCTCGACTTCGACCCCGGCGGCTTCCGCTGGCTCGAGCCGAACGACTGCGCAGAGAACGTGGTCGTCTTCATGCGTCTCACCGCCGGCGGAGCGAGGCAGCTCGTCTGCGCCTGCAACCTCGCGCCGGTGTCGCGCCCCGCCTACCGGATCGGCCTTCCGACGGCAGGCCCGTGGCGGGAGGTGCTGAACACCGACGCCGAGCTCTACGGAGGCTCCGGGGTCGGGAACCCGGGCGGGGTCGAGGCCGAGCAGAGGCCGTGGCACGAACAGCCGTGCTCCGCGGAGGTGACGCTGCCGCCGCTCGGCGTGGTCTGGCTCGCTCCGGCCTAGCCCTGTCTGTCGCCGCCGACGAAGAACGCCGAGAACGAGCCGGCCATGGCGGTGACGACCGCGATCGCCCAGCACTCGAGCGCGACGTCGACGATGCGGCCGGCTGCGGTCAAGGGATTCCTCAGCTGCGACGAGATCGTCAGGAGCTGAACGGTCGAGAAGAAGAAGGCGTCGCCGAGACCGTGGATCTCGGTGCCGTGAGCACTGCGCTCGAGCCGCCACATCAGTACGGCTCCGATCACGTCGACGACGACGCTCAGTGCGAGCGCGAGCGTCAGACGCGCGACGAGCCGTCGGTGCCGCTCCTTCCAGCCGATCAACCTGTCGAGCTCTTCGCGAATCACTCCCTGGGAGTGTCGCGGCCGCTGCGGATGGTCCTGGTTGGATGCGGCGGTGCGGATCTTCACGACGCTGTTTCGCCTCGTCTGGGGCGGCGAGGTCGACCGCACCCTGCGGCCGGTGCTCGCCGTCTCGTTCGTCGGCTCGACGACGTTCTCGGCCGGATGGTCGTCCGAAGGCATCTGGGCGATCGAGGAGCTCGGCGCGACCTCGAAGGAGCTCGGCGTCGCCTTCCTCGTCGCCGCGGTCGCCGGCCTCGTCACCGGCTACCTCGGCGGGCACGCCTCCGACTACGTCGGTCGCCGGCCCCTGATCCTGCTCGGATGGGGGTTGCTCTCGGTCGTGTTCCTCGCCTTCTCGTTCGTCGGCCAGTACGTGGTCGTCGGCCTCGGGCTGATGGCGCTCGCCGGCGTCGGCGGGTCGATCGGCGGCGGCGCGGATCAGGCGATGGTCGCCGACCTCGTCCCGCCGGAGCGGCACGAGGCCGCCGCGCGACGGGTCCAGACCGAGGCACTCGGCTACTAGCGCCTCAGTGTCCGGAACCGACAACACGATCGGGGCGAGACCGCGCGGCGACGGGACGACCGCATTCCGGGTCTGGGCGCCGCGCGCGAGCGCGGTCGGCGTGCGAATCGGAGGCGAGACTCACCCGCTCGCTGCTCTAGACCGCGGCTTCTTCGAGGGGGCGCTCCGCGCCGAGCCGGGCGACGACTACCTCTACGTGCTCGACGGCGGCTCGGCGTGGCCGGACCCCTGCTCGTGCTTCCAGCCCGAGGGGGTCGACGGACCGTCTCGCATCGTCGAGCGGCCCGCGGTCGCCCGGCGAGGTCTGTCGCTCGACGAGCTCGTGATCTACGAGCTGCACGTCGGGACGTTCTCGGCAGCGGGCACGTTCGACGGGGTCCTCCCGCACCTCGCCGCTCTCCGTGAGTTCGGCGTGACCGCGATCGAGCTGATGCCGGTGGCGACGTTCCCCGGCGAGCGGGGCTGGGGCTACGACGGCGTCCAAATGTCCGCGCCGCATCCGGCGTACGGCGGCCCGGCGGCGCTCGCGCGGCTCGTCGAAGCCGCCCATCGGGAAGGGCTCGGGGTGATCCTCGACGTCGTCTACAACCACGTCGGCCCGGGATCGGAGGCGCTTGCCGCCTTCGGGCCTTACTTCATCGATCGCCACGACGCGCTCTGGGGACGGATGCCCGCCTTCGAGCAGCCCGCGGTGAGGGAATGGGCGATCGAGAACGCGGAGCTGTGGGTGCGTGACTACGGGATCGACGGTCTGCGGCTGGACGCGGTGCAGACGATCTACGACGACTCGCGGCCGCACGTGCTCGCCGAGCTCGCCGCCCGGGTGCACGCCGCCGCGCCGGGCGCGCTCGTGATCTCCGAGACGTCCGTCGACGACGACCGTCCGCTCGCCGACTGGGGCCACGACGCCCGCTGGGCGGACGGGCTCCATCACGCGCTGCACGCTCTGCTCACCGGCGAGCGTGAGGGCCACTACGCGCCGTTCGGCCGCGTCCAGGACGTCGCGGACGAGCTGGGCCGAACCCCCCAGGCCGCTCACGTGGTGTGCGCGCAGAATCACGATCAAATCGGCAATCGCGCGCGGGGAGACCGTCTTCCGCCCGACCTGCTCCACGTCGCCTCGTCGGTCGTCCTCTTCGGCGCCCAGACGCCGCTTCTCTTCATGGGCGAGGAGTACGGCGAGGAAGGTCCGTTCCGATTCTTCACCGACCATGCCGACCTGGCGAGCGCGGAGGCGGCGCGCGAGGGACGAAGGCGCGAGTTCGCCGCCTACGGATCGTTTTCCGGGCAGGACATACCCGATCCGCAGGATCCGGCGACGTTCGAGGCGTCGAAACTGTCACGCCGGGAGCGCCCCGGGGTGCGCGACTCCTACCGCAGGCTGCTGGCGCTGCGACGTACGCTCCCGCGCGAGATGGAGACGAGCGTGAACGGCGACGTCCTGACCGTGCGCCGCGGCGGCGCCGAGCTTCGCGTCGACTTCGCCGCCCGGACCGTCGAGCTCTCGGCGTGAGGGTCTGGCCCGGCACGCCCTTCCCCCTCGGGGCGACCTGGGACGAGGAGGGAACCAACTTCTCCCTGTTCTCCGAGCACGCCGACCATGTCGAGCTGTGCCTCTTCGACGAGCACGACAGGGAGACGAGCGTCCCCCTCGGCGAGCACACCGCCTTCAACTGGCACTGCTACCTCACGGACGTCGGGCCCGGGCAGCGCTACGCCTACCGCGTACACGGGCCGTGGGCGCCGCGGGAGGGGCATCGGTTCAACGCGCACAAGCTGCTGATCGACCCGTATGCGAAGTCGATCGAGGGTGCGGTCGACTGGGAGGCGGCGAACACGCTTCCCTACGTCCACGGCGGCGAGGACGCAGACCTGGAGGCAGACGACGAGGACGACGCGGTCGCGATCCCCAAGTGCGTGGTGATCGACCCGACCTTCGACTGGGAGGGCGACGAGCATCTGCGGACGCCCTGGCACGACACCGTCATCTACGAGGTGCACGTGAAGGGGTTCACCGCTCGCCACCCCTCCGTCCGGGACGACCTCCGCGGCAGCTACGCCGGCCTCGCCTCGGAGGAGGCGATCGCGCATCTGACGTCGCTCGGCGTGACCGCGGTCGAGCTCCTCCCGGTGCACCACATCATCGACGAGCACCACCTGGTCGGAAAAGGGCTGACGAACTACTGGGGCTACAGCTCGATCGGCTACTTCGCCCCGCACGCGCTCTATGCGGCGACCGGCACCCGCGGCGCGCAGGTGCGCGAGTTCAAGGGGATGGTGAAGGCTCTTCACCGGGCGGGAATCGAGGTGATCCTCGACGTCGTCTACAACCACACGGCCGAGGGGAACCACCTCGGACCGATGCTCGGCTTCAGAGGCGTCGACAACGCGTCGTACTACCGGCTGATGCCGGACGACCCGCGCCACTACATGGACTTCACCGGCACGGGAAACAGCCTCAACCCGGTGCATCCGAGCGTCCTGCGGCTGATCATGGACTCGCTCCGCTACTGGACGATCGACTGCCACGTGGACGGATTCCGCTTCGACCTCGCCGCGGCGCTCGCCCGCGAGTTCTACGACGTCGACCGCCTCTCCGCCTTCTTCGACACCATCCACCAGGACCCCGTCCTCTCGCAGGTGAAGCTGATCGCCGAGCCCTGGGACGTCGGCCCCGGCGGGTACCAGGTCGGCAACTTCCCGATCCTGTGGGCGGAGTGGAACGGCCTCTACCGCGACCGCGTGCGCGACTTCTGGCGCGGCGAGTGCTCGCTCGGCGAGTTCGCGCAGCGGTTCACCGGCTCGAGCGACCTGTACCAGTGGGACGGCCGCCGGCCTGACGCGTCGATCAACTTCGTCACCGCCCACGACGGCTTCACGCTCGTCGACCTCGTCTCGTACAACCAGAAGCACAACGAGGCGAATCTCGAGGACAACCGCGACGGCACCGACGACAACCGGAGCTGGAACTGCGGGGTGGAGGGACAGACGGACGACCCGGGCGTGAACGAGCTGCGCGCGCGGCAGATCCGCAACTTCCTCGCCACGCTGCTGCTCTCGCAGGGTGTTCCGATGCTGCTCGGCGGCGACGAGCTCGCACGCACTCAGCTCGGGAACAACAACGCCTACTGCCAGGACAACGAGCTCAGCTGGTTCGAGTGGGAGCTCGACGCCCCGCGGCGCGAGCTGCTCGAGTTCGCGCGCAGCCTCGTCCGCTTCCGGCTCGAGCACCCGGTCTTCCGTCGCCCGCAGTTTCTCACCGGCGACTCGCCGCTCGGCTCCGGGCTTCCCGACAGCTGGTGGTTCCGCCCCGACGGCCGCAAGATGACCCGCCGCGACTGGGCCGACGGCGGGCTGCGCTCGATCGGACTGTTCCTGAACGGCGACGAGATCCCGGCCAGCACGAGGCATGGCGAGCCGGTGACCGACGAGAGCTTCGTCCTGCTCTTCAACGCCGGCTCCGAGGCGACGCGGTTCCGCCTGCCGCCCGCCCGCTTCGGGCCGGGCTGGCAGCTCGAGCTCTCGACCGCCGAGCCTCGGGTGGAGCGTGGTGGTCGCGCGTGGGCCGCGCGCGGGGATGTCCAGGTGGAGGCTCGTTCGGTGATCGTGCTCCGTCGCGGCTGGTAGGCGAGCACCGGAGGCGGCGTCCCGCCGATCGGTTCGCCGTCAGCGCCTGCCCTCGCCCGACCAGTCGATGCCGCCGCTCCGGCCGCGACGCTTCCAGCGGCGCGACGCCCGGGGACGGGTGGCGATCAGCGCGAGCAGCGCGATCGCGACGAAGTTCTTGAACGTCGGCTCGGGCCAGCGCACCTGGGCGGCGCCGTGGAACCAGCCCGGGTCGGCGATGAAGACGATCGCCACGATCACCATCTTCCCGATCCAGCCGAGGCCGAGGAAGAGCGTGGCGAGAACGATTCCCCAGAAGCCGAGCTCCGGCAGGCCGACCGAGTGGGCGAGATCGAGCCGGTTCCAGGCGATCCAGAAGAGGAGCGGCCCGAGCAGGATCGTGGCCACGAAGAGGGCGGTCACGGCAGCGATCGAGCCCAGGACCAGTGCGACGATGCCGAATGCCTTCACCTGCGGTCCGATCCTAACCGCCCGGCGGCCGGAGGACCGCGAACTGGTCGGTGATCTCGAGGCTCGCACTGCCGAAGCGGTAGACCGCACCCGGTCTGCCCCCGGCCGGCCCCGGCGCGCGGCGCTCGCCGGTCGGAGCGAGGACGCCTCGTCGGTAGAGGACGCGGTGGAGGTTCGTCGCAGAGACGTCATGGCCCAGCGCAGCCGCGTACAGGTCGCGCAGCTCCGAGATCGTGAACGTCGCCGGGGCGATCGCGAATCCGAGGTTCGTGTAGGAGAGCTTCGCGCGTAGGCGCTCCCGCCCGGCGAGCGCGATGTCGCCGTGGTCGAACGCCGTCCGCGGCAGTGCATCCACGGGGTGCCAGCGCGTGTCTTCGGGCACGGCAGGGTCGACGTCGGTGCGCACGAGTCCCAGGTAGGCGGTCGTCACGCGCCGGGCCTTCGGGTCTGCGCGCGTCTCGAGCTGCTCGAGGTGCGAGAGCTCGCGCACGTCGACCTTGGCCGCGAGGTGGCGTCGGATCGATTGCTCGAGCGTGTCGTCCGGTCGCAGCCGCCCGCCGGGGAGCGCCCAGCGTCCGTCGTCGGGCGGCCGCCCTCGGCGCCAGAGGAGCGCCCGGAGCCGGCCGCTTCGCACCTGGAGCAGTACCGCAACCGTCTCCTGGGCGGGATTGGTATCGTGTCCCGCAGGTTTTCGCTCCACAGTCGTAAACTATCGAGAGGTCGCGATGAAGGCGAGATCGACAGGTGCGCTGGTGCTGGCTGCGACGCTCGTCGCGGTGGCGACGGGCTGTGGCGGTGGTGGGACGAGCGCCCAGACGACGACCACGGCGACCGGCGGCATGCGGATCGGCATGGTCACCGACGTGGGTGGGCTGAACGACCGCGGGTTCAACGCCCTCGCCTTCAAGGGGCTCCAGCAGGCGAAGCGTGAGCTCGGGGTGCAGATCCAGGTCGCCGAATCGAAGTCGTCGGCCGACTACATTCCGAACCTGGCCTCGTTCGCGCGCCGTGGCTTCGCACTCGTGATCGGCGTCGGCTATACGGAGATCGCGGCGATGGGCTCGGTCGCGAAGAGGTTTCCTGACACCAACTTCGCGATCGTCGACGTCTCGGACAAGGATCTCGCCGGTGACCCGCCGAACGTGCTCGGACTGCTCTTCCGCGAGGAGCAGGTCGGCTACCTCGCCGGCTACCTCGCCGGTCTCGAGGCGAAGCGCGTCTCGAACGGAGGCGACGTCGTCAGCTCGGTCGCGGGCGAGAAGCAGCCGCCCGTCGACCGCTTCATCGCCGGCTACCGGGCGGGGGCGAAGAGGGCCGATCCGGGGATCAAGACGCTGAACGCCTACTCGCAGGACTTCACCGACCAGGCGAAGTGCAAGACGCTCGCCCTGAACCAGATCGCCGCCGGCTCGAGCGCCGTCTTCCAGGTCGCCGGCGGCTGCGGCCTCGGCGCCCTCGACGCGGCCAGGGAGCAGGGGGTGTGGGGGATCGGCGTCGACGCCGACCAGTCGTTCCTCGGCCCGCACGTGTTGACCAGCGCGACGAAGAAGGTCGACAGGGCGGTCTACCTCGCGATCAAGTCGGTCCAGGACGGCTCGTTCAAGGGCGGCGACGCCGTCTACGGCCTGAAGGAGGGCGGCGTCGGGCTCGGCAAGATCAACCCGAGGGTTCCGAAGAGCGAGGTCGCCGCCGTCCGGCGCATCCAGGAGCAGATCGTCGCGGGGACGATCACCCCGCCGCGGGTCTTCAGCGGCTAGCTAGCTCGACGGTCTGCGCACCGCCCGAAGGGCGACCGCGCGCGGCTGCTGCGTGCTTGTGGATCGATTGGCTCCCTCTCGTCACGCCTCGAGTGCCAGGCACCGCGTGTGGATCGATTGGCTCGCTCTCGTCACACGTTGAGTGCCAGGCACGAGCGGTGGATTGATCGGCAAACCCTCGTGTTACGTCCTTTCTATCCGAGCCGGACGATTCCGTCGCTCTCGAGCGAGGCGATCTCGTCGGCCGAGTAGCCCGCCTCGGCCAGCACCTCGGCCGTATGGGCGCCGAGAGCCGGCGGGGGCGACGCGTACGCCGGACGGTCGCCGTCGATCGAGAACGCGGGGCCGAGCGTCGTGAACCCGTCCAGGTGCTGGAGGATCCCGGTCGCGCTCGTCTGCGGGTCGGCTGCGACCTCGCCGATGTCCTGAACCGGCGCCGCCGGCACTCCGACGCTCGCGAGCTTCTCGACCCAGGCGGAGCGCGGCCTCTCGCGCAGCCGTGCGGAGAGGAGCTCGGCGAGCGCCCGACGATTCGCCACCCGGTCGGGATTCGTCGCGAAGCGCGGGTCGTCGGCGAGCTCGGGTAGCCCGACCGCCTCCACCAGTCGCCGGAAGAGGCCGTCGTTGGCGGCCGTGATCATCAGTCCTCCGTCTTCCGCCCGGAACACCTGGTACGGAGCGATCGCGTGGAACGCCGTCCCCTGCGGCGTCGGCACGGCGCCCGTCTCGAGGGTGCCGAGGAGGTGGTAGGAGACGAGCGAGAGCGCCGTCTCCCAGAGCGAGACCTCGAGCGTGCGGCCGCCGCCGGCGTGCAGCGCGGCGACGATCGCGAACGCCGCGTACATACCCGTCGAGTGGTCGATCAGCGACACCCCGACGCGCACGCCGGCGCCTCCCTCTTCGCCGGTGACGCTGATGATCCCCGCCGCGGCCTGGAGCAGCGGGTCGTAGCCGGGGAGCGAGCGCTTCGGGCCTGTCGGTCCGTATGAGGAGATCGTGCAGTGGACGAGGGTCGGTTGCCGTGCGCGAAGCTCCGCTGCTCCGAGGCCGAGCTCGTCCGCCAATCCCGGCCGAAGGCTCTGGACGAAGACGTCCGCGCCGGCGACGAGCCGTTCGACCACCTCCCGCCCGCGACGGAGGTCGAGCGCGACGGAGCGCTTCCCGGAGTTGACCGCGACGAAGAGGGTCCCGAGCCCCCCGACGAACGGCGGGCCCCACAGCCGTGCCTCGTCGCCCGACGCCGGCTCGATCTTGATCACGTCCGCCCCGAGCGCCCCGAGAAGTTGGGTGCAGGTCGGTCCGGCATAGGACGTGGTGACGTCGACGACGCGCACCCCGGACAGCGGAGCGAAGCTCACGCGCCGGCCCTGAGCGCGCGCAGCGCGGCCGCGGCCGCGCCCTCCGCCAGGGAGTGCGCGCGTTGGAGCCGTTCGTCCGTCTCGGTCACCGTCAGGTTGACGGAGACGAGCGACTCGGCCGCGAGGGCGGCCGCCGCGGCGGCGTCGCCGCTGAATCGCCCGTCGCAGCGCTCCGCCGTCCGGGCGGCCAGCGAGGCGACGTCGGCCGCCGTCTCGGCGAGCTCGAGCAGGACGTCGGTCGTCCGGCGGAGCGGCGCCGCGACCTCCACGCCCCGGTCCAGCGCGTCGAGCGCCTCCCGGAAGGCATCCGCGTCGTCCCACGCGAGCTCGGCGCAGCGCGCTCCGAGCGAGTCCGCCTGCGCGATCACGGTCGCCGCCTCGTCCCAGGATTGGGAGCGGTGAGCCGCCTTGGCGATGAGCGCGGCCGCCATGGTCGCGACGATCCCGGCCGCCGATCCGCCTCCGGGCGCAGCCTCGGGTTCGAGCTCCAGGCGCAGATCGCGAAGGGTGAGGTCGAGATACGAGTCGGGCCCGGGCATGTGACGCGATTATCGTTCCGGGATGAACCGCCTCGCCGGAGAGACCAGCCCCTACCTCCTGCAGCACGCTGACAACCCGGTCGACTGGTTTCCGTGGGGGGACGAGGCGCTCGCCCGCGCGCGCGACGACGACCGGCCGATCCTGCTCTCGATCGGCTATGCGGCCTGCCACTGGTGCCACGTGATGGAGCACGAATCGTTCGAGGACGCGGCCACGGCCGCGGTGATGAACGAGCACTTCGTCTGCGTGAAGGTCGACCGCGAGGAGCGCCCCGACCTGGACGCCGTGTACATGGACGCGGTCGTCGCGATGACGGGACAGGGCGGCTGGCCGATGACGGTCTTCCTCACGCCCGGCGGTGAGCCGTTCTTCGGCGGGACGTACTACCCGCCGGCGCCGCGCCACGGCCTCCCGAGCTTCAGGCAGGTGCTCGAGGCCGTCGCGCAGGCCTACCGGGAGCGGCGGGCGGAGGTCGCCCAGTCGGCCGCGCAGCTCGTCGAGGCGGTGCGCGGGTCGAGCTCGCTGACGCCGTCCGCCGAGCCGCTCACCGACTCGATCCTGTCGGATGCGGCGCGTGCACTGCTCCGCACCTTCGACCCTCGGTGGGGCGGCTTCGGCGGCGCGCCCAAGTTCCCACCCGCCTCGGCGCTCGAGCTCCTGCTCCGGCGCGGCGAGCTCGAACCGGTGACGACGACACTCGACGCGATGGCGGCCGGCGGGATGTACGACCTGGTCGGCGGCGGCTTCCACCGCTACTCCGTCGACGAAACGTGGCTCGTCCCGCACTTCGAGAAGATGCTGTACGACAACGCGCTGCTCGTGCCCGCCTACCTGCACGCGTGGGTCGTGACCGGGAAGGAGCGCTACCGGCAGGTGGTCGAGGAGACCGTCGAGTACCTGCTCCGCGACCTCGCGCTGCCCGAGGGCGGCTTCGCCTCCTCGCAGGACGCCGACACGGATGGCATCGAAGGGCTGACCTACACGTGGACGGAGGACGAGTGCGTGCCCGCCGAGCTGCTCCACCCGTTCGAGCACGGCCGTTCGATCATCCGTGGCGAGCTGGACCCTGAGCTGCGCGCCCGCCTGCTCGACGAGCGCTCGCGCCGCCCGCAGCCAGGCCGCGACGACAAGGCGATCGCCGCCTGGAACGGCCTCGCTCTCGCCGCGCTCGCGGAGGCCGCGCGGAGGTTTACAAGTAACAGACTGTTACAAGCAGCCGAACGGCTCGGGAGCTTCCTGCTCGGCGAGCTTTCGACGAGCGACGGTCGGCTCTTCCGGACCTGGCGGGACGGGCGCGCGTCGATCATGGGGTACCTCGAGGACTACGCCGACGTTGCGCACGGGCTCTACGAGCTGCACGTCGCCACCGGAGAGCTGCGCTGGCTCGAGGAGGCGAACCGGCTCGCGCGGCTCGCGGTCGAGCTCTTCGCCGACGAGGAGCGCGGCGGCTTCTTCATGACCGCGCACGACGCGGAGGAGCTCGTCACGCGCAAGAAGGATCTCGACGACAACCCGGTGCCGTCCGGCAACTCGATGCTCGCGTTCGTCCTCCTCCGCCTCGCGCGGATCTACGGCGACGACGAGCTCGAGCGGCGCGCCGTCGGCGTGCTGCGGCTACTCAACCGCGGGCTGACGCGAGCACCGTCGGCGTTCGGGTGGGCGCTCTGCGCGCTCGAGCTGTACCTATCGCCGCCGCGCGAGCTCGCGATCATCGGCTCGCCGGAGGACGAGGTCGCACGTGCTGCACTGGCTCGGTTCGAGCCGAACACGGTCGCCGTCTTCGGCCCGAGCGAGGAGGTGCCGCTCCTGGCCGGCAAGGGACGGGTGGAGGGCAGACCGGCGGTCTACGTCTGCGAGCGCTTCGCCTGCCGCGCGCCCGTGACCGACCCGGCCGCCCTATGATATAGTTCACCGGATGGTGAACAATCAAGCGACACTCGATCGAAGCTTCCTCGCCCTCTCGCACCCCGTCCGCCGGGCGATCGTCGCCCGGCTCGTCGCCGGGCCGGCGACGGTCGGCGACGCGTCGCGCGACCTCGGCGTCTCGAAGCCGGCCGTGACCAAGCATCTCGACGTCCTCGAGGAGGCGGGGGTGGTCAGCCGCACGCCGGTCGGACGCACCCGCGTGCTGCGGCTCGTCCCGCGCCCCCTCGACGAGGCGTCGCGCTGGCTCGACCTCCACCGGGCGCTCTGGGAGTCGAAGTTCGATACGGTCGAGCGCCACCTTGCCGAAACCGACGAGAACCAGGACCTGACGGGATGACAGAGGTCGGTCAGGAGATCGCGCTCGAGCTGACGCACCGGTTTGCCGCTCCGCGCGACCAGGTGTTCGAGGCGTGGACGAACCCCGAGGTGCTGAAGCGCTGATGGGCGGCGGCGCCGACCTGGTCGACGCCGCTCGCAGACGTCGACGCCCGCGAGGGCGGACGCTACGCCTCTCGATGCAGACTGACTTGGGCGAGGTGCACACCGTGGTCGGCGGGTACCGGGAGGTCCAGCCCCCGGAGCGGCTCGTCTACACGTGGAGGTGGGAGGAGGGCCCGGAGCCGGCGATGGCGGGCGGCGAGGTGATGTGACTCGACTTGGCGGCGGTGAACCCTGCCGTAGCCTTTGCATTGCTCCTGAGATCGGGAATTCCGGCTTCAGCTGATATGGAGGCGCGTTTGTCAAGGGTCCAGGCTTTATCGCCCAGTTGTTGACCGGGTGAGGTGGCTGCTCGGGTGGGCGTCGGGCGCTGCGACGACGGTCGCTTTGCGGTCAGTCTGATGATGC